>NZ_CP053921.1:2581288-2881288 GCF_013260645.1 Erythrobacter mangrovi | reverse complement strand
CTCGACCGATCTCAGCTACCTCGGCCTGGGTCCGATCGTCAGCTATGACGCACGTGAGCTGATTGCTGCCGGCATCCTGGAGCTCGAGCCTCGCGTCACCAGCGGACCCAACGCCGCCAACGACGTCCTGGGCAAGGGCTACACGGTCAACGAAGATCTGATGACAGCGTACCTGCAAGCCAACATCGAGCAAGATGTGGGTGGAGGTGTCCTGACCGGCAATTTTGGCGTCCAGGCGATCAATACCAACCAGAAATCGACTGGGTTCATTTTCGGCCCAGCCGGGCCGCAAGAACTGACTCTCGGCGACAACTACTGGGACGTATTGCCCAGCATGAACCTCTCGCTGAGACTCGACAGCGACTGGGTGATCCGCTTTGCCGCGGCACGCGAAATCATGCGTTCGCGCCTTGACGACACGCGCTTGTCGATCGGGTACGGGATCGATGCGTCGGTACCGGGCGGCATCATCCGTGGCGGCGGCGGTAACCCCTACCTGCGGCCCTATCGTGCCAACGCCGTCGATTTCAACGTCGAGAAGTACTTCGGTACCGGTGGCGTGGTTGCTGTCCAGCTGTTCTACAAGGACATCAAGAGCTACATCTTCAACGGTCGCTTCAACTTCGACTACGGAGCCTTCCCCGCACCGACCGGCGCGGATGCCTATCCTAACCTGCCGAGCCAAGGCACGCTCGACGCCCCGGTCAACACCGGGGGCGGTGACCTCTACGGCGGCGAACTGGCGGTGACCCTCCCGTTCTCGAACTTCAGCAGCGCGCTTGAAGGCTTCGGGATCACCGGCGGCGTTGGCTACACCGAGACCAAGGTCAAGGACGCCGATGGCGCGGAAACCACCATCCCGGGCTACTCCAAGTGGGTGGTCAACGGCACGGCCTATTTCGAGAAGGCGGGCTTCAACACGCGTGTCAGCGCCCGTCACCGTTCGACCTTCCTGGGCGACTTCACCGGCTTCGGCGGATCGCCGACCCGGCGGACGGCACTGGCAGAGACGATCATCGACGCGCAGATCGGGTATGACTTCCAGCCCGGCAGCGCTCTCGAAGGCCTGTCGCTCTACGTCCAGGGCCAGAACCTGACCGATGAACGTTTCGCCTCGGTCGGTGCGGCACGGAACCAGGTGATCGATTACCAGATCTACGGTCGCCGTTTCCTGGCGGGCTTCACCTACAAGTTCTGACCCAGAACTGACTTGCGGGGCGGCCACTCTCCTCCCGGCCGCCCCGCCCCCACTTTGGCCTTGATGCCGGATGGCCTGCTATGGCCCGGTCGGAATTTGACCCAGGGGGATCGACTCGATCATGACCCACTCAAAATCTGATAGCGGCAAGCACATACGCTACGTCATCGCGGGAGGCGGAACCGCCGGCTGGATGGCGGCCGCGGCACTGGCCCGATTTGCCCCTCCGGGCACTGAAATAGCTCTGGTCGAAAGCGACGCCATCGGGACCATCGGCGTCGGCGAAGCGACCATTCCCCAAATCCACCTGTTCAACGGTGCGCTTGGCCTCGACGAGGCAGAGTTCGTTCGCGAAACCAAGGCGACCTTCAAGCTTGGCATCGAGTTCGATGGCTGGCTGCGCGAAGGCGAAACCTACATGCACGCCTTCGGTGCAATCGGTCGGCGCGCCGGGCTGCTGCCATTCCAACATTATTGGTTGCGTGCAAAGCAACTCGGCTTCGCCAAGCCGCTGATGCGCTATTCGCTCAACGAACTCGCCGCCCGCACATTGTGCATGCAACGCGGGCGCAGGGCCCAGGGCGCCCCCGAGATGCCCTATGCCTATCACTTCGATGCGGGACTCTACGCCGCCCATCTGCGACGCTTTGCCGAGGCGCGCGGCGTGGTGCGTCATGAAGGCCTGATCGAAGAGGTCGCGCGCGATGGCGAGAGCGGGGCCATCTCCGCGCTGCGGCTGAATGGCAAGCGCGAGATCGGAGGCGACTTCTTCTTCGACTGCACGGGTTTTCGCGCCCTCCTCATCGGGCAGACGCTCGGGACCGACTATGAGGACTGGACCCAGTGGCTACGATGTGACCGCGCGCTTGCCGTCCCGTGCGCGAATGGCGGGGACTTCACGCCTTACACACGCGCCATTGCGCGCAAGGCGGGATGGCAGTGGCGGATTCCGCTGCAACACCGTATCGGTAATGGGCTGGTCTATTCGAGCGCACATCTGAGCGACGACGAAGCGGCCGAGGTACTTCTCGGCAATCTTGACGGTGCTCCCCTCGCCGATCCGCGCCCCATCGGTTTTACCACCGGCGCCCGGCGGGAAATGTGGCGCGGCAATTGCCTGGCCATCGGCCTTTCCGCCGGCTTCCTCGAGCCGATGGAATCGACCTCGATCCACCTGATCCAGTCGACCATCAGCCGCTTCCTGAGTGTGCTGCCGTCAGGCAATCCGGATCCCGCGATTGTCAACTGGTTCAACGCGCAATGCGAATTCGAATGGGCGCGTATCCGCGATTTCCTGATCCTGCACTATCACGCCAACGCCCGCGAGGGCGAAGCCTTCTGGGATGGCGTGCGCGCTATGGACCTGCCCGACACGCTCAACGCCAAGATCGCCCAGTGGCAGGCAAGCGGCTTCATCCATCGCGAGCATGAAGAACTGTTCACCGAAGTTGGCTGGTTCCAGGTTCTGGTCGGTCAGGGTGTCGAAGCCCGTGGCTACAACCCATTGGCCGATGCCATGCCGGAAGGCGACCTTCGCAAGTTGCTCGACGGAACCGAAGCCATGCTGGTCGAAGAAGTGCGGCGGATGCCGACACACCTCCAATTCGTGCAAACCATGCTCAAGACAGTCAAACCGCAGGGAGTTCCCGCATGATCCGATCCGTTCTGCCTTTGCTGGCCCTCGGCATGGCCTCGCTTGCCCATGCCGAACCGCCGTCCGCCGAGGCAAAGGCAGCTATGCGCGATCGGCTTCCTTCCGAAGAAGTCGTCTATTTCGTGCTGCCCGACCGGTTCGAGAACGGCGATCCGTCTAACGACAAGGGCGGTTTTCGCGGCGATCGGCTGAAGACCGGCTTCGACCCGTCCGCCAAGGGCTTCTATCACGGCGGAGACCTGAAGGGGCTGACCAGCAGGCTCGACTATCTCGAGAAGCTCGGGATCACCGCGATCTGGTTCGCGCCGATCTTCCAGAACAAGCCGGTACAAGGCCCGGCAGGGGATGAGAGCGCGGGCTACCACGGCTACTGGGTGACCGACTTTACCCGCCCCGACAGCCATTTCGGCAGCCGGGACGAATTCAAGGCCTTCGTCGACGCGGCCCATGCGCGCGGGATGAAGGTCTATATGGACATCATCACCAACCACACCGCCGACGTCATCACCTATGCCGACGGCGCCGAAACCAATTTCGAGTATCGCAGCAAGGCCGACTATCCCTATTCGACCCGCGGCAAGGCCGATGGTCAGCCGACCAATCCCGGCTTCATGGGTGACGAGGACAGCTCGGCAGCGAATTTCGCGAAGCTCACCGATGCGGGATACGCCTATCAGCCGGTTGTTCCGGCGACCGAGAAAGACGTTAAGGTCCCCGCCTGGCTCAACGACCCGATCTACTACCACAATCGCGGGAACAGCAGCTTCACCGGCGAAGACAGCCGGTTCGGCGATTTCGCCGGGCTCGACGACCTGTTTACCGAACACCCGCGTGTGCGTGCGGGGATGATCGAGATATTCTCGGGCTGGGTGCGTGACTTCGGGATCGACGGCTTCCGGATCGACACCGCCCGCCACGTCGACCCCGGCTTCTGGCAGGCATTCGTCCCGGCGATCGAGAAGGTCGCGCAGGAGAGCGGCATCCCGAACTTCACCATGTTCGGCGAAGTCTACAAGGACGTGCCCGACAGCGGCTATATTGCCCAGTATACCCGCCGCGACAAACTACCTGCCGTGCTGGACTTCGCCTTCCAGGCGGCGATGCGCGAATTGCTGGGTCGCGACCAGGGCACCGTCGTGTTGGCGCACATGTTCGACGGCGACGTGCTTTACGAAGGAGGCGAGGACGCGGCGCGCAACCTGCCGACCTTCCTTGGCAATCACGACATGGGTCGCTTCTCGACTCTCATCAGAGCCGACAAGCCCGATATCTCGCAGGACGAGCTGCTCCAGCGCGTGATGCTTGGCCACGCGATGATGCTCAGCCTGCGCGGGGCACCGGTCATCTATTACGGTGACGAGCAGGGTTTCGTTGGTGATGGCGGCGATCAGCTTGCCCGCGAAGACATGATGCCGTCGAAGACCGCAGTCTACAACGACAACGACCTGATCGGCACCGACGCAACCACTGCGGCCAGCAATTTCGACGAGAGCCACCCACTCTTTGCCCTTATCGCGGAATTCAGTGCGATCCGCAGGAACCACTCGGCCCTAACCCGTGGCAAGCAAGTGATCCGCCACTACGAACAGGGTCCCGGCGTCTTTGCGGCGAGCCGGTTCGATCCTGTCGACGACACCGAATACCTCGCCGTGTTCAACACCGGCAACGCGCCGCGTGATGTCAACGTGGCCCTTGGCTATGGCGCAAGTGGGCTCGAGACCCTATCGGGCGCCTGCCCCGCCCAGGTAACCGCACCGGGCAGCGCCGCATTTACCTTGCCCGCCTTCGGTTGGGCACTCTGCCGAGTTTCGGAGACAACTGAATGAACCGCCAAGCCGCGATCGCGCAGGTCGCCGACGAAAGCGCTGCCCTACCATGGTGGAAGGGCGCGGCGATCTATCAGATCTATCCGCGCAGCTTCCAGGATTCGAACGGCGACGGGATCGGTGACCTGCCCGGCATCACGCAGCGTCTGCCGCACGTCGCCTCGCTTGGCGTGGACGCGATATGGATTTCGCCCTTCTTCGTCTCGCCGATGAAGGACTTCGGCTATGACGTCGCCGACTATTGCGACGTCGATCCGATCTTCGGCACGCTGTCCGATTTCGATGCCCTGGCCGCGCGCGCGCACGAGCTCGGGCTCAAGGTCCTGATCGATCAGGTCTTTTCACATACGTCGGACGAACACGCCTGGTTCACCGAAAGCCGTTCGGACCGCAGCAATCCCAAAAACGACTGGTATGTCTGGGCGGATGCCAAGCCCGACGGGTCGCCACCGTCCAACTGGCAATCGGTGTTCGGGGGGCCCGCCTGGACGTGGGATGCCCGGCGCGGTCAGTACTACATGCACAACTTCCTGAGCTCGCAGCCGCAGCTCAACCTGCACAACCGGGCAGTCCAGGACGCGGTGCTGGATGTGATGCGCTTCTGGCTGGACCGGGGCGTCGACGGCTACCGGATCGACGCGCTCAATTTCGCCATGCATGATCCCGAATTGCGCGACAATCCGCCGGCCCCCGCCAGCGATCGCCCGCGCAGCCGGCCGTTCGATTTCCAGCTCAAGAAGTACAATCAGTCGCACCCCGATATCCCGGCGTTCATCGCGCGAATCCGCGAACTGACCGACGCATACGAAGCGGTGTTCACGGTGGCCGAGGTTGGCGGGGACGAAGCGGAGGCCGAGATGAAGGCCTTCACCGCGGGCGAAAGGCATCTCAATTCCGCCTATGGCTTCAACTTCCTCTATGCCGACAAGCTGACGCCCGGCGCAATCTCGGCGGCATTGGCGCAATGGCCCGACGAGGAAGGCCTCGGTTGGCCGAGCTGGGCTTTCGAGAATCACGACGCCCCGCGTGCGATCAGCCGCTGGTGGAGCGCGGACCAGCATGCCCCCGCTGCGCGCCTCAAGATGCTGCTGCTCGCCTGCCTGCGCGGCAATATCATCCTCTATTACGGCGAGGAACTGGGCCTCACCCAGGTCGATATCCCGTTCGAGCAGCTCCACGATCCCGAAGCGATCGCCAATTGGCCGCTGACGTTGAGCCGCGACGGCGCACGCACGCCGATGCCATGGCAGGCCGATGCCAAGCACGCCGGCTTCACCAACGGCGAGCCGTGGCTACCGGTCGGGGAAGACAACCTCGCCCGCGCGGTCGACCGGCAGGAAGCCGATGAGGGTTCGCTGCTCAACCACACCCGCGCGATGCTGGCGCTGCGCAACGCCAATCCGGCACTCCATCACGGCGCAGTGACCCGCTGCGCGCAAGTCGACGAAATCTTCGTGATCGAGCGGCAGGGCGGCGGACAAGTAATCCGGTGCCTGTTCAATTTGGGCGCCGCGACACTGGTAGTTCCGTCGGAATTACAGCCCGGAGCTGTGATCGCCGCCGTCAACGATGCGAGCCCGACCTCCCTTCCTCCCTTCGCAGCATTGGTCCTCGAACTATGACGTTCTTCCGTTTGCTCCTCGCGACACTCCTCCTGACTGTCGCACCGGCGGCATTCGCAGGAGAGACGGTCAGCTCGCCTGATGGCCGCCTGACCGTTACCGTCGACGTCAACGGCGAATGGCGGCCGTTCTACCGCGTCGAGAGGGACGGCAAGCCAGTCATCACCGACAGTCGCCTCGGTTTCCTGTTGACCGACCAGGACAAGCTGGAACGTCGCCTTGCCGTGGTCGGGAGCAGCCGCGCCAGTCATGACGAGACCTGGGAACAACCCTGGGGCGAACGGCGCTTCGTCCGCGACAATCACAACGAGCTGACCGTTCGCTTCGAGGAACAGAGCGACGCGAAGCGCAAGTTCGGCGTGGTCTTCCGCGTGTTCGACGATGGCATCGGTTTCCGCTACCTGTTCGACGACGCGAGTATGGGCCAGACCGTGCGGATCGCGGAGGAACTGACCGAGTTCAATATCGCGCAGGACGGGACCGCCTGGTGGATTCCTGGCGGCGAATGGAACCGCTACGAATATCTCTATGAGCAGACGCCGATCTCGGGAGTCTCGGTCGCGCATACACCGCTGACCCTCCGCATGGCTGACGGCACGCACATCGCACTGCACGAAGCCGCACTGGTGGATTTTGCCGGTATGTGGGTCAAGCGCACAACCGGTGCCAACTTCCGCGCCACGCTCGCCCCCACCGGAAGCGGCGCAGCGCGGGCCGTGCGCGATGTACCCTTTGCCACCCCATGGCGTACGATCCTGGTCTCGGACAATGCCGCCGGGCTGGCGATGAGCGATATCGAACTCAACCTCAATGAACCCAACAAGCTGGGTGATGTGAGCTGGTTCAAGCCCCACAAATACGTCGGCGTGTGGTGGGGAATGCATCTCGCGGTCGAGAGCTGGGGTTCGGGCCCGATCCACGGTGCGACCACCGCCAACGTCAAGCGCTACATCGATTTCGCGGCGAAGAACGGCTTCGAAGGCGTGCTGGTCGAAGGCTGGAACGTCGGCTGGGATGGCGACTGGTTCTTCAACGGGTCGCTGTTCAGTTTCACTCAGCCCTATCCCGACTATGACTTCGACGAGCTGGCGCGCTACGCCGCGAAGAAGGGCGTGCCTATCATCGGCCACCACGAAACCTCGGGCGATATCGGCAATTACGAGGCGCAACTCGAAGCCGGGCTCGACCTGATGGCCCAGCACGGCGTGAAGACCATCAAGACGGGCTACGTCACCGATGCCTGCAACCTGCGCTATGTCCATGCGGATGGCATCGAGACACGCGAATGCACCGAAAGCCAGGTGATGCAGCGCCACCACCTCAAGGTCGTGACCGAGGCGGCTAAGCGGCACATCGCGATCAACGCACACGAACCGGTCAAGGACACCGGCCTGCGGCGCACCTATCCGAACTGGGTCGCCCGCGAGGGCGCGCGGGGCATGGAATTCAACGCCTGGGGCGTACCGCCCAACGGGCCGAGCCATATTCCGACGCTTGCCTTCACCCGCATGCTGGCTGGCCCGATGGATTACACCCCCGGTGTCCTCAGCCTCGAGGGCCGCGGGCAGCCGCTGCAGATGACGCAGGCGCGGGCACTGGCGGAATATGTGGTAGTCTATTCGCCGATCCAGATGGCGGCCGACCTGCCCGAGAATTACGCGAAGTATCCCAAGGCCTTCCAGTTCATCAAGGATGTGCCCGCCGACTGGTCGGAAAGCCGCGTGCTCGACGCGCAGGTGGGCGACTACGTGATTACCGCGCGCAAGGACCGCAACAGCGCCGACTGGTATGTCGGCGGGGTGGTCGACGAGCAGGGTCGCGACAGCCGGGTCTCGCTGTCATTCCTCGATCCGGGTAGGACTTACCGCGCGCAGATCTATCGCGATGGCCCTTCCGCAAATTGGGAAGGCGAGGCGCGGTTCGACATCATCATCGAGGAAAAGCGCGTCACCGCAGCCGATACGCTCGATCTGCGCATGGCACCGGGTGGCGGATTTGCAGTGCGGCTGATACCGCTCAAGCGGTGAGCACTCCTACCCTTCCCCGCGTCGTCGTGCTCGGCGGCGGCAGCGCAGGCTGGATCACCGCCTGCCTGCTCCACAAGGAATGGGGCGAGCGGGGCGGATCGGTAACGGTGGTCGAAAGCCCCGATATCGGGATCATTGGGGTTGGCGAAGGGTCAACCCCGCAACTCAAGGCCTTCTTCGACCATCTCGGCATTGCCGAGGCCGAGTGGATGGCGGCCTGCGACGCGACCTTCAAGCTGGGCATCCGCTTCACCGGCTGGAGCGAGCGGGCGCGCTGTGAGAGCTATTTCCACCCCTTCCCCGGCCCAGTAGACCTGCACACCGAACCGCAGTTCCTGCGCAATTGCGCCTTGCGGCGACGGGGCGTGGACGTGCCCGCGAACCCGGACGACTGGTTCCTGGCCGAGACGTTGGCTGAAGCACACAAAGCCCCGCAACCAAACGATAATTTCCCCTTCGCACCGAGCTACGGCTATCATTTCGATGCGCACAAGTTGGGCGGGTACCTGCGCGAATGGGCGACCGCGCGGGGCGTGGTGCACATGCCGCTGCGCGTGGTCGACACGGAGCTTGGCGTGGACGGCGATGTGGCCGCGTTGCTGTGCGCAGGCGGCGAACGCATCGAAGGCGACATCTTCGTCGATTGTTCGGGCTTCCGTTCGATCATCGCCCAACAGAAGCTGGGTGCGCGCTTCCTGCCTTTCGCCGAAAATCTGTTCAACGATCGCGCCGTGGTGATGCCGACCGCGCATCGCCAGCCGATCAAGCCGCAGACCGACAGCATCGCCATGGCGACAGGCTGGCGCTGGTCGATCCCGCTCACCTCGCGGGTCGGCAACGGCTATGTCTACTCGTCGAAATACATCTCCGACGAGGAGGCCGAGGCCGAACTGCGCGCGGCGATCGGGATGGTCGACGAAGGCGAGGCGCGGTTCCTGCAAATGCGGGTCGGGCGGGTCGAGGACAGCTGGACGCGCAACTGCCTGGCGGTCGGCCTGTCGCAGGGTTTCATCGAACCGCTCGAGGCGACGGCGCTGCATATCGTGATCGTCACCGCGCTCGACTTCGCCAAGGCCTATGAGGGCGGCGGTTTCTCCGCGCAGCATCGCGAGACCTTCAACCGCCGCATCGCCGCGAAGTATGAGGGCATCCGCGACTACATCGTGGCGCATTACCGGCTAAACCAGCGTAGCGACACGCAATACTGGCGCGACAATGCGGCAAACCATGCACTGTCGGACAATCTCAAGGCGATGATGACCGCGTGGTTCACTCACGAGGACATCACCCAGCTCAACAACCAGCTGCATGACGGTGCGCCGCATTACGCGACCATGAGCTGGCACTGCATCTTCGCCGGCTACGGCACCTTCCCCCCACAGGCGAAGATGCAGCCCCCGCCACCGGGGCTTGCCGCGGGCGATCCGCAAGCGGTGCGCGCCATGCTGGCGGCCTGCGCCACCAACTTCTCCGACTACGCACCCGCCTGACTGGCGCAGCGCTGCATGACGCGCTAGGCCTTGGCGCGATGAGCGAGACCGCAGCGCCGCCCCCGCCGCCATCAGGCGAACCGCCGAAGGTGACGCTCGACTTCTCGCCCGGTCTCGCCGGCTATCTCGCCCAGGCCGGCATCTCGCTCGCCTTCACCTCCTACCAGTCGGGCTACCTCTACCTCGTCGGCCATTCGCCCGACGGCAAGCTGGCGGTGCACGAGGCGTTCTATCCGCAGGCGATGGGCGTGGTCGGCGATGCGCAACGGATCTACCTGGGCACGCTGACCCAGCTCGTGCGGCTCGAGAACGTCCTCGCTCCCAACGAACGCGCCAATGGCAAGCATGACCGGCTCTATATCCCGCGCAACATGCAGGTCATGGGCAACATCGACTTCCACGAATTGGGTATTCGCGACAGCGGCGGGGTGGTGGTGGTCAACACGCGCTATTCCTGCCTGTGCGAGCCGAGCCTGACGCACAGTTTCCGCCCCTTGTGGAAACCCGATTTCATCAGCGCCCTGGCGCCGGAGGATCGCTGCCACCTCAACGGCCTCGCCATGGTCGAGGGCCAGCCGCGCTATGTCACCGCGGTGGCACAGTCTGACGACAAGGATGGCTGGCGCCCGCACCGGCGCAATGGCGGACTGGTGATCGACATCGCCAACGACCGGATCGTGGCGCAAGGCCTGTCCATGCCGCATTCGCCCCGCTGGCACGATGGCGAGCTGTGGGTGCTCAATTCGGGCACTGGCGAGCTTGGCCGGATCGACCTCGATAGCGGCCGGTTCGATCCCTTGTGCTTCCAGCCCGGCTTCCTGCGCGGACTGGCGCTGTTCGGCAAACACGCGCTGATCGGGCTGTCCAAGCCGCGCGATGGGCGCTTCGAAGGCCTGGCACTGGACGAAAGGCTGGCGCAACGCGGCGAGGAAGCACGTTGCGGCATTGCCATCGTCTCGCTGGAGACGGGCGCTCTCGAACAATGGTTCTATCTCGAAGGTGTGATCGGCGAGATCTTTTCGGTCGCTGTCCTGCCCGGCGTGGCGAATGCCTTGACCATCGGCCCGCAATCGCGCGAGATCGCCGAACTGGTCACCTTCGAAAGGCCCGCGTGGGACGCTAACCCCCAGACCCCATAGGCAAATTTCCACTCGCAGATAGGTTGCGGTGGACAACCGGTTTTCGCTCGCGCATTCTGGCCTGAACATTTCGAGACAAGGTACGAGGGCGCAATGGTGAGCTTCACGATCAACGGCAAACCGACCACGGTAGAAGCCGATCCGGCCACGCCGATCCTGTGGGTCGTGCGTGAAAAGCTGGGCATGACCGGAACCAAGTTTGGTTGCGGCATCGCCCAATGCGGGGCCTGCACCGTGCACCTCGACGGCCAGCCGATCCGCAGCTGCTCCACCCCGGTTTCGGAGGCCGAGGGCAAGGCAATCACCACCATCGAAGGTATCGCCGGACCCGATGGCGAGCTAAGCAGGATCCAGCAGGCCTGGATCAGCGAGCAGGTACCGCAATGCGGCTATTGCCAGTCGGGCCAGATCATGGCGGCCACCGCATTGCTGCGCGACATTCCGCGCCCCACCGACGAACAGATCGACGCCGCCATGTCGGGCAATATCTGCCGCTGCGGCACCTATGTCCGCATCCGCCGCGCGATCAAGGTTGCCGCCGGGATCGAACCCACCTCGACCGAGGAGGCTGCGTGATGGACAATGCCGACAATCCCAAGCCGCAGCGCAGCCGCGCGGCCAAGTGGACCCGCCGCGGCTTCATCGGCGCGGGTGTCCTGACCGGCGGCGCATTGCTGATCGGTGTGGGCGTGCGCCCGGGCAACCCGGTCGGCAAGCTCGGCCCGATCGTCGCGAATGGCGAGGGCGAACAGCTGATCAACAGCTGGCTCAAGATCGACGCCAACAATGTCGCTACCGCGATCGTCCCGCATTGCGAGATGGGCCAGGGCGCGCATTCGGCGCTGGCCCAGATGCTGGCGGACGAGCTCGACGCCGACTGGTCGCTGGTGCGGGTGATGCAGGCGCCGGCAGACGGCAATTACATCGTCACCGACACCGCGCGGCTGTTCGTCGCGCCGGGCACGGTTAACGCACCCGACTGGCTCGAGCCGACCTGGAACGGGCTGTTCACCAATATCGGGCGACTGGCCGACGCCATGATCACCGGCGGCAGTTCCTCGGTCCGGTCGACCGGCCAGCACACCATGCGCATCGCGGGCGCGGCCGCGCGGCACATGCTGGTCGCCGCCGCGGCAAAGAGCTGGGGCGTCCCGGCCAGCGAGATCGTCACCGCCAACAGCATGCTGAGCCATGCCGCCTCGGGCAAGTCAGCCCCCTATGCCGAATTCGCCGCGGCTGCGGCCGAACAGGACATGCCGCAGACCCCACCGCTCAAGCAGCCCAAGGCCTATCGCCTGATGGGCACCGATGCGCCGCGGCTCGACATCCCGGCCAAGGTCGACGGGTCGGCCAGCTTCGGGATCGACGCGGTCGTGCCCGACCAGCAGCTCAGCTACGCCGCCTTGCGCCGCGTACCCGTGCCCGGCACGCGCGTGACATCGATGCAGGCCGAACAGGCAAAGGGCATGCCCGGCGTGCTGCAGATCCTCAACATGGGCGATTTCATCGCGGTGGTGGCCGATGGATACTGGCAGGCGCAGCAAGCGCTAAACCTCATCACCGCCGAATACAGCGAGCCCGAGAGCGCGATCCGCACCAGCGATGACCAGTATGCCCGCTTCACCGCAGCGCTCGACGAAGCCGGTGACGGCGGCGGGGACGAAGCAGCCGGGAATGGCGATGCGGTGGATGCCTTCGGCAGCGCCGCGACCAAGGTAGAGGCCGAATATCGCGTGCCCTATCTCGCCCATGCGCCGCTCGAACCGATGAACGCCACCGTGTGGGTGCGCGACGGCAAGTGCGATGTCTGGACCAGCACGCAGGTGCCGCTGATGGCGCGCACCGCGGCAGCCAAGGCCACCGGGCTAAGCGCCGATGACGTGACCCTCCACCATCCGCTGCTGGGCGGCGGCTTCGGGCGGCGGCTTGAAACCGATTACGTGACCATGGCCGCGCGGATCGGCGCGGCGACCGGCTATCCGGTCAAGATGATCTGGTCGCGCGAGGAAGACACCCAAAAGGGCCTGTTCCGCTGCGCCGATATCAGCCGCTTCAAGGGCGGGCTGGACCAGAACGGCAAGCTGGTGGCCTACAACAACGTGTTCACCCAGCGGCACGACCCGCCGGGGTCGTTCGATTGCGCATTCTACGACATTCCCAACAAGTCGATCCGCGTGGCCGAAGCCGAATTGCTCCTGCCCTTCGCGTCGCTGCGTTCGGTCGACCACGGCCAGCAGGGTTTCTTCATCGAAAGCTTCATCGACGAGGCCGCACATGCGGCGAACAAGGACCCGGTCGAATTCCGGCTGGGAATGCTGGGCCAGTCGCCGCGCCACAAGGCGGTGCTGGAGAAGGTCGCCGCGATGGCCGACTGGGGCAACACGCCCGAAGGCCATGGCAAGGGCGTGGCGCTGGTCGAATCCTTCGGCACCATCGTGGCCGAGGTGGTCGAGGTCGACATGACCTCGGGATCGCCAAAGCTGGTCACGGTGTGGTGCGCGGCCGATCCGGGCTTCGCGGTGAACCCCGACGGTTTCCGCAACCAGATGGAGGGCGGCATCGTCTATGGCCTGACCGCCGCGCTCCATGGCGAGATCTCGCTCAAGGACGGCGCGGTCGAGCAGAGCAATTTCCACGATTACAAGATGCTGCGCATGAACGAATGCCCCGCCATCGCGGTGGAGATCATCAATGGCGACCACGTGACGCTGGGCGGCGCGGGCGAGCCCGGCTTGCCCCCGGTCGCCCCGGCGCTGGCCAACGCGATCTTCGCGGCGTCGGGCAAGCGCCTGCGCGAAATGCCCTTCGCCAAGCAGTTCGCCTGAGCGCGGAAAGGAGACCCAGAGCATGTACAAGGCCACTCTCGCCCGTCCCCTGACCCTCGCCCTTGCGCTGGCGCTGGCCGCTTGCGGATCCGACCCTGAACCGCCGGTCGAACAGATCGTGGTACGCGAGCCCGGGACCCCCGTGGCTGCCACACCCGACAGCGCGGCAGCCGACCCGAGCGCGGCGGGCAAGGCCGCCTTTGCCGCCTGCGCGGCCTGCCATTCGGTCGAACTCGGAGGCGCTTCGGGCGTCGGGCCCAATCTCGCCGGAGTGGTCGGGCGCAAAGCCGGCACGCTGGCCGGTTTCGCCTATTCGGACGCGATGAAGGGATCGGGCATCACCTGGAGCGAGGAGGAACTCGACGCCTTCCTCGCCAATCCCGCCGCCAAGGTACCCGGCACCTCGATGGCCGCGGGCGCGGTGAGCGACGAGGCCAGGCGCGCCGCGATCATCGCCTACCTCGCCGGCATCACCGGATAGGATCGCGATGGATTCCCCGCGCGTATTTCGCTTCCTCGCGGGGAAACTCGGCCAGGGCCAGCGCTGCGTGCTGGTCACCGTGCTCGCGGTCGAGGGCAGTTCGATGCGCAATCCCGGCACGCATATGGGCGTGTGCGAGGACGGCAGCTTCAACGGCTCGCTCTCGGGCGGCTGCATCGAGAATGCGGTGGTGGCCGAGGCGCTGGCTGCGCTTGACGAAGGCGCGCCGCGGATCGTGCGCTTCGGCGCGGGTTCGCCCTATCTCGACATTCGCCTGCCCTGCGGCGGCGGGCTCGACATCCATTTCCAGCCGCTTGGCGACGCCGCGCTGGTCGAGGCGAGCCTTGCCGCGGTTGCCGCGCGCAGGCCGTTCTCGGTCGCGATCAAACCCGATGGCGCGGCCTTCGAGAAGGTTTGGGCCAGCCCCTCCTTCGATTTCGCCGGCGGCTGCGGGCGCTTCGGCCACTGGCCGCAGCCGCGGCTGGTGCTGGTCGGCCATGGCGCGGGCGTGGCCGCGCTCGCCCGCCTCTCCCGGACCATGGATCTCGAGGTCGAAGTCCTGTCGCCCGATGGCGATCTGGTAGCGGCACTTGCGGGCGAGGGGCTCGCGGCCAGCCGGCTTACCCGCACCACCGAGACCGACGGGCTGCATGGCGACCACTGGACCGCCTTCGTCTTCCTGTTTCACGATCACGACTGGGAGCTGGCGCTGATGCAGCGCGCGCTGGCGCTGCCGCATTTCTACTTCGGGGCAATGGGTGGGCGCCGCGCGCATGCGCTACGCCGCGAGGCGCTGGCGCAGGCGGGTGTGTCGGAGCAGCAGGTCGCCAGCATCCACGCGCCGATCGGCCTGTTCCATTCCTCGCGTGATCCCGACACGCTGGCGCTTTCGGCACTGGCGGAGATCGTGAAGGCCTACCAGGACACCCCCTTCGAGGCCGGGCTTGGGTGAGGTGCCGCGCCTTGCGGTGGCGCTACTCGCCGCCGGGCAATCGCGCCGGTTCGGCGGCGACAAGCTGGCGGCGGGTTTCCGGGGCAAGATGCTGGGCCTGCATGCCGCCGACGCCCTGGCGCAGCTCGCTTTCGCCCACCGCTGGGTGAGCGTGTCCGATCCGGAGCATCCCTGCGTTCCCGGCTGGGTGGAGGCGGGTTTCAATCCGGTCCCGAACCCCGATGCCGCGCAGGGCATGGGCACTTCGGTCGCCCTCGCGGGGCGGTTAGCCAAGGAAGCTAAGATCGACCAGCTATTGATCGCACTCGCCGACATGCCGCTGGTGCCCCATGCCCATTTCGTCGCCTTGCTGGCTAAGGCCCGCATACAGGGAGAAGCGGCGCTGGTCGCCTCAACCGATGGCACGGCTGCGATGCCACCCGCCGTCTTCGGCAGCGCGCATTTCGATCGGCTGGTGCTTGCCAGCGGCGACAAGGGTGCTCGCGCCTTGCTGGGCGCGGCTGAACTGGTCGCGGCGCCGCAGGGCACCCTCGCCGATGTGGACGACGAAGCTACCCTGCGCGCACTCGGTTAGGCGTCAGACCGCCGCGTTGCGCTTGACCGTGATCACCTGCGGGTAGGTGAATTCCTTGAGGCCATCGAGCCCGTATTCCGCACCGAAGCCCGACTGCTTGTGCCCGCCGAAGGGGGCCAGCGGCGAGATGTGGAGGAACTCGTTGACCCACACCGTGCCGGTTTCGAGCTGCTCGGCAATCTCGACGCCCTTGTCGACGTCCTTGGTCCAGACCGCACCGGCCAGCCCGTAGTCGGAGTTATTGGCCCGCGCGATCACCTCGTCGACGGTCGAGAACTTCATCAGCGGCATGACCGGGCCGAACTGTTCCTCAGCCACGATCCGCGCGTCTTCGGGCGGATTGTCGAGGATGGTGATCGGCACGTAATAGCCGGTGCCCGTAGGATCGACATTGCCGCCGGTCAGGAACTTGTAGCCCTTGTCCTTGGCGTCCTGGATCAGTTCGCACACGCGATCGAACTGCTTCTTGTTCTGGATCGGCCCGACGCCCGTGCCCTGCTGCGATCCGTCACCCACGGTCACGCCCTTGGCGTATTCGGCGATTGCCTTGCTCAGGTCGTCGTAGATGTCCTCGTGGATGTAGATGCGCTTCGCCGCCACGCAGATCTGCCCGGCATTGGTGAAGCTCGACCAGAACAGCTGTTCGGCAACCTTTTCGACATCGGCATCGGGCAGCACGATCGAGGCGTCATTGCCGCCGAGTTCGAGCGTGATGCGCTTGAGGTCCTTCGAAGCGCCTTCCATGATCTTCTTGCCGGTCGCGGTCGAACCGGTGAAGGTCACCTTGTCGATATCCGGATGCTCGGTGATCAGCGGGCCGAGGCTGTCCTCGCCGGTAATGATGTTGACCGTGCCGGCCGGGACCACGTCCTTGATCAGCTCGGCCACGCGCAGCGTGGTCAGCGGGGTGAAGGGCGATGGCTTGAGCACGATGGTGCAGCCCGAAATCAGCGCGGGGACGATCTTCTGGATCGCCATCATCACGGGGAAGTTCCACGGCACGATCCCGCCGACCACGCCCACCGGCACGCGGCGGGTGCGGCTGAGGCGCTCCTCGTCATCCTGGTTGATCACGTCGTCCAGCGTCAGGGTCGACTGCGCGGCAGCCAGCCCCGCGGCACCGTAGATTTCCATCTGCGCCTGGTGGTGCGGCTTGCCCTGTTCGGCGGTGAGCAGGCGGAACAGCTCGTCCGCATTGTCCTTGATCGCGGCGGCGATCCCCTGGACCACCTTCTGGCGTTCCTCGGAACTGGTCTTGCGCCAGGTCTTGAAGGCGCGGCGCGCAGCGGTGACGGCGCGATCGAGCTCGTCCTTGCCGCAGGCTGGAACGCGGGCAAACACTTCCTCAGTGGCGGGATTGACGACCTCCATCCAGCGGCCATTGTCGACCATCTCGCCATCGATCAGGTTCTTGTAGTCGGTCATCATCTCTCTCCTCCAGGACTCGCTATAGGGCATACACTGTCGGGATTCGTTTCTCGATGCAACGGGTCTTGCGCTGCGGCGATAGATTGGTGAGAGAGGGCGCGAGAGGAGAAGCCTTGCAGACCTTCGCTACAGAGGCCGTCGACTGGCCCGAAAGCGCCACCGCCTTGCGCGAGCAGGTGCGTGCCTTGGTCGCCGAGCATGGCGAGCGCGACCCGGTCCGTCGCGCCAATTGCTGGACCAAGGCCGATCCGGCCTTCAGCCGCAGGCTGGGAGAGGCCGGGCTGCTGGGCATGACCTGGCCCAGGGAATACGGCGGGCACGAACGCAGCCAGATCGAGCGCTACGTGGTGATCGAGGAACTGCTGGCGGCGGGTGCGCCGGTCGGCGCGCACTGGATTGCCGACCGCCAGAGCGGGCCCTTGTTGCTGCGCATGGGCAATGAGGAGCTGAAGCGTCGCTGGGTGCCCGCGATTGCGCGGGGCGAGGCTTTCGCCTGCATCGGTCTCAGCGAACCCAATTCGGGTTCCGATCTTGCCTCTGTGCGGACCTCGGCACGGCGTGACGGCGATGACTGGGTCATCAACGGCCAGAAGGTTTGGACCACCGGCGCGCATGTCGCGCATTTCATGATCGCGCTGATCCGCTCCGAACCGGGCAGCGAGCGTCAGCAGGGCCTGTCGCAATTCGTCATCCCGATGGACGCTCCGGGCGTGACGGTGAAGCCGATCATCGACCTGACCGGTGCGCATGAATTCAACGAGGTGTTCTTCGAAGACGTGCGCCTGCCCGCAACCGCGCTGCTCGGGGAAGAGGGCAATGGGTGGAAGCAGGCGACCGCCGAGCTGTCGCTCGAGCGCTCGGGGCCCGAGCGTTACCTGTCATCGATGGCGCTGTTCACCGAACTGGTCCGCCATGCGGGCAAGCACCCCGATCAGACGGTACGCGAACTTGTCGGGCGGCTCGCGGCTGAGGCATGGACGTTGCGGCTGATGAGTGCTTCGGTCGCTGCCAAGCTGGCGCGTGGCGAGGACCCCGCACTCGAAGCGACTATCGTCAAAGACCTGGGCAATTCCTACGAACAGGCGATCCCCGAGCTGGTGCAGGCGGTGGTGGAGATGGACCTGAACGGCGAGGACGCGCTCGCCCGCGTCACCGCCTATCTGCTACAGGTCTCGCCCAGCTTCTCGCTGCGTGGAGGGACGCGCGAAATCCTCAAAGGCATCATCGCACGGGGACTTGGCCTGAGATGAGTGACACCCGCCGCATGCTGGCCGAAATGGCCGATCCGCTGTTCGCCGAACTCAGCTCGAGCGCCACCATGGAACGCGACTGGGCGCGGATCGAAGAGCTCGGCCTGCCGCTGCTACTGGCTCCCGAGACCGAAGGCGGCTTCGGTGGCACATGGGAGGACGCGCTGGTGGTGTTCCGCCTCGCCGGATACCACGCGCTCGCCCTGCCTCTGCCTGAAGCGATCATTGCCGGGCGCGCACAGGAGGGCAGCCAGGAGCATTTCCTGCTGTGCGCCTTCGCCCGCGGCGCGCAGATCGCCGGAGCGCTCGACGCGGCGCTGGCGATAGCAGTCGGCTATGTCAACGAGCGCCAGCAGTTCGGCCGCCCGCTGGGCAAGTTCCAGGCGGTCCAGCAAAGCCTCGCCACCTTCGCCTGCGAGGCCGCAGCCGCCAATTGCGCGGCGATGGGCGCGGCTCAGGCACTCGACCGCGGCGATGCGACCTTCGAAGTGGCCGCCGCCAAACTGCGCGCCAACCGCGCAGTAGGCGTGGGCTCGACCGTCGCGCATCAGGTCCATGGTGCTATCGGCTTCACCGAAGAATATGGGCTTCACGAACTGACCAAGCGGCTTTGGCAATGGCGCAGCGAGTTCGGCAACGATGCGCATTGGAGCCGCGTACTCGGCGAGTTGGTGGTAGCGCGCGGTTCCGAGGCCTTCTGGCCTGACCTGACTGCCCGGACCGATCCAACCCGCGTCGACTAAGGCGACAAAGGCGACTCGGTGTCGCCTTTGCTCGGCGGAGAAATTGACCTTCTTTACAGCGCGTTATTGGCCAGCCTCGGGCCGAAGGCGACACATTACCCGTTTTTCAGAGGGGGGGTGGTGTGGGAGATGCAACAGGAGAAAGAGCGGCCCCGGCCCTAGCGCGACTGTCAGCCTGTAGGAAAGCTATGCTAGCGCCAGCACGCCGGTGAGGATATTGCGCACCAGATCGACCTGCCCGCGCGCGCCGGTCTTGGCGTAGATCCGCTTCGAATAATAGCGCGCCGTCTCGAGCGTCAGGCCATGATTTTCGGCCGCCTCGGCGATCGAAAGCCCTTGGGACAAGGACCATGCCAGCCGTGCTTCAGCCGGAGTCAGGTCAAACAGGTCGACCAGTTGCTCGTGCCGGTCGGCGCTCGATGACCGGTCACCGCGCAGATAGATCACCGCAACCGCGCGACTGTCGCCGGTGAGCGATTCGAGGTGCATAGGTGAGACAAGCACGTCGATCCACGGATCGCGGCTGAGGTTGAGCGCGTGTGGCCGGTCGCGCTGATCGGCCGCGAAGTCGCGCACCAGTGCGGTCAATTGGCGATCGACCCCGGGGGACGAGGGCACCAGGCGGTCATAGGGCCCGCGACGCAGCGAACCCGAGCGTTCGAGGAAGCGTTCGGCCTGCGGATCGCAGTCGACGATCCGGCTGCGCTCATCGACCGCAATCCAGCCGAAGTTCATTCGCCGGAAGGCGTCTGCGCTCATCGAGGCCCGGGCCTTCTCGCGTTCGAGCGAGGCCAGGACATTCAGCGCCACGCGCAAGTGCGGCGCGAGCGCCGTGAGCAGGCTCGAATGTTCGGCCTCGAGCGGCGTGTCCGCACCAAGCGCCAGCCAGGCCTCGAGCCCGCCGGGATCGCGCAGCCGGATCGCGCGCAGGTCCGCCGGGTAGGCGCCACCGGCCCTGCCCTCGACCAGTTCGTCGAGCGCATAGGTCCGCCCTTCGCGCATGGTATCGCCCAGCAGCCGCGCAACATCGCCGGGTTCGCCATCGCTGAGGATCAGCTCGTCGCGCGATCCGGGCGTGCGCAGGGAAAGCATGGCTAGGTCCCCGCCTGCCACGCGTTTCAAGCGACGAAGAAAAGTTTGCCACATCGGCTGTTCGAACATCCCACCGTGGAGCGGCAGGAGGAGTTCGGTCTCTCCAAGGTTGGGAATGCGCATGTCAGCAGGATACCACCTCCCATATGGGAGGTCCACCAGGATGCGCTCGCACTATCTCGATCGGTCGAAAAGGAGTTCCGATGAGCGACGCCAAGACCCTTACCCATCTCCAGCGCCTCGAGGCGGAAGCGATCCACATCATGCGCGAAGTGGTCGCCGAGGCGGAAAAGCCGGTGATGCTCTATTCGATCGGCAAGGACAGCGCGGTGATGCTGCACCTGGCAAAGAAGGCCTTCTTCCCGTCGCCCCCGCCCTTCCCGCTGCTGCACGTCGACACGACCTGGAAGTTCAAGGACATGTATGCGCTGCGCGAGAAGAGCGCGCGCGACGCGGGAATGGAACTGCTCGTCTACCATAACCCCGAGGCCATGGAGCGCGGGATCAACCCGTTCGATCACGGCCCGCTGCACACTGACATGTGGAAGACCGAAGGGCTCAAGCAGGCGCTCGACAAATACGGCTTCGACGCGGCCTTCGGCGGCGCCCGCCGCGACGAGGAGAAGAGCCGCGCCAAGGAACGCATCTTCTCCTTCCGTACCGCCAGCCACGGATGGGACCCGAAGAACCAGCGCCCCGAGCTGTGGAACCTCTACAACGCCCGCAAGAAGAAGGGCGAGAGCATCCGCGTCTTCCCGATCTCGAACTGGACCGAGCTCGACATCTGGCAATACATCATGGCCGAGAACATCGAGATCGTGCCGCTCTATTTCAGCGCCAAGCGACCGACCTTCGAGCATGAAGGCGGACTGTTCATGGCCGACGATATCGAACGGCTCGAGAAGGTCATGGGCAAGCGCCCCGAAATCACCGAAAAGTCGATCCGCTTCCGCACGCTGGGATGCTTCCCGCTGACCGGTGCGGTCGAGAGCGAGGCGGCGACTCTCGCCGATGTGGTGCAGGAGATGCTCCTCACCACCACCAGCGAACGCCAGGGCCGCGTGATCGACAAGGACGCCGGCGATGCCTCGATGGAGAAGAAGAAGCAGGAGGGGTACTTCTGATGACCGAGCAGGTTTACCAGACCGACGCGCTGATCGCCGAGGACATCGAAGCCTATCTCGAGCAGCACCAGAACAAGTCGATGCTGCGCTTCATCACCTGCGGCAGCGTGGATGACGGCAAGTCGACCCTGATCGGCCGCTTGCTCTACGATTCCAAGATGATCTTCGAAGACCAGCTTGCCGCACTGGAAAGCGACAGCAAGAAGGTCGGCACGCAGGGGCAGGAGATCGACTTCGCTCTGCTGGTCGACGGCCTCGCCGCTGAACGCGAGCAGGGCATCACGATCGACGTCGCCTATCGTTTTTTCGCGACCGAGAAGCGCAAGTTTATCGTCGCCGACTGCCCGGGACACGAACAGTACACCCGCAACATGGTCACCGGCGCATCGACCGCTGACCTCGCGGTGATCCTGATCGACGCACGCAAGGGCGTGCTGGTGCAGACCAAGCGGCACAGCTTCCTGTGCCACCAGCTCGGCATCCGCAATCTGGTGCTGGCGGTCAACAAGATGGACCTGATCGATTACGATCAGGCCAAATTCGACGCGATCGTCGCCGATTACGCGCATTTCGCCGAAAGCATCGGCATCGAGGGTTACACCGCGATCCCGATCTCGGGTTTCAAGGGCGACAACATCACCACTCACTCGGCCAAGACCCCGTGGTACCAGGGTCCAACACTGGTCGACCACCTCGAACAAGTCGAGATCAACGCCGCGGGCGATGCCGAGAAGTCATTCCGCATGCCGGTGCAATGGGTCAACCGCCCCAACCTCGACTTCCGCGGTTTCTCCGGACTCATCGCCAGCGGCACGGTCAAGCCCGGCGACCGGGTCCGATCGTTGCCTTCGGGCAAAGTCAGCACCGTCAAGTCGGTCGTGGTGATGGACGGCGATCTCGATGAAGGCATCGCCGGCCAGTCGGTGACGATCTGCCTCGATGACGAGATCGACTGCTCGCGCGGCGACGTGCTCGCTTCGGCCGACAGCCCGCCCGAAGTGGCCGACCAGTTCGAGACCACCATCGTGTGGATGGACGACGAGCCGCTGGTCGTCGGCCGCGCCTATTGGCTCAAGCTGGGCACGCAGACCGTCAGCGTGACGGTGGCCCATCCGAAGTACGAGATCGACGTCAATACGATGGAACATCTCGCTTCGCAGACGCTCCATCTCAACCAGATCGGCGTGTGCGAAATCACCACCGACAAGCGCGTGGTGTTCGATCCCTACGTCGACAATCGCACGCTCGGCGGATTCATCCTGATCGACAAGATCACCAACCACACCGTCGGTGCCGGGATGCTGCACTTCAGCCTGCGCCGCAGCCAGAACGTCCACTGGCAGGCGACCGACATCACCCGCGAGCATCACGCCGCGATGAAAAACCAGACGCCGCGCGTACTGTGGTTCACCGGCCTGTCGGGATCGGGCAAGTCGACCATCGCCAACGAAGTCGAGAAGAAGCTGGCGATCATGAATCGCCACACCTTCCTGCTCGACGGCGACAACGTCCGCCACGGGCTCAACAAGGACTTGGGCTTCACCGAGAGCGACCGGATCGAGAACATCCGCCGCATCGGCGAGGTGTGCAAGCTGATGACCGATGCGGGCCTGATCGTGCTGACCGCTTTCATCAGCCCCTTCCGGGCGGACCGCCAGCTGGTGCGCGACATGATCGGCGACGGCGAGTTCATCGAGATCCACGTCGACACCCCGCTCGAAGTGGCCGAGGCGCGCGACGTGAAGGGCCTCTACAAGAAGGCCCGCGACGGCAAGCTGAAGAACTTCACCGGTATCGACAGCCCCTATGAAGCGCCTGAAGATCCGGAAATCCGGGTCAATACGGTCGAGATGACCGCGGAAGAGGCAGCCGACTTTATCATTCGGCAAATCCTGCCCCTGAAGTGACCAAGGAAAAGGGCGGCTCGCGGGCCGCCCTTCGCATTCCATGGTCGGATTGACCGAGCTTCAGCCAGGGCTCCGCGGGCCGGAGCCGGCCTGCGCGCCGATCAGGCCACCCGCGCCCGCAGCCGTGATCAGGCCGCCAACCAGCCCAGGTGCCAGCACGACCCCGGGCAGCACTTCGGGCCTGATGAACGCCCCGCCGGCGCAGCCGTTGCCATTGGCCCAGTCGATCCAATCGCCCCAGTCGTATTCGCCCCCGTCCTCGACATGGACATAGACCGGGCCGACATACTTCCAGTCGCCCGCCTTGTTGCCCTGATCCAGCCAGTCCCGGTACTCGCCAGCGATCTGGTCGCAGTTCCATGCCTCGGGCGGCGGCAGGGCGCCGTTGACGTCGGACCCCACGCGTGGCCGCTTGGCCTTGGGTGTGGCGCCCACCGTCCCCTCATGCTGCGGCCCGCCATCGGCCCCCGCCCCAGTCCCGCTCGCGAGCGAAGTGGACGCGGGGATACCAGCCGCGACCAGGCAGCACAGCGCGGCAATTGCAGCGGATCTCAATCGCGTCATGGCAGCGTTTTCTCACAAGAATTCAGGGCAGGCAACAATCGACGGTCGACAGTCACGTTGAAAGCAGGGCCCTCCGCAGCGATTTGGCGAGTAGCACCGCCCGCCCGGCGGTTTCGCCAGCGCCAACATGGATCGCAGTCAGCTCCAGTTCGCTCCGATCTGCGCGGAAGATGGGAGACCCGCTCTGGCCCGGCCGGGTGCGGCAGGAGTGGCGCATAACGACGGATCGGGCATCGCCTCGCCAGCCCTTGCACGCTTCGAGCGAGACTGCCGAGCCATACCGGCCGGGATCATCGTATGCGGCCATCTCCAGCGGCGAAGCCACGGCTTCCTCCGGATCCGAAATGCGCGTGACGGGTTGCATGAAGCGGGGGGCGGGCTCAGCCAGTCGCAAGACCGCCCAGTCCGTCGCCGGGGTGAGCCTGCGCTCCATAGGGCCCCCGCCCGTTTCGACGAGCGTGAATGCAGAGGCAAACCGCGTGCCCGATGCAGAGCGGTGTTCGAACCGGCAGGATGAGATCGGCAAGTGCCGGGCCGCGAGATCGTCCGAGTTGAAGTGGCCTGCGGCAAGCAGGGTCCGCGTATCGCGGACCAGCACCGCGGTGCTGACGAAGCGGTGTTTAGCTTGCTGGCAGACAATGCGACCGATTGCGCGCGCGGGATCCAGGTCGGGTTCAGCGATCCGAATCGCTGCAGGCACCGCCGGTGTGGCGGAAACGGCACATATTGCCGCCAAGGCTATTGGAACGGATCGCAGCATGGGCACCTCGCCTGCGATCCTGAGCCCATCAGGCCAATTTTCTCGGCAAGGTGGAATACGGGCAAATACGGATGGGTTCGCGACCACCCTTGGTGAACGTTTCCACGCTCGAACCAGCCACCCCTTCCAAGGCCGAATCCATTACCCTTCAGAAGCTTGACGAGCCGGGAGGCGCAAATTTACAATACCGTAAGTACCTGAGAGGGTATGAAATTGCGGGGGAGGTAACTGGCGATGCCGATGCGCAATGCCCTGCTCGAAGCAGTGCTGGCGACCATCTCGCAAGGCATCGTGGTGACCGATGAGCACTCGCGGATCCAATTCTGCAACGATGCATTCTGCACCATTACGGGTTATTCCCGAGAGGAATTGATCGGGCAGCCCTGCAGGATCCTCCAGGGGCCCGAGACACTCGAAGAGACCCGGGCCGCCATCAACAAGGCCCTTGAAGAGCGCCGGGAATTCTCGGGCGAAATCCTCAACTATCGCAAGAATGGCGAAACGTTCTGGAACGACATGGTCATCACGCCCTTCGAGAATGCGGGGCGCGGCCTGAAATGGTTCCTCGGGGTCGTACGCGACGTAACCGAGCGGAAGGCGACCGAAGAACGGCTCAATTACCTGCGGGCCGAATTTCAGCTCATCTTCGATGAAGTGCAGGCCGGCCTGGTCCTGCACGACACCTCGACCACGATCATCCGGGCAAATCCGCGCGCCAAGGAACTGCTGGGCCTGGATCGCGATGCAGAAGGGATGGATGCCAGTAATCCCTACTGGGATTTCGTCGACAGCAAGGGCGAAAAAGTACCGCAGGAACGGTTCCCTGCGATGACCGTCCTAAAGACCGGCCAGCCGATCAAGAATTTGACGCTGGGGCATCGCGATGAGACCGGCAAGGTGCGTCGATGGCTTCTGTGCAACGCATCTCCAGTCTTCCACAAAGACGGCGAGATGGACGGAGTGCTGACGAATTTCGTCGACATTACCCATATCCGCGAAGCGGAAGAGGAAGCGAAGCAAAGCCGGGATCGGCTCGAACTGGCGACCAGCGCAGGTAAGATCGCGATCATCGATTGGGACCTGGAAACCGAAACCGCGTGGACGAACGACCAATTCGCTCACCTGTTTGGGGTCAGCTTAACCGAGGACCTGGATCGGGACAGGATGATCCGCGTCCTTTCCAAGACCTGGGAAGGGGAAAATCTCGTCGCGCGGGTACTTGCCCTGCTCGAAGGCAAGGAAACCACGTTCAAGCAGACCTTCACCTATCGCCGGCCTTGCGGCGAGTACGCGGTCGCCCGGGCCCACGCCACGGTGTTTCGCGACCAAAATGGCAAGGCAATCAGGCTGGCCGCAGCGCTCTACGACGTGTCTGACGTCATCGACGCCGATACCAAGCTGCGCGAGAGCGAGGAACGGTTCCGCACCGTTGCCAATCTATCGAACGACGTGGTGTGGGAATGGGATATTCTCGAGAACTACGTGTGGCGCAGCGATGGCTGGGAAAAACTCCTGGAACTGGACGAGAAGGACCCGCCGGGTCTGACCTCCTGGGAAATGCGCCTGCATCCGGAAGACAAGGAGCGGGCAAAGGCACACCTGCTCGAGGTCCTGGCATCGGACAAATCTGAATGGTCGACGGGCTATCGGATGCTGACCTCGTCGGGCGCCGTACGTATTATCGAGGAACGCGCGGTACTCATCCGCGACGTGACGGGAAAACCGGCGCGAGCTTTCGGTTCGATCAGCGATGTGACTGAACGAACAGAGGTCGAAGCGCGCCTGCGCAGGGCCGAGTCACTCGAAACGACCGGTCGGCTGACCGGTGGTATCGCGCATGATTTCAACAATATGCTGATGGTTATCCTGGGCAATGCCGAGATCCTGCGCGAGTTGGAGCTCGATGCAGACGCACAGGAAATGGTCGAGCTGATCACCATGGCTGCCGAAAGTGGTGCGCGCCTGACCAAGCAGCTGCTGACCTTCTCGCGCCAGCAGACCTTCTCCGCGCGGGCGATCGATGTCGGCAATTCGCTGCAGGAAATCGGCAAGCTGATCCGGCGAACCATTCCCGCCAACATCGAAGTTCACATCGAGCCGTCCGAGAACCTGTGGTGGGCCTATGCCGACCAGACCCAGTTGGAGAACGCGATACTCAACGCGGCGGTGAATGCGCGCGATGCCATGGAGGACGGCGGCACGCTCCGCATCGCGGCGCGGAACACTTTCATCTCCGCCAGCAGCAAGTCCCACCCGCACGATCTACAGGACGGTGCCTATGTGGAACTCGTCCTGGAGGACGACGGGCACGGGATGACACCTGCCGAGGTTGGCAGGGCCTTCGAACCCTTCTTCACGACCAAGCCGGTGGGGGTTGGCACCGGGCTCGGGCTCAGCATGATCTACGGATTTGCCAAGCAGACGGGCGGAACCGCCACGATCGAAAGCCGGCTGGGAGAAGGCACCACCATCCACATCTTCCTGCCGAAGGCCGAGAATACTCCGACGGAAAGCGTCGATGACGATCAAGCCGACGTGCCCAAGAAGGAATCGCTGTCGCTGTTGCTGGTCGAAGACGATGTCAACGTGAGCCGACACCTGGTACGCCAGATTCGGCGGTGGGGTCTCGAAGTGGAGGCCGCCGCCGACGGCGCCAGCGCCATGCAGAAGTTGCAGGACAAGAAGGACTTCGACATCCTTCTGACCGATATCGTCATGCCGGGCCAACTGTCGGGCCTGGACCTGGCGGAAAGCGCTCGTGCGTCGCACCCCGACATGAAGATCATCTTCATGTCAGGCTACGCGGGAGATTCGGTGAAACACAAGGCCCTCGAACGATCCGAGAACTTCCTTCAAAAGCCCTTTTCGAATGCGCGGCTGAAGGAGGTATTGTTAGAAGGCGTAGTGGGTAAGGCAAATTCAGAATAGCGAGAATCCTTTGGGGCGAAAATTACTTATTCTCGATGATGATCCGGCGATGGCGTCCACCATTGCCAGGATCGCAAGGGCGCTTTCCGTTGAGGCCAAGGCGGTGACTACGGTCGAGGACGCGCGTGAGGCCCTGCTCTCATGGCACCCCACTGAGATCATGGTGGATTTGCGAATGCCTGGCACGAATGGCCTCGAGGCACTCGATATACTGGCTTCGGAACTCGCCGACATGCCGGTCTACCTGTGTTCGGGCCTCGGCCAGTCGGTGATCGACGCCGCACAGCGTGTGGCCCAGGCCAGCCAGCACAATATTCGTGGCCGACTGGAAAAGCCCTTCTCGAAAGATCAGTTGAAGGCGCTGCTTTTTCCCGAAGGGAGTGATGCCTCCCTCGCACAAGGAGGTCAGGCATCGAACAATCGGGGATCAGGTCTTAACGCGAACAATGTCCGCAAACCGAGCGCGGTAGGGCGAATAACCTTCCTCTTCCAACCGCGGCTTTGGGCGCTCAGCCGGAAGCCCGAGGGGTTTGAAGCGCTGATCCGCATACTGGACGACCAGGAAGGCCTGGTCTCCCCGGCCCGCTACAGTGAGGAACTGGGCGAAGAGCTGTCCATCGAATTGAGCAGTGCGGCGCTTGATCCAGCCATGGCATGGGCCGCGGCGGAACTGGCGCCAGAGGGGCTCACCCTTTCAATCAACATTTCGGCCACGGCGGCCCATGCGCCGCGATCCGTCGAACGCCTGCTGGAATCGGCAAAGAAGAACCATTTCCCGCTCGAACTGCTCGTCATCGAGGTGTCCGAGCAGAACGGCGTCCTCGAATGCGAGGAGGCAATGAAGGCCCTGCTTGCAGCCAAACTGGCCGGCAGTCGACTAAGCATCGGCGATTTCGGCATGGGCAGTTCGACCCTCGATCACTTTACCGACGTACCGCTCGACGAGCTGAAGCTCGACAGGAAGGTCGCCGGAAAGGCCGCGGAAGTTAAGCAGGCCGACGCAGTTGCCAGGTCGGTCATCGACCTGGCCAAGCGACTGGGACTACGTTCGATTGCCGAAGGGGTCGAGACGCAAGAAGTCGCCAACCATCTGACCAATCTCGGCTGCGATTGCCTCCAGGGTTTCTATTTCTCGGGGCCACTGACTGCACGCGATGCCAGCCAATGGCTGGAAAGCCAGTCCCATTCCCAGACGGCAACTGCCGCTTCCGCACTCCCATCGGAAAGGCCCGAGAAAAGGGCCGGCGCCGATGCGTGGAACGTCGCTATCGTCGACGACGACAGCGCTGTTCGACAAACGATCACGACGGGTCTCGCCAATTTCGGGATCAACGCCCACCCCTTCGCCAATGGCAAGGATTTCCTAGCGGGCTGCGCGGACTATGATTTCGACGCCGCTGTCCTCGACCTGCGCATGGAAGGCATGAGCGGCATCCAGGTCCTGCGCGAGCTACCCTCGACGCTCAAGCACCTGCCCATACTCGTCCTGAGTTCGCATGGCGACATGCCGACCGCGATCGAAGCGATGAAGCTTGGCGCGATCGACTTCCTCGAGAAGCCAATCACCTTCCAGAAACTGTCGAATGCCATCAGCGAAGCGATCAATTCGCGAAGCGTCGACCGGCAGCGATCCGAAACCTCGGCCCATGCGAAGGAAACGCTCGCCCAGCTTTCCAAGCGAGAGCTGGAAGTCTGCGAACTGATGTTCCAGGGCCTACGCAACAAGGAAATCGCGCAGCAGCTGGGGATCAGCTACCGCACGGTCGAAATCCACCGCTCCAATGCGTTGAAGAAGCTCGATGCCCGCACGGCCTCCGAAGTCGGCAAGATCCTCGCCGAGGCAGGACATTTCGATAATCCCTGAGCGGCCCGTCGATCTTCGGGCCTAGGCCGGCAGGGCAATGTGCTTCGCCCCGAATACGGCCTGCCAGCTCTCGATTTCGTCGACCACGATCTCCTCCAGCGTATGAACCAGTTCGGCCGCGCAGGCATAGCCGAGCGAGTCTCCATTGCCGCTCAGCACCAGCTTGATGCGCTTCTCAACCTCGCCCAGCTTCTCCGCCGTGACGCGCGATATCGCCGCGAAGCGTTCGAAATCGCCGAAGAAGCGAATCCCTGAAAGGCTGGCACCAAGCGTGGGGAAGGCCACGCCCAGGAAGGTGAACAACTTCGCCCCCGCTCCGGGCCAGTGCGCGGGCAGGATGCCAAGCGCTGCTCCCGCCGAACTTGCCAGGAACAACGACACCGAGAAGATCGCCAGCAGAAAGCATTTCTCTGCCACCCGATCGATCCGGTGGTGCACCGTGGCCAGCCGCTTCGCCTTGGCCAGGTGGTAGGCGCGTTGCTCCTGCACGTGCCTGAGCACCACGCGCTCGAGCACGTCGCGCAGGTAGCGGCGGTCGATGCGGACGCGCGGGAGGCCCACCTCGCGCAGGCAGTGGCGGGCGAAATGCTCGGGCCATTCCTTGTCCTTGCCGCGCGGCCAGCGCCCGGTCGGCCGGGCCACGCCGAGCATCAAGAGGCTGGGCGAATGCCGCAGATACTCGGCGACCCGTCGCGTCTCGAACCAGCGCCGGTGCCACGCCAGCCGTCCGCCGATCAAGGTCACGAAAACGATCATCGCCAGCAACAGCAGTTCGATCGAAGCGAAGATCCACTTCTGCTCCATCAGGCCGAGTGGCAGGTAGAGAACCCCGGCCATCACCGCGAGCGCGGAGAAGATGAAGTTGTAGCACATGCCGCTGCGATAGGCGTCGGACAGCCAGCTCGACACGCCGTCGGCCCAGGCGAACTGCGGCAGGATGGAGCTGGCCAGACGATCCGCGACTTTGTCGCCCGGGGGAAGCAGTTCGGCCACGGTGCCGATCAATTCGGCCCCTGACCCCGTGCCGATCGCACCGGGCGTCTCATAGCTCGATGACAGCCTGCGGAAGGGTCTCCCCTCCCCGCCGAACACCACTTCGATCCGGCGATAGAGCGACCACAGATGGCTGCCCGAGCCATGCCAGCGCTCCTTCTCGAGTGCTCGATCGTCAGCCTCGGCGGCGAGGAAGGCAGCCTCGACGATCGCCTCGAGCCGGTCCTCGCCCCGCCGGAGCGGCTGCGCCAGTTCTTCCGGACGCGTATAGATCTGCCATTCGGTCGGTGATGCCGGATCGATCACCATCACCGGCGTGCCAAGTTCAAGCGCCGAGACGACCGTATGCCCCGTCCCCCCACGCAAATTGCGGACCTTGCGATCCCACACCGCCACGATCAGGTCGGTTCGCTCGATCATCACCCGGCCGGCCAGCGCAACATGGTCGGAGCACTGCGTGTCGAAAGCTCGCGCCTTGTCGAAGCTGCCCGGATCGGCGAGCGCCTCGCGGAACAGCGCCGCGACTTCCTCGTCACGGTCGGCAAGCTCGAACAGCTGGGCCCGCTGGGTGACCTCCCGGATCGCCGCCGCGTGAGATTCGACCGCAGGATCGGATGCCATGTCGCCGCGACACAGCGCCTCCATGTCTGCGACGGTCGACGGGCGGGCATTGATGGCAAGGTTGAGAGCAGAGCCGAAGGGCAAGGGCGCGACCAGTTCCCATTGGCGCGCCAGTGCCAGCTCGGCTGCGATCTGGTCCACGCCATCGACCAGCAGGCTGTGCATTCGGACCGGCGCAAGCGCCTGTTCGTGACCCGCCAGGATGCCGTCGATCCGGGCAAAGACCTCGTTCAGCGCCTCCGTAACCGCAGCGCGATTGGCGCTGAAAGCCGGGTTGGTACCGCGATGCCCGGTAACCCCCAGCGAAAGATGCGGCAGGGTCTCCATGATCGGTACCGAACTCATGCGCGTGCTACCCCCGATCCTGATCCCCAATGCGCCCCCAGACGCATAGCTAGAACACTAGCCTTGCATGGCGGCTGCACAAGCACCTTGTTCATCAATGCCTTGACCTCGGGGACGTTCTTTGGTGCACTCCCTCCCGGGTCGCGATGGGGAGGAACCAATGCCTCTTGCATCGTGGAAATGGCTTGCTGGAGCGATGCTCTTGGCCGGGGCGTTGGCGATGCCCGGTCCGGCAAAGGCTCAGGACCTTGTCGCCACCCAGCGTCAGGTCAACGGTCCCGACATCGACCCGCCCCCCGAACTGATCAAGGAATGGGAACGCAAGGCCAGGGCCAATGCCAAGGCCTGTAAGCGCCAGGATTCCGCAGCCTGTGTCGGATTGGCCTACGCTTATCTGAAGGGGCAAGGGGTCAAGCAGGTGCGCCCGATCGCCACGGTGCTCTATGGCGAAGCCTGCGAACTCGGCAATCTCGACGGCTGCGCGCGTCAGGCCGACATAATGATACAAGGTAGCGATGGGGGCGATCCCGATCCGGAACGGGGCACAGCCATCGCCGATGCGGCCTGCCGCGAGGGGAGTGATGAAGCATGCCTGGTGCTCGCCCGCACGCTGCTCGACAGCGACCCCGCCCAGGCCGACCATGGCCTGGCCTTGACACTGCTCGACAACGTCTGCCGCAAAGGCAATGCCGAAGCCTGCGAGAGAGCCGCTTGGAAGCATGAATATAGCCCGCAGGCCGATCAGTGGCAGGCGGGTGAATACTACTACCTGGCCTGCCTGGCCGGGTCATGGCAGGGTTGTCGGCAATCGGGCCAGCGCGCCTGGAACGGCATCGGCATCGCACCCGACCCGAACCTGGCCACTTTCCTGATCGAGCGCGGCTGCGAGATCGACAAGGATGCGGATTGCGAACTCGCCCGCAATCTTCGCCAGGAACCGGTGCTGTCCGCGCGATGCGATGGCGGTGATCTGGCTGCCTGCGCGACGCTCGGCGAAGTGCTGGTGTCGAGCATGCCGGTGATCGACGGGACTGACCGGGCCCACGAAGTGCTGGTACGTGCCTGTGACGCGGGTGAGGAGAGCGCCTGCCCTCGTGCCGCCGAATTGCAGTTGGGCAAGGCTGGCGTGGCCGGATCGCCAGAGGCGGAGCGCGCAATCCAGCTGCTCGAACGTGCCTGCCGCCCGGACAATGAAGCCGCGCAAAGGGCGTGCCTTACGCTCGGGAAAGAGTTTTTGAGGGGACAGATCGTCGAACCCAACCCGACGCGTGCGGCCGAGTTGTTCATGCCGCTTTGTCGCGCGGGGTCGTGGGAGGCTTGCGAGTACCTGCCCATTATCGCATCGGAAGTGCCGGGCATCGAGATGATCGCCGCCGATACCACCTATCTTCCACCCGTGGCATCGGGCGACGAACCATCTGGCACGGTTCGCGAAATGGAGCGCAAGCCCAGCGCCGGAACCGGCTGCATCGTCAACCAGGAACGCTACCGCGGAAAGCTCTATGTCGACCGGATCTGCCGCAAGATTGCCTATTCGATCAATGGGTTCCGCCTCAGGCGCGGACAGGCCCCGTGGCAAGCTCTGTTATGGCGGCCACAATCTCTGGCCGGCATGTCCCTGTCGCAGCAGCAGCGGGTCATGTGCGGCGGAACAATCATCCGGACCGGATGGGTCCTGACGGCCGCACATTGCCTGACCGACCAGGGCAAGGATATCGTGGCGGCGGGGCACGAGGTCCGCCTGGGCGTCTATAACCCGCGCGAGGCCGAGGGGACGAGCTACCCCATCCTGCGCGCCATCCCCCATCCCTCTTTCGACCCCGCCACCTACGCCTTCGATATCGCGCTGGTCCAATACGACCCCGATCGCGGTGCGAAGCAAGGCATGACGAGCCCAATCACCAGGCTGACTCTCGATCCGCTTGAACTCGGCAAGCGGGCGATCAAGGCTGGTATGGAAGTCTATACCTATGGCTGGGGCTGGACCCGGCCCGAAGATGGCCAGTCGACCGACAATTTGCGCGGGGCGAAGATGGAGCTGACCAGCGAGGAGCGCTGCACCCGCATCACCAGCTACCGCGGAAGTGCGCTGAACGCGGCGCTCTGCGCGGGCGGAAAACAGGGCCAGCAGGCTTGCAAGGGCGATAGCGGCGGCGGGCTTGTCTATTACGGCGACGCCGACAAGGTTCCCAAGGTGATCGGGGTGGTCAGCGCTGGCCGGGCCTGCGGAACCGTCGGCGAACCTAGTCGCTATACGCGCGTGGCGAAGGTTCGCGACTGGCTCGAGCAGTATATCGGGCCGCTGTCGCGCCGCTAGGAAAGACTCCCGGCGGGCGCCAGCGGCACCGATGGATACGAAGGTCAGTTCTCCGGATTGATCGGGGTTGTCGTGCCCTCGACAGCGGTCGCGGCCGCTTCTTCGGTCTCAGGCCCATCAGCCTCTTCGCCGGTTCCCTCGCTCGCGGCATCCGCCTCGGTAGCTGCGTCGGCATCGGTCGCGGTGGCCATTTCTTCTTCTGCCGCCGGTTCAGTCGCATCGGTTTCCGCCTGCTGGCACCCGGACAGCGCCAGCGCTGCACACCCTGCGACCAGCCCCATGGTAATCTTTCTCATGTAAAAACCTCCCTGTCTGTGCGACCGCAGCTAGCTATCATGACGTCAGCGACGAAAGCAACTTGCGGAAGCGCGGCGAGCCGCGCAGCGGGTCGAGCAATCCATCGTTTGGCGCCAGGAGCATGCCCGGATCGTTCATCGCCAACGCGCGTTCGAGCAGGGTCAAGGCATCGGCCTGTTCGCCCCACTGCGCGCGCACCTGTGCCTGTTGATAGAGTGTCGCATCACCATAGTCGGCCACCAGTTGCGCCATTGCCTTCTCCGCGGCCTTGCGGTCACCCAATCGACCCAGGGCAATTGCTTCGCCGGTCAAGGCGAAGATCGCGACCGGTTCTTCGCGATAGGCCTTGAGAGCCCCTGCAGGGTCCCCTTCCAGGTAGAGGGCATTGCCGATCATCGATTGCGAGCTGGCAAGCTTGGGGTTCAGGTCCAGCGCTTGCCGCATGCGGCTGATGGTCTGCGGGAAATCCCGCCCAAGGTAGGCAATGTAGCCAGCCGTGCGGAAAGCCCGTGCGTTGAGCGGATCGAGCTCGATCACATCCGCAATGATCTCGGCACCCAGCTGCGCTTTCGCGCCATAGGCGTAGAAGGCGGCGACCGACCGCTGGACGTCGGCATCCCCCGGAGCAAGTTCGCGCGCCTTTTCGTAATGCGGCAGCGCCGACTTTGGGTCGAGACGGCCGTTGGCCAACGCATAACCCAGCGCCAGATGGCCCCGTGCAAGATCGGGCGCGAGTTCGATGGCCCGTTTCGCCGAGGCAATGGAATCGTCATAGAACCGACGGATTTCGTCTTTGCCGGACATCGCATTGGCCACCGCGGCGAGCATGGTCGCGCGCATGGCATGCGCTGCTCCGTAGCGCGGATCGGCTGCAATCGCCGCATCGAACTGGGCCAGCGCGGCGCGGTCGGTCTCGACGCCGGCTGAGAGGTCGTAGAACGCATGCCCTCGCAGATAGGCTTCATAGGCGGCAAGGTTGGTCGTCCCGCCCACGTCCTCCTGTTGCGCCAGGCTGTCGCGCGCCTCCGCGTCACCGGCGATCTCGGACACCAGCGACAATGCCACGGTGCGCGCAATTTCGGTCTGGAGTGCGAAGACGTCGTCCATCTTTCGATCGAAACTGTCGGCCCAGCGAACCAGACCGTCGGATACCTGAATCACCTCGCAGGACACGCGTACGACCATGTCTGCCAATTGCACGCTGCCACGCAGGATATTGGCCACACCCAGTTTGCGCGCGGCGGCGAAATCGTCGTCCCCGCCCTCCCCCAGTGCAGAGGATGTCGTCGGAGCCGATACCCGCAGGTGTGGATTGCGAGCCAGTACCGCGCGCAGTTCGTTGGAGAGGCCGTCGGAAAACCAGCGCTGCTCTGCATCGCCGGAAAGATTGGCAAAGGGCAGGACGGCCATTGAAATCCTGCCCCCGCGAGCGCCCGGCAAGAGCCCCATGCGCCACACGCCAATCGCGGCAAGCCCGGCGATGCCCGCTCCACCCAGCGCCAGTGTCCGGCGGGAGACGCGCAGCCCGCGTGCTGTTGGTGGGCTCAGCGCCGTTGGCAGTGGCGCTGGGGCGCCGCTGATGCCGTAGACCGCCTGGAGGACCTTGTCCGCCTCGGGAGCGCCCGGCTTGCCATTCCAGTGCGTGAGATCGATCATCTGGAACTGGCGGAACCCCAGTGGTGGCATGGTCCCGTCGAGCGACAGGGGGACGAGCCGCCGCCGATCGCGCCCGCTCTGCGCCTCGTCGCGTACCCAGTTGGAATCGACCGACGCCGCCGACCACAGCACCACTACGCAATCGGCCCCTTCGAGTGCCGCCTCGGTCGTCGGAAGATAGGTTTCGCCCCCCGCCAGCAGGCCATCCCACCACACGTCGATCCCGGCCTGAACGAGCAGGTCGATGACGGGTCGGGCACGAAGAAGATCGGTACGGGAATAGCTGACGAAGACGCGCGGCGCAGGCTCGCTACCCTGCCCCTGCTCCTCCGCATCCATGTCCATGCCCACCCCCGCGATCGACGCCAGTCAGGTTAGCGCGGTGCGCTCCGCGTGACCAGCAGGCTTCGCCCAAGGTCGCTCGATCCCTTTCGAGGTAGTTATTTCGAATAGAAGGCACCAAGTCTTGCCCGATCAACACACTTAATTGACCAATTTGGGTGGCACTTCGTGCAAAACTCAGGCCGATGAGGTGACAATCTCACATATCTGGGCAACGGCCATTAACGAATTATTGGGCCCAGACGTGGATGGCGGCCACGCAGGCCGCATTCAACGCCCAACAATTTACATAAACATCAATTCCAAGGGTCGCAGTTTGGATATGATTGACAGGCTATATGATTTTATAAGGTTTAATTTTGCAATTTTTCCGGGAGTGTTTAAATATAAATCTGCCGATTTCTTAAACGAATACTATCTATACAGGAATTCGCGCCACGGCTTCGTCAGCATACTTCTGAACTCGGTCGTATACCTGGTCTTTTCTTTCTACGTTCGCTTTCGAGCCCACCGGGTCTCTGGGCGGTGGGTGAAGAACGCCAAGTGGCGCCGCTGGTCGACCGTGGTCGGGATTCGGTATTTCACCGATCCCAACGACCTGGCGATGTTCAACATCCGCACCCGCAAGCAACTCTCGGACCTCTATCGGCGTTTCGAGCACATTGGCTGCGGCCGCTTCATCGACGACAAGATGGCGAGCGATCCGACCCTGTTTCACGACAAGTTCGCCTTCGCACAATTCTGCGAAGAGCATGGGATTCCTCACCCGCAGATCTTTGCCTATGTCCACGACGGTAAGCTCGATTCCTTCCGGCGCTTCGACGACCAGCAAGTGCTGATCGCCAAGCCGACCTACGGCACGGGCGGCAACGGGGTGTTCGAGGTCAACCTTGAGCATGCCGCGCGTCTGGGCGACGATGGGCTCAGGCGGTTCATCGGACGGATTATCGACGATCCTTCAAGGCCCTATATCCTCCAGCAACGGGTCTATCCGAGTTCGGATGTCGCCGAACTGGCAATCGACTGCCTGCCGACGGCACGGGTCACGACTATGCTCAACGAACGGGGCGAGCCGGAAGTCGTGACGTCGGTAATGCGCTTCGCGTCGCAGCCCGGCACGGTCGCGGACAATGCGCATCTGGGTGGACTCATGGCCGCGATCGATCCCGACAGCGGCGAACTATCGGCTGCGAGATATCGTTCGCGGCAGGGTGAATTTGCCGTCCATCCATTCAACTCTGCCCAGATCCAGGGGAAGACGCTGGAGCGCTGGGCCGAGATCAAGGATGTTGCGCTCAGAGCGCACAGGGAATTTCTCAAGAGTTTCGTGCAGATCGGATGGGATATCGGTCTCGCCGAGCAGCCGCTGGTGCTCGAGATAAACGCTCGTCCCGACCTCGCGCTCGCGCAGCGCGCTTCGAATACGCTGATCGGCAGCAGTCGTTATGGGGAGTTGATATCCCACCACATCTCCAGGCGGATATCCGAACTGCAGGCGGCGTAGATGCCATGACGGGGTCGTCGACCAGTCCCGGCTCCCAACCCGACAACGGCAGCGGCCAGAGAATCTGGATCTGCCGGTCAGTGAATAGGAAGGAAAAGGTGGTGAGCCCTGCTGGGTTCGAACCAGCGACCTACTGATTAAAAGTCAGTTGCTCTACCGACTGAGCTAAGGGCCCCAACCGCGCGTGGCTGGCACGCAGGGGCACCTAGGGATGGCTCGGCGCAGGGTCAAGCGGGTGATGGTTGTTTGGCAGCACATCCGACGATACCAGTGGTCACGATAACCAATGGAACGGGACGCATAGTGGGACCACTCGATGCACGGCAGGCGCGCAGCCGCACGGGTGGCCCGTCGTTCCCACTCGGCAACCGGCTGGCGCGCGTGGTGTGGCAAGCGTGCTGGCTGGTGCTGGCACGCTGGACGCCGCCCCCGCTCCATCGCTGGAGGGTCTTGCTACTTCGACTGTTCGGAGCGCGCGTCGGGCGGGGGTGCCGGGTCCATGCCAGCGTGCAGGTGTGGCTCCCCGCGCAGCTCGAACTGGGCGACAATGTCCTGATCGGTCCTGGCGCCATCCTCTACAATCAGGGCCGCATTGCCATCGGCAATGACAGCGTAGTCTCACAGCGCGCTCACCTTTGCGCGAGCACCCATGATGTCGAGGATCCGGATTTCCAGCTGGTTGTCCGCCCGATTGCGCTGGGCGAGCGGTGTTGGGTCGCGGCCGAAGCTTTCGTCGGCCCGGGCGTCACCATGGGCGACGGAGCCGTGCTGGCGGCACGCGGCGCGCTGTTCGACGACGCCGATCCTTGGACCGTTTATCGAGGGAACCCTGCTACCGCGCTAAAGCCGCGCGCGCTGCGAGCTGGCGCAGCGTAAGCCCACTCACCGGGTCGCGCCATGCGGGGGCGATCTGCGCAGCCGGAGTCAGCACAAAGCCCCGCTCGCGAAAACGCGGGTGTGGCACCACCAGACCCGGCGAGACCCAGATCCCGCCATTCCAGGCCACGATATCCAGATCGAGCGGTCGCGCGCGCCAGGGTTGGCCGCGCCTGTTCCTGCCGAACGCCCGTTCGATCTGCTGCAACCGGGTGAGGAGCTCCGGCGGAGCCAGCTCTGTCTCCACGACCACCGCAGCGTTGGTATAGCGGCGCCGCGAAGGGCCGACAGGAGCGCTGTCGACGATACGAGAAGCGACCCTTAGCGCGATCCCCTCGTGTTCGAGCGCGATCAAGGCTGCAGCAATGACCGCGCGCGGCCCGCCAATACCCGGCACCCGCATGTTGGAACCCAGAGCAAGGACATAGGCCTCGCTCATGAGCGCCTGCTCCCTCGCTTGGCGCTGGCTCTGGCCGCCCACACAGCGCCTCAGATATCCTCGCTGATCCGGCCGTAGAGCTGCGGTCGACGGTCGCGGAAGAAGCCCATGCCGGCTCGGTGCTTGGCCGCTCGAACCAGATCGAGCGTCGCGATCAGCACGCCGCTTTCCCCGGCGCCGTATTCCGCCACCAGATCGCCCCATTCATCGCTGATGAAGCTGTGGCCGTAGAAGCTCTGCGCGCGATCTTCCGGCCCTTCGTGGCCGATGCGGTTGGCGGCGCAGACCGGCATGCAATTCGACACCGCATGACCGATCATCGCGCGTCGCCACATGCGGCTGGTGTCGAGATCTGCGTCATAGGGCTCCGATCCGATCGCAGTCGGGTAGAGCAGGACCTCGGCGCCCTTGAGCGCCATGACCCGCGCGCATTCGGGATACCACTGGTCCCAGCAAATGCCGACGCCGATCCTGACTTCGCCGCCGGTGCAGGGGATGTCCCACACCTTGAAGCCGTCATTGCCCGGGCGAAAATAGTACTTCTCTTCGTAGCCCGGCCCATCGGGAATGTGGCTCTTGCGATAGGTACCCATGATCGTCCCATCCGGGCCGATCATGGCCAGCGTATTGTAATAGTGATGCCCGTCGCGTTCGAAGAAGCTGGTCGGGATTGCCACCCCAAGCTTCTTCGCGAGCTCCTGCATCGCCAGCACGCTGGGGTGTTCCGCCGTCGGGCGGGCCAGCGCGAACAGCGCCTCGTCCTCTTCGCGGCAGAAATACTCGCCGGAGAAGAGCTCGGGCGGCAGGATCAGCTGGGCGCCCTTGCCCGCGGCCTCTTCGACCAGGGCCGAAACGGCGGCGATATTGTCCGCTTCCGCGGCGCGGGCGAGCGGCAGTTGCAGGACGGCGACGGTCAGTTCTCTCATGGCCATGGCCCTAAAATGATGCCCGCCGCCTGTCCATCGCTCAGCGCTTGCGGAACAGCAGCGTCATGCGATCGCTTTCGCCAATATCCTTGAGCTCTGCCTTGCGTCCCGACCAGACAGGGGCAAGCCGCCATACGCCGCCTTCGTGATCGGCGGTATCGCGGGGATTGGCGTTGATCTCGCTGCTCTCGACCAGTTCGAAACCATGCGCCTCGACCAAGGCGATCACATCGCGTTCGCGCATATATCCGTTGCCGCCAAGCGTGTAGTCGCTCGGCGCATCGGCCTTGGCGCGATGCTGCACGATGCCGAGCAGGCCATCCTCGGCCAACAGCTCGCGCATTCGGACAAGCTCGGCATAGAGTACGCCGGTCCGCAGCATGTTGTGCATCTCGCGGAAGATCAGCACGCGATCGACCTGGCCCTTGAGCGCAGCCGGCAGCTCCTGCGATCCGTAAATCGCGACCGGCGCACCGGCCAGCGACCAGCCGGGCACGCCTTCGCGGAACCGCCCCGGGAGCCTGGTGTAGTAATCGCTCCGATCGTCGCTGTCGGCGACGCGCGGGTCCGGGGTCAGCCCGATGTAGAGCCCCTTCGGACCGAGATACGGTGCCAGGATGCGCGTATACCAGCCACCGCCCGGAATGTAGTCGACCACAGTCATGCCCGGCTCGACCTGGAAGAAGGCCAGCGTTTCGGCCGGATGCCGCCAAACATCGCGCACACGATCCTTGTCGCGGCGCGGCGCGGCGAGCACGCTTTCCATCCGCTTGGCAGCCTGTGCCGAGCCTATCCCGTCCTCGCTAGGTCCCAGAATTACATTGGGAATTTGGTCGGATAGGCCGTGGTTTGGATGACTCTCCTGTGCAGCGGCGGGAGCCGTAGACGCGAGCAGAGCGGCGGCGAAACAGGAAGCGACCAGGTAACGCATTGATTCTCTCCATCGAATGGGTGGCGTGTCCTGCCCGCGACTCCAACGGATGACAAGGTGGAGCCCGCTTCCTATTTGGCAGGCAAAGGAGACAAGCATGGCAATGGAACAGGCGATCGTCGCTGGGGGGTGCTTTTGGTGCACCGAGGCGGTGATGAAGGACGTGATCGGCGTGACCGAGGTCGAGAGTGGCTATATCGGCGGGAGCAAGCCGCACCCGACCTATAAGGAAGTGTGCAGCGGCTCCACCGGCCATGCCGAAGGCGTGCGCGTGACCTTCGATGCCGACACCATCAGCCTCGCCGAAATCCTCGACGTGTTCATGGGCACCCATGATCCGACCCAGCTCAACCGCCAGGGCAACGACGTCGGCACGCAGTATCGCAGCGCGATCTTCCCGCTCGAGGGGCAGCGCGAGGCAGCCGAAGCCGCCATTGCGCGCTGGAACGAAGAACACCCCGGCCAGAGCGCCGTCACCACCATCGAAGGCGGCGAATGGTATCCGGCCGAAGACTACCACCAGGAATATTGGGAGGGCGAAGGCCAACGCAATCCCTATTGCCTCGCGGTGATCCCGCCCAAGCTGATGAAGCTGCGCAAGAGCTTTCAGAAGTACCTCAAGCCCGAAGCCTGAGGCGCGACCGGCCCGAACGGGCCGTGTAGGGCCGGAGTTGGAACTTCGCTGTGCTGTCCGTCTGGATGGAACACATGGAACACGGTCCTGGAAAAGAAATCGTCCCGACCGGCGAGCGGTCCTGTGAGGCCTCTCGCGGTTCGGGCGGGCAAGTGTTTCGGGCATGGCAACGGGCTGCCACGCTGGCGGGATTGTAGGAAAGCCGATTGCCTGCAAAACTCGCGACCATGCCGGGACCCGCGAGCAAGGCCTTCACCAGCAACCATGTCGTCCATCCCGACGGCAGCGTCGACTTTGCCTGTTCGCAGGACGACAGGCTGTGGCCGTGGTCGGCGCTCGATCCGCACCATCCCGGCGCGATCCAGGCGCTGAGCTATTGGGTCAGCGTCGAAAGCGCCATGGCGCTGGGCAAGTGGGACCCGGACAAGTGGTCGGCCCTGACCTGGACGCGCTGGCAATGCGGCGATTCGGGCGTGGGGCGACTGGCCGGCGGCACCTATCACCGCAGCACGATAGACGGGAAAGAGAGCTTTTCGGTCTTCCTGCGCGACGCAGCAGGCAGGGATATCTGCCGCCTCGATGGCCGCGGCGTGGTGTTTCGCACGCGCGATTTCGAGACGTGGCGCAAGCCGGACAAGCAGGCGGTTCCCAAGGCGCTGTCGGACAGCTTCGCCTATGCCAGCGCCGCGATGCTTGGCCTGGCGCCGGGCGAACGGCCGTTCCTTTCACCGCTGGACGGGGACAGCGCCGCCGCGCTGATCGACGCGGCCAATGGCATGCCCCCTGGCCACCCCTGGCTCGACGGATCGGGCGATCATGTGAATTCGGCACATTTGGCGGAAGTTGCGCGACAGTTCGCCAGCCTGTTGCGCGGCGGGAAGCCGTTCCGCGTCACCGGCGCGGAGATGCGCTTCGATCACTATGTGGAGCTGGGCAGCCCATTCGAGGTCGAGCGAGTCGACGCCACTGGCGACGAGGCAATTTCAATGCAGGTGCGCCAGGCGGGACGCGACTGCACCCGGATCACCTTCCACTTGCAGGACGTGCCCAGCGCCTAATTCCCTTGCTTGTCACCCTGTGGTAAGTGCGGTGACGCTAGGAAATGTGGTCGCGGTGAATGAGGGGGGATACTCATGCCGTACCGCTATGCGCATTATTTCGTCGGCTTCGTTCTCGCAGTAACGGTGGCCGGATTTTGGGCGAGCTACTTCGTGCCGACTGCCCCGATGCCGCTGGCCTTCCACGTCCATGCCATCACCGCCATGACATGGCTGGCATTCCTGATCGTCCAGAGCGTGGCCATCCACCGTCGCAAGAACGCGTTCCACAAGACGCTGGGCCAGGCGAGCTTCGTCCTTTTCCCTTTGCTGATGCTGGGCTTTGTCGCGATCATCAATCTCTCGTCGGCACGCTATGTCGCAGCCGAGAGCGACTTCATCATGATTCTGGGCCCGGCCTTCGGCATCGGGATGGTGATCGCCCTGGCGGCCTATCTCGTGCTTTTTTATAACGCGCTGAAGAACCGCCGGAATGTCCGGCTGCATGCCGGATACATGCTGGCCACGCCCCTGATCCTGTTCGAATCCCCGTTCAGCCGGGTCATCGACCAGTTCCTGCCGTGGCTGAACGTGATCGGCAGCGAAGGGCCAAGGGCGGTCCTCGATACCATCGTGGTCAGCGATGTGCTGGTCGCCTGCTTTGCCCTTGCCCTTTACTTTCGCGATCGCAAGCACGGCACCCCGTGGCTGGTCGCGATCGGTTTCGTGCTGTTGCAGGCAGTGGTCATGTGGTTCGCACCGGACATGGCATTCCTGGGCCCGATGTTTGACGCCTATGGGCAGATCCCCGGCAATCTCACCATGGCGGCCGGCGCGTTTGCCGGGGTTGTCGTGACCTATCTGGGATGGACCGCAGGATCGCGTCCGAAGGAGAAAGTGGCTGTGAGCCCAGCTTGATCAACCGGGCAATCGCCACCGAGCGACGAAGAAGCCATCGAGACCACCTGCATCGGCGAGCATGCCGGGGTCGGTGCGCAGCGAGCCCTCATCTGTTGGGGCAAGGCCTTGCGGCAGCTCACTGGCTGCAATCGGCGTGGGTTCCAGTGCAACCGCCTTCACCTGGTCTTCACCCTCCTCGCGCTCGATCGAGCAGGTGGCATAGACCAGCACCCCGCCGGGTTTGAGCCAGCCCTGCGCCCGTTCGAGGAGCGCGGCCTGCAGTTCGGCCATCTCCTCAATCTGTCGCGCACCAATGCGGTGCAGCACGTCAGGGTGGCGGCGTGCGGTACCGGTCGCGGTGCAGGGCGCATCGAGCAGGATCGCATCGAAGCGGTGCTTCGGCTCCCAGTCTAGCGCGTCGGCACGGACGATCCCGGCTTTCAGCCCGGTGCGCTTGAGGTTCTCACGCAGGAGCTCGAGCCGTCGCTTGGAGATGTCGAGCGCCGTGACATTCCAGCCCTGCGCGGCGAGTTGCAGCGTCTTGCCGCCCGGCGCGGCACACAGGTCGAGCGCGTGGCGGCCCTCGCCTGGCCCCAGAAGATGCGCGGGTAGCGAGGCGGCGAGGTCCTGCACCCACCATGCACCCTCGCCAAAGCCCGGCAGCTTTTCGACATTGGCACCGCGCGGCAGACGCAGGTGACCGGGCATCAGGCTGTCGGCCGAAAGCTGGTTGGCCCAATGCGCAGTCTCTGCCGGATCGCGCAGGGTCAGATCGAGCGCGGGCGGTGTGGAAAGGCCGGCGGCGATAGCAGGCCCCCGCTCGCCCCAACGGGCGGCGACATCGGCAGGCAGCGTCGGCACAGCGGGTAGCCGCGCCTCGCGCTTGGTCAGCGTGGAGAACACGCCGTGCGCCAGCCTGCGCGGACCGCCCGAAAGCAGGTCCAACCCGGTGGCCACAACCGCATGCGGAGGGGTGTCCAGCCGCAGCCACTGCGCCAGCATCAGCCGCAGCACCATGCGTGGCTTGGCATCGTCGGGCAGGTTCTGCTTCGTCGCGCTGTCGATCAACGCATCGAGGTCGGTCAGCCAGCGCAGCGTTTCGCCCGCGATGGCCCGGACGAGCGCCTTGTCCTCGAACTTGCGCACGTCCTTGGTCGCGGCGGCGAAGGCAATGTCCATGGTCTCGCCCCGGCGCAATACCGCGTCGAGCAGGCGGAGCGCGGCGCGGCGCGCGTGGATACCGGTGGGCTGGGCCATGCGCGCGCCCCTACCCCCACTTGCGCAATGCCGCCAGCGACATCATCTTGCGGAGATGGAAAAGCGCGCAATCAAGCGGCCAGAGGGCTTCGCCAAGCCGGCCCACTGGACCAACGACCCGCCGCCCAAGCCTGCCGAGGCCAAGGTCGACGAGGAATTGAGCCCAACCCGTTACGGCGATTGGGTCAAGGACGGCATCGCCGTCGATTTCTAAGGGACGGGATGCCGGGCCGACGGAGGCCCGGCAAGGGCGACCGCCCGCCCGCAGGTGCCTGTAGCGATGCGGAGGAATTGCACCGACGACGCACCGACGGAGGTCGGTGCGGAGTCCTAGAGCGGCTTCAACACGATCTTCAGGCCATCCCGCGGCTTGGGGATCGGCCATGCCTGCCATGAAGGGTCCCCGTCCTCCAGCGCGATTTCGTAGCGCGGGAGCAGTTGGGCCATGAGGATCTTCACCTGCATGTAGGCGAAGTGGAGGCCCAGGCACATGTGCGCGCCACCACCGAAGGGGACCCAGGCGTATTTGTGCCGTGCCTTCACCTTCTCCGGCGTGAAGCGCATCGGGTCGAAGGTGTAGGGATCGTCCCAGATCTCGGAGTCATGGTGCACGTAATGGGTGTTGATCCCGACATGCGCGCCGGCCGGGATGCGATAGCCGCCGAATTCGAAACTTTTGAGCGCGCGACGCGGCATCGAAGGCACCGGCGGGACCATCCGCAGCGCTTCCTTGAACGCCATCTCAACGAGATCGAGCTTGCCGAGATCGTCATAGGCCAGGTCGCGCGGGCGCCCGTCGGCATCGACACCGCCGGTCACTGCCAGCACTTCCTGCCGCAGCTTTTCCTGCCACTCGGGGTTCTTGGCGAGCAGCCAGACCAGCGAAGTTGCCGAGGAGGTGATGGTGTCATGCGCCGCCATCATCAGGAAGTTCATGTGATCGACCACTTCGTCGACCGCCATCAGCGAGCCGTCTTCATGGGTGGCCGTGGCGAACTGGCTGAACATGTCCTGCCCGCCGCCTTCCTTGCGGCGACGATGGGTTTCGGCGGTGAAGTATTCGACCAGGAATTTCCGCCCGTCGACACCCTTCTTCATCTGGGTGAAGGGCAGCGGCGCGCGTATCGGTGCGACGCTGGCCTGGACCATGTCGACGAAGGCCTGGTTGATCTTGTCGGCCTCGGGCCCCCAGGGAATGCCGATGAAACTGTCTGCCGCGAGGTCGAGCGTCAGCTCCTTGATCGCGGGATAGAAGCGCATGTTGCCTGCACCCCATTCCTCGACCCGCTTGGCGATGCCGCGATTGAGCGCGCCCGCATAGTGGCGCATCGGTTCGGGCTTGAAGGCGATCGACAGGGCCCGGCGGTCGGCGCGATGATGGTCGAAATCCATCAGCATCAGCCCGCGCGGAAAGACCTTGTCGAGGATCGGGCCCCAGCCCTGCTCGTTGGAGAAGATCTTGTTGCGATCGAACAGCACCAGCTCGTTGGCGTCGGCGCCGATCAGCGCGATGTTCCATCCGCCGAAGGCACGGTTCTTGTACACCCGCCCGTACTTCGCCACTGCCGCGCTCACAAAGGCATGCGGGTCGGCGAGCATCTTGAAGGTATTGCCGACCACCGGCCAACCGCCCTCACCCGGGATATGGGCCAGCTCGGCGTCGCTGGGATTGCCTTCGGTCCAATGCTTCGGCGGGGTAGCCTCGGTGGTCTGATGGGGGGCTAGGGTGGCCACAGGTCTCTCCTGACAACTTACCCTAGTGTAAGTAATCGCTATTCGTTAATCCACCCTGACAGTTCGCGGCGGAGCATTTTTTCCAGCATGGCGACCCCCGCATCGGACGTATTGAGGCAAGATAGAGCGGCAAAACGCTCGCCCCCGGCCTTGAGGAACGCGTCCCGCCCCTCCATCGCCACTTCCTCCAGGGTCTCGAGGCAGTCGGCGGCAAAGCCGGGGCAGGCAACCGCGATTCGCCTGGTCCCCCTTTCAACCTCCTCGATCAGCGAGGCATCGGTCGCCGGCTCGAGCCATTTCGCACGCCCGAACCGTGACTGGAAACTCGTGCGGAAACGCAGGCCCGGCCGCCCCAACGCCTCTTCCAGCAGACGGGAGGTCTTGAGGCACTGGCAATGATAGGGATCGCCAAGATGCAGGGTGCGCTCGGGCATGCCATGGAAGCTCAGCAGCAGGACCTCGGGCTCGAAGTCCAGCGCGTCGAGCTGGCGCGACAGGTCGGCCGCGAGCGCATCGACATGCAGCGGATCGTCGTGGTAGGCGGGGAGCGTGCGCAGCGCCGGTTGCCAACGCATTTCCCGCAGGCAATCCCCAGCCTTGTCCACAACCGTGGCGGTCGTCGCCGCGCTGTATTGCGGGTAGAGCGGAGCCAGCAGGATGCGCTCGCATCCAGCCTCCATCATCGCCTGCAACCGTTCGCCGATCGACGGCTTGCCATAACGCATCGCCCAGTCGACGCGCACGCCCTCTCCAAGGCGCGCCTGCATCGCCTCGGCCTGCCGGCGGGTAATCACCGCGAGCGGCGACCCCTCGGGCGTCCACACCTTGGCATAGGCGGCAGCGCTGCGCTTGGGGCGCGTCGTCAGGATCAGGCCACGCAGGATCGGCTGCCAGACCAGGTCGGGAATTTCGACCACGCGCTTGTCCGAAAGGAACTCGGCCAGGTAGCGTTTCACCGATGCCGCATCGGGCGCGTCGGGCGTACCCAGGTTGACCAGCAATACCCCGGCCTTGCCCGCGCTCACCGGCGGATGGTCGGGCGGAAGGCGTTGGTCACGCCAGGTCATAGGTCCTCCAATGACAAGGGCAGGTGGCGGAAGCGCGTGCCGGTAGCAGAATAGAGCGCGTTGGCGATCGCCGGGGGCGCGACTGCCACACCAAGTTCTCCGGGGTCGAATGGTTCCGCGTCGCTGGCAATAAATTCGACCACGATTTCCGGGCTGTCGGCCAGCGTCGGCAGGGATAGCGCGGAAAGGCGGTTTGGTACTGGCTTGCCCTGTTCGTAGGCGATGCTCGAACCAGCAGCGAGGCTGACCCCGAACAGCAGCCCACTTTCGATCTGCTGGCGCGCGATATCGAGGTTGACGATGCGGCCGATATCGACCGAGGCGAAGAGCTTCGTAACCTTGAGCCCGCCTTCTGCCAGCGAAGCCTGCGCCACGCAGGCGATCCGCCCACCGGCGTCGGTGGCGCCCATGCTGGCCATGGCAAGTCCCTGCCCGGTTCCGCGCCGCCCGCCATCCCAATTGCCGAGCCGCGTGGCATGGCGCAGCACTTCTGCCATGCGCGGCATCTTGCCGAGCATCTCCATGCGATAGAGGAAGGGATCGCGCCCCGCCTTTTCCGCCAGTTCATCGACGAAGCATTCGGTGAAGAAGGTGCCATAGGCCACCGCGTTTCCGCGCATGCGCCCCGTTGGTAGCGGGATTTCGACCGGGAGGTGCTCTACCGCCACGTTGTCGATGCCATAGGGCGGGACGGACCCCGCGCAGGCCAACGCATCGGCCTGGCCGGAAGCCTTCTCGATGGCCGCTTCGGGGGTGAGATTGTCGAACAGGCGATGGCCGAATTCGCGCGCCGTCGCCGGCATGGCCAGCCGCGTCCGCCAGGCAGCGATGCGCCCCCCTGTCGCCGGATGGAAAGCCACCGAGAGTTCCGCCGTGACCGGGGTGCGCGGCGGCACCGACTGGAATTCCTGCGCGCGGGGCCAGGTCAGCTGGACCGGGCGCCCGATCGCCTTGGCGATCTGTGCCGCTTCGATGGCGTGCAGCTTTTCCAACCGGGCATCGAAGCTGCCCCCTGCCGCGGTGGGATAGAGCACCACATCCGCTTCCTTGAGGCCCACCGCCCTTGCTGCCGCACGTCGCGCCAGTTCAGGCGCCTGCGACGCAATCCACAATTCCAGCTTGCCGTCCTCGTAACGTGCGGTGGCGCTGGCGGTTTCGATCGTCGCATGGACGGCAGGTGCAACGGCATAGCGCTTGGTCAGGTCGGGTCGCGCAAGCAGGTCGTTCGCATCACCGACACCGTAGACGGATTCAGGCTCGATCCGCTCGAAAGCGGTGCCGAGAATTTCGAAGACCGCAGCGCTTTCAACGCGGCGGCCACCGCTGAAAGTCGGCCTCATCGCCTTTACCGCCCGTTCGGCAATCCACCAGCTCTGCGCGACTGCGGCAAGGTACCGCTTCGACTTCACCACTCCGACCAATCCGGGCATGCCCGATACGGCGTCGGCGTCGAAGCGGGTTAGCGACGAGCCGCCGTGCGGCGCGTGGCGAACAGAGGCATAGACGAGCCCCGGCAGGCGGATGTCGGCCGCAAACAGGAAGCTGCCATCGACCTTGGACGGCAGGTCGAGGCGCGGAAAGACCGGCTCGATTTCGGCTGCGCCCGCCACCGGAACCTCTGCGGCGGGTTCGACGCGGAGCGGCGGCGGATCGGGTGGGTCGTAACTCGCCGCGTCGATCACCAGCTCGCCGAAGCTAAGCTGTTGCTCGCCATGGCGGACAAGACCGTTGTCGATCGAACACTCTTCCCACGGCACGCCCCAGCGATCCGCGGCGGCCATTGCCAGCATGGCACGCGCTGATGCGGCCGCTTCGCGCAACGGCGCCTCATAGGCGTCGAGCGAGAGCCCATCGGCAGTGGCAACAAAGCGGTTTCGTCGGGCGAAATTCTCCGCCAATCGGCTGTCGGGGTCGCTGGCGAAGCGTGGCAGGCTCGACCACAGTTCGGCCCAGCGCGCCGCCAACGGGACGTTGGCGTAGAGGCCGCTCGGCGGTGCCGGCTCGATCGCGACCTGGCGCCAGTCGGCTCCCAGTTCCACGGCCACTACCTGCGCGAGGACGGTGGTTACGCCCTGCCCCATCTCGAGCTGGGGCACGGCAACGGTGACCACGCCATCGCGGCCGATGGTGATCCAGCCGCCGAAATCACGCTCGTTCGCACCGGGCGCCAGCGGGCTGGCGTAGTGGCGCGGCCACAATGACCAGGCGACGATGAGGCCACCGCCAACCGCGGCGCCGGCGACCAGTTGGCGCCGGGTTACCGGAAGTTCGCTCAGCTGTTTGCGCCAATCCATGCGTCGAGCTTATCGGCTATGGCGAGGAACGGTTCGGCTATCGGTCCATCGGTGGCGGCCGGAGGTTCGCCCCGGTCGCTGCCCTGGCGGATCGCCAGATCGAGCGGGATACGCCCGAGGAAGGGCAGTTCGAGGCGAGCGGCGGTCGTTTCGACCCCGCCCTTGCCGAAGGGATCGGAAACCTCGCCGCAGTGCGGGCAGGCATAGCCCGCCATATTCTCGACCAGACCGATCACCGGAACGCCGGCCTGGTCGAACAGCTGGCCCGCACGGGCGGCGTCGATCAGGGCGAGATCCTGCGGGGTCGAGACGATCACCGCCCCCGCCGGCTTGAATTTCTGCAGCATGGTCAGCTGGACGTCGCCGGTCCCCGGCGGCAAGTCGACCATCAGGATTTCGGCATCGCCCCAATGCGCATCGAGCAGCTGGGTCAGCGCACCCGCTGCCATGGGCCCACGCCAGGCGATTGCGCGACCCGGTTCGACCAATTGCCCCATCGACAGCATGGGCACGCCGAATCGGCTGGCTACCGGCACCAGCTTTTCATCATGAGCGACCGGCTTTTGGCCCTGGTTGCCAAAGATGACCGGCTGCGACGGGCCGTAGATATCGGCATCGACCAGCCCGACCTTGCGCCCCTTGCGCGCCAAGGCGATGGCGAGATTTGCGGTCAGCGTGGATTTGCCCACTCCACCCTTTCCGCTGCCGACGGCGATAATCTTGCGCGCCTTGCGCTCGGCGGTCATCGCCACCCGGACCTCGTCGATCTCCTCGCGATCGGCAAGGATATCGGTGATCGCCTGCTCCAGTTCGCTCCGCTCACGCTCGTCCAGGCCGCCCACGTCGACCACGGCGATTGCGCGGCGATTGACGATGGTCAGGGAAGTCACGCGCTCCGCAACCGCGGCGGGAAGGAAGGCTTTCGGGTCCGTCGAACTCATGGGCCCGGCTGCTGTAGCATCAAAAAGCACCGTTCAACCCTGTTTTTCCTGCAAACCACACCTATAACGGAAGGCATGAGAGTGATTGACGGGTTTCGGCAGAGGATCTGGCTAGGAATGGCGGGCAAAAAGAGCCCTTGGGGTGGCGGTTCCGGCAAGGGACCGGATGATGGCGACGGGCCGGTTGGCGAAAACGGTGACTCGGGCAACGACGAGCCGGGTTCCGACAAGGCCAAGGGCCCGCGCAACCCCTGGCTGCCGCCCGGTTCCGAAGACGGCGGGCGACGCGCGCCCAATATCGAAGATATCTTCAGGAGCCGCGGCCCCGAAGGCCCGCGCCGTGGCGGCGGCACCGGTGGTCCCGGTTTCCGCCTGCCCCCGCGCCCCGGCGGCAAAAGCTGGTTCCCGGTGGCTGTGGCCGGCATCATCGGTGTCGGCCTGCTGACAACCAGCGTCCACCTGATCGACCCGCAGGAAAAGGCGGTCGTCAAGACGCTTGGCAATTACACCCGCACGCTCGATTCGGGGATGCGTTTTTCCGCACCCTTCCCGATCGAGGTAGTCGATGTCGAGGACGTCACCGGTGTTCGCGTGGTGCGCATCCCGGAAACGGGGCAGAAGGCCAAGCTGATCCTGACCGGCGATCAGAATCTCGTCGATCTCAGCTATATCGTGCGCTGGAACATCAAGAGCTTAGAGAACTTCAAGTTCTCGCTCGCCGAACCGGTCGAGACGGTCAATGAAGTGGCCGAAGCGGCGATGCGCGCGTCGGTCGCGGAAAAGACGCTCGACCAGACTTTCTCCGGCCAGGGCCGTGCGGAAATCGAGCAGAGGGTCCGACTGCGGATGCAACGCACGCTCGATGCCTATCGTTCGGGCATCGAGGTGCTCGGCGTGGAAATCGCCAAGGCCGACCCTCCGGCCGACGTGGTCGATTCCTTCCGTGACGTTTCGGTCGCCGAACAGAACGCCGATGCCGCGCGCAACCAGGCAAGCGGCTATGCACAGCAGGTGATCGCCCAGGCACAGGGCGAGGCCGAGGCTTTCGACCAGGTCTATGAGCAATACCGCCTGGCGCCCGAAGTTACCCGCCAGCGACTTTATTACGAGACCATGGAACGCGTGCTGAGCAAGACCGACAAGACCATCGTCGAAACTCCGGGTGTGACACCTTACCTCGCGCTGCCCGAATTGCGCCGCAGGGCGCAGCAGGCCCAGTCGACCACCACCGTGACACCGCAGGAGGGCCAGTAAGATGGGACGCATTTGGGAGGAACACCGCGCATCGGTGATCGCACTCGGGGCGGCACTGATCGGCTTTATGCTGAGCGCCTATATCGTGCCCGAGGAAGAACAGGTTGTCGTGATCGCTGCCGGTGAACCGGTGCGCACGGTCAATACTCCGGGCGGCAAGACCGAGGCCGGGATCTACCTGCGAATTCCGTTCTACGAACGGGTGGCGCGGATCGAGAAACGCGTGCTCGATCTCGACATGACGGACGAGGAAGTGCTGTCGAACGATCAGCAGCGCCTGCTGGTCAATGCCTATGCCCGCTTCCGCATTTCGGATCCGATCCGCATGGTCGAACGCGCCGGGACCACGGAAGGTGTGCGCATCGCGCTCGAACCGATCCTCAACTCGGTGCTCCGGCAGGAGCTGGGTCGTCGTACCTTTTCGGCCATGCTCACGGCCGAACGAGGGACCGCGCTCGCCAATGTCCGCGACAACCTGAACCGCCAGGCGCGGCAATACGGGGCCGAAGTGATCGACGTGCAGATCAAGCGCACCGACCTGCCCGATGGCGCGCCGCTGCAGTCGGCCTTCCAGCGCATGGAGACCGATCGCGAACGCGAAGCGCGCACCATCCGCGCGCAAGGCGCTCGCGATGCCCGCATCATCCGCGCCGAAGCAGATGCCCAGGCGGCGAAGATCTATGCCGACAGCTTCGGCAAGGATCCCGGGTTCTACGATTTCTACCGCGCCATGCAGAGCTATGATGCGACCTTTGCGCCGGAGAACGGAAACGCCAGCAGCAGCATCATCCTGTCGCCGGACAACGAGTACCTGCGGCAGTTTCGCGGACGGCGTTGACGGTTCGTCGACCCGGCCACTGGCCGTTCAAACGCGGTTAAGCGGGAAAGGCGAGATGTCGCCTCCGTACCCATTCCGTGCCCCGGTGACAAAATCGCCGTTGGTGCGTTGACAAGGAAGAGGACGAAAAGGACGTGAAGCCCGTGCGATACGCATACTCCGTGACAAGTGCGCTCCTGCTGGGGGGCGCAGCCATTTCGCTCGCGACCGGCTATCCCGCCGGGGCGCAGGTCGCCCAGAACGACGATGCCCACATGGCCCGCGTGGTTCCGCGCGCCGGCGCACCGGAAAGCTTTGCTGACCTAACCGCACAGCTGCAGCCAGCCGTGGTCAATATTTCCACCCGCCAGCGGATCGAAATCCCGCAGCAAGGCAACCCCTTCGCCGGGACTCCGTTCGAAGGACTGTTCGGCAATCGCGGCCAGCAACAGCAACAGCCGCGTTTCCAGGAAGGCCAGTCGCTCGGTTCGGGCTTTATCATCTCGGCTGACGGCTATGTGGTGACCAACAACCACGTAGTCAGCCCGAACGGGCGCGGGACGGTGGAAGAGATTACCGTGACCATGCCCGACGGGACGGAGTACCAGGCCGAACTCGTAGGGACCGACCCACAATCGGACCTCGCGGTGCTCAAGATCAATCGCCGCGAACCCTTCCCCTTCGTCAAATTCGGCGACAGCGCCCATGCGCGGCCGGGCGACTGGGTGGTGGCGATCGGCAACCCCTTCGGCCTTGGCGGCACGGTAACCTCGGGGATCGTCTCGGCGGTCTATCGCAACACCGGCCAGGGCGGCGCCTATGACCGCTACATCCAGACCGACGCGGCCATCAACCGCGGCAATTCGGGCGGCCCGCTGTTCGACATGCATGGTCAGGTCATCGGCATCAACAACGCGATCTTCTCACCCTCGGGCGGCAGCGTGGGTATCGGCTTCGCCATCCCCGCTGAAATCGCCGCGCCGATCGTCGAGAAGCTGCGCGCCGGCGTGGAAATCGAGCGCGGCTACCTGGGCGTCAACATCCAGCCGGTAACCGAGGACCTCGCCGACTCGCTCGGTGTCGAGCGCAACCGCGGCGAGTTCATCCAGTCGGTCCAGCCGGGCGAAGCCGCCGACAAGGCCGGCATTCAGCCGGGCGACATCGTGCTCAAGGTCGATGGCAAAGAGGTCACGCCCGAGCAGACGCTGTCCTATCTTGTCGCCAATATCCGTCCGGGCACGACGGTTCCGATCGAGTTGATCCGCGACGGGGCCAGCAAGCGTGTCAATGCCACGGTGGGCAAGCGTCCTTCAGAGGAGGAACTGCGCCAACAGCAGTTCGACCCCGACGCGGACCAGCAGGACGACATCGAGTCGAATGATAGCGAGACGATCCAGGAAAGCCTTGGGCTGCAGGTCTTACCACTCAGTCCGCAGATCGCGCGCCAGCTTGGCGTAGGGGCCGAAACGCAGGGCGTTGTCGTCGCCGGCGTTGATCCCAATGCGGATGCGGCACGCAAGGGTCTCCAGCGCGGAGACATCATCCTTTCGGCCAATAATCGCACGGTGGCGAGCCTCGAGGATCTCGAGAGCACAATTCGCTCGGCACAGGCCGACAAGCGCGAAGCGGTGCTCCTGCGCGTCCAGCGTCGCGGTCGGCCAGCCCAGTTTGTGGCGGTGCGACTGCGCTGATCGCGTTGCGCAATGGAAATGCTGAAGGCCCCCTGCCGCAAGGCTGGGGGCCTTTTCCTTTGGCCGCTCCAATCGCTAGCGGCGCGGCGGAATGGGCGTCTGCTGCGGGGCCGGCCGCGCACGACGGTCCCGATCGGCCCCCGTTGCCTCGTCGAGGAAATCGTCGCCGATCGCCTGGGGTCCGCCATCGGCTCCGCGTTGCGGCAGCGCCGGAGGCTGGCGCGGACGCTGGCCATCCTCGGGCCGCACGGGCCCCTCGCCGAAGGGATCGCCCCGCTCATCGGTAGGGCGACCGGGTTCGATCAGGTTCCCCTGCTCGTCGATGAAGTAATAGTCGTCAGGGTCGCCCAACATGTATTCGTCATCCGGCTCGAGCTGCCATTCGGGAAGCTGGAGGTCGGTATCGAATTCCTCGACCGGACGGTTCTTCACCGCATAACGCATATAGGCGGCAAAGGCCCGCGCCGGGGCGGTGCCGCCCTGCAATCCGCCAACGCGTGAATTGTCGTCACGCCCCATCCATACACCGGTGGTGACCCCGCTGGAGAAGCCGACAAAATAGCCATCCTTGTTCGAGCTGGTGGTACCGGTCTTGCCCGCCGTCGGCCGGCCGATCTGCGCGGCGCGCCCGGTCCCGGTGTTGACCGCTGTCTGGAGAAGGTCGGTTATGCCCGCCGCGACGTAATCGGGCACCAGCTGCGACTGGCGTCGCCGCTCATGTTCATAGAGCACGCGGCCTTCACCGGTGGTGACCTTGATGATCCCATAGGGTTCGACCGAATGCCCCTTGTCGGAGATCGCGGCGAAGGCCCGGGTCATGTCGAGCAGGCGCACTTCGTTCGACCCCAGCACCATCGACGGATAGGTGCTGATCTCGGTCGTGATGCCAAAGCGCCGCGCCATCGAGGCGACGGTGCCGAAGCCGACCTCGTTGCCGAGCTGTGCTGCGACGGTATTGATCGAATAGGCAAAGGCGGTTCGCAGGTCGATTTCGCCGACATTGCGGCCGTTGGAATTGCGTGGAGTCCAGCCTTCGATCGTCACCGGCGTATCGACCACCCGGTCGTCTGGCTTGTAGCCGGCTTCGAGTGCCGCGAGATAGACGAAAAGCTTCCAGCTCGATCCGGGTTGGCGCATCGCATCGGTGGCGCGGTTGTAACTGGTTTCGACGTAATCGGTCCCCCCGATCATGGCGAGCACCGCACCATCGCGATCGAGGCTGACCAAGGCACCTTGCGCGCCGTCGGGGGTGTTGGACTTGATCGCGGCAGTGGCCGCGCGCTGCATCCCCACATCGAGCGTGGTCCAGACCTCGATCGGTTCATAGGTTTCGGGCAGCAGCAGTTCGAGCTGGGGCAAAGCCCAGTCGGTGAAATAGCGAACCGAATTCTGACCTTTCTCTTCCTTGAGATTGACCGTCGACGGATCGACCGTGACATCGGCTGGAATTCGCCCCTGTTCCTTCATCAACCGCAAGACCACGCTGGCGCGGCCCACCGCTGCATCGACGTCAGCGGTCGGCGAGTAGCGGCTCGGTGCCTTGACCAGTCCGGCAATGATCGCCGCCTCGGCGGTCGATAGCTCGGTCGCCGGATGGCTGAAGAACTTCCGGCTGGCGGAATCGATGCCATAGGCGCCGCCGCCGAAATAGACCTTGTTGAGGTAGAGCTCGAGGATCTGCTCCTTCGAGAACCTGGCTTCCAGCGCCATCGCCAGGACTGCCTCGCGCAGCTTGCGGTCGAGCGAGCGGTTGGAGTTGAGGAAGACGTTGCGCGCCAGCTGCTGGGTGATGGTCGATGTCGCCGAGATGCGCTCATCGCCGGTCACAGCCTCATAGACTGCGCGAACGAGGCCATAGGGGTCGATCCCGAAGTGAGAGTAATAGCGACGATCCTCGACCGAGATCATCGCATCCTTCATGACCTGCGGGATTTCGTTGGATGACAGCCACTTGCCGTAGCTGGGCCCGAGTGCGACGATTTCGCTGCCGTCACGCGCACGCACAATGATCGTCTGCGCGTTCTGGGTCGCCTTGAGCTGGTAGTAACTGGGCATCGAGCGCGCGGAGAAGGCCACCGCAAGCCCCAGGAACAGGGCACCGAGCAGCGCCAGCGCCCCACCCCAGATGAAGGCGCGGCGCATCCACATCCTGAAGCGTGATTGCGGCCTGTCTGCCGCAGCCCGGCGGGCCCGTTCGTTACGCGCCGCGCGCTTGCGGCGGCTCCCTCTCTTATCCATGTGACCCGGGAAATCCCCTTAGCTGCTGGCAGCGCTATATCGGTCACACGCTGGATTGGCGAGGTCTAACGCTCGCTGAACGGCCCGCCTATTCCTCGCCCGCCTCCGGCGCGAAGTCGAGCGCCGCGCTGTTGATGCAATAGCGCAGCCCCCCACGATCGCGCGGACCGTCGGGGAAGACATGGCCCAGATGCCCGCCGCAGTTCGAGCACATGACCTCGGTACGGATCATGCCATAGGAGGTGTCGCGCCGCTCATCGATCAACTGGGTATCCGCCGGAGCGGTAAAGGCCGGCCAGCCGCAGCCGCTGTTGAATTTGCTGTCGCTGTCGAACAGCTTCTGCCCGCACCCGGCGCAGGTGTACTCACCGTCATCGAAATGCTTGTCATACTTTCCGGTGAACGCGCGTTCGGTTCCCGCTTCGCGAAGGACGTGGTACTGTTCGGGGGTCAGCGCGGCGCGCCATTCTGTATCGCTGCGGATCGTCTTGTCGGTCACGGTCGGTATCCTTTCCGGCTTGCCTGTGCGATGTAGGGTTCGCTGGGCGTTAGTCCACCGTTACGCACACCAAGCAATTGCTTGACGATTCGCAGGCCCGCCGCTAAGTGCGCCGCTTTCCGGCGGCCCCTGGCTGCCCTTTCGCAACGCCCAGACGAGATTTACCGCCGCGCCAGTCGGTGCGGCCTGACGAGGACAGACATGGCCAATACGCCGCAAGCCAAGAAGCGCATCCGTCGCAACGCCGCCCGTGCCGAAATCAACGGCGCGCGCATCAGCCGCATCCGCAGCTTCGTCAAGAAGGTCGAAACCGCGATCGAAGGCGGTGACAAGGATGGCGCTGCGGCCGCTCTCAAGAGCGCACAGCCGGAACTGGCACGCGGTGTCGCCCGCGGTGTGCTCCACAAGAACACCGCCGCACGCAAGCTGAGCCGCCTGACCAAGCGAGTCGCGGCGCTCTGATTCGCTGGCCCGCGAGGGCTGCTGTCGCAAATCTACAAGGGGCCGGGCCCGTGGGCCGCGGCCCCTTTGTCGTATCCGGGCCATGCTGCGCCGCAGCACTGTAACCGTAACGTAACCAAAACCTCGCTTTTCCCGCGATTCGCAACCTTCGCGGGAGCAATATGTAGATAAATCATGTACTTCAACGGCAGCCTGCGGGGTTGAGGCAAGTCAACCAGATTATTTCAGTTTTTTTGCGGTTATCCCCCTTGCGACTCATTCGCCACGGGACTTAGACAGGTCTTCATCAGCCAAGGACGGGACAGCCTAGGCTCCATATTCGATTTGCATGGGGGGACACCGGAATTGACCCAATTCCGGTGAAGGGCAGCGCTTTGCCCACAGCCACCCACGCGCTATTATTCTGGGATCGCCGCGCTGCGAAGCGTCGGCTTGGGGGAACGGATCACAACATGGATAAAACATCCGAGTTCGTGGGGGCAAAGCGGAAAGTACAAGACGAATCGATGGAAGATCTCGAAGCAGTTAACCTGGCCGCCGATTGGGCCGATATTAGCCAGGGCCTGCGCAAGGACCTGGGTCACCAGCTCCACAGCCAATGGATCAAGCCAATCCAGGTGGGGGGGATCGACAAGGCAACCGGCACGCTCGATCTCTTCTTGCCGACCGAATTCAGCGCCAACTGGGTCAACGATCGCTTTGCCGACCGGCTGAGCCTGGCATGGAAGATTGCGCGCAGCGAAGTGCGCACAGTGCGCATTGGCGTGCATCCGGGCCGTCGCCACGTCACCGACCTGCGCCTGCACGGCAATGGCCGTCGCCCGGCTAATGACGGCGACCATTCGATGATGGCGATCAGCGCGGATACGCTGGGCGACGGGGGCTTCACCTCGTCGGTCGGGCTCGACCCGCTGCTGACCTTCGCTGCCTTCATTACCGGCGAAGCCAACGTACTCGCCTTCAATGCCGCACAGCGCATGTCGGCGACCGAGAAGCCGCAGTTCAGCCCGCTCTATCTCAAGGCCGCCACCGGCCAGGGCAAGACGCACCTGCTCCACGCAATCGGTCATGCCTTCCTGCAGGCGCACCCGCGCAGCCGCATCTTCTACTGCAGTGCCGAACGCTTCATGGTCGAATTCGTCCAGGCGCTGAAGGCCAACCAGATGCTGGAATTCAAGGCCCGCCTGCGCAGCTTCGACCTGTTGCTGGTGGACGATATCCAGTTCATCATCGGCAAGGCGAGTGCGCAGGAGGAACTGCTCTACACGATCGATGCGCTGCTGGCCGAAGGCAAGCGGCTGGTCTTCGCCGCCGACCGCGCGCCGCAGGCGCTCGATGGGGTCGAACCGCGCCTGCTCAGCCGCCTGTCGATGGGGCTCGTTGCCGACATCCAGGCGGCCGACATCGAGCTGCGCAAGAAGATCCTGCATTCGAAGCTGACCAAGTTCGCCCCGCTGCAGGTGCCGGAAGATGTGCTCGAATTCCTCGCCCGCACGATCACCCGCAACGTTCGCGAACTGGTGGGCGGCCTCAACAAGCTGATCGCCTACGCCCAGCTCACCGGACAGGAAGTGTCGCTGCAGCTCGCGGAAGAGCAGCTGACCGATATCCTTTCGGCCAACCGGCGCCGAATTACCATCGACGAGATCCAGCGCACCGTGTGCCAGTTCTACCGCATCGACCGATCGGAAATGTCGTCAAAGCGGCGTGCCCGGGCAGTGGTTCGCCCGCGCCAGGTGGCGATGTACCTGTCGAAGGTCCTCACCCCGCGCAGCTATCCCGAAATCGGGCGCAAGTTCGGCGGTCGCGACCACTCCACGGTAATCCACGCCGTTCGCCTGATCGAAGACCTGCGCCAGCGCGATGCCGACATGGACGGCGATGTGCGTAGCCTGTTGAGACAGCTCGAAAGCTGACGGGATAACCCACGCAGCCCTTCGGTTCGCTTCACCATCGCTGCACAACAAGTCGACAGCCCTCTCCACAGGGCTGTCGACAGCGCGCGCGCGAAAGGCCAAAGGGCGTGCCATGACTCAGCCCTCATCCCTCCGACCGGACGTCACCCTTCCCGCCTCGCCAACCGAAATGTTGCTGCGGGGACTGCGCTGCCAATGCCCCCGTTGCGGCGAGGCGCGGATCTTCGGAAAGTGGCTCAAGCCGCTGGCACACTGCCCCGCCTGTGCGCTGGACCTGTCCGAACAGCGCGCCGACGACTTTCCCGCCTACATCGCGATGTTCGTGACGGGGCACCTGCTGGCGCCGATTCTTGTCCTCATGCTGTTCGACTGGGCGATTCCCAGTTGGGTGGTGATCGCGACGATTATCCCCCTCTCCATCGTCCTCATGCTCCTCCTCCTCCAGCCCGCCAAGGGCGCCGTGATTGCCCTGCAATGGTGGCACGGCATGCACGGCTTTCGGCGCGAGCGTCGCCCCGAGGACCCGCAGGCGTGACCCTCGGTCCCGAGCGGCTCGATCGCTTTGCACGCCACATCGTGCTGCCCGAGATCGGCGGCGCGGGCCAGGTTGCACTGGCGGGCAAGCATCTGGTTCTGGTCGGGCTCGGCGGGATCGGTTCGCCTGCGCTGCAATACCTTGCGGCGGCGGGCATCGGGAAGCTCACCCTGGTCGACGATGACAAGGTCGAGGTCTCCAACCTCCAGCGCCAGACGCTCTACAACACGCGCGACATCGGTCACGGCAAGGCCGTGGTAGCGAAGCGCTGGGTGACCGGCTTCGATCCCGCACTCGACGTCGCCATTTCCGACCGCCGGATCACTGCCGCAAATGTCGGCGACTTGGTTGCCGGCGCCGACCTGGTCCTCGACGGGACCGACAATTTCGCCACTCGTCTGGCCGTTTCCGACGCATGCGTGGCAGAACGCGTACCGCTCCTGTCAGCCGCGGTGGGCCGTTTCCAGGGACAGGTCGGGGCCTTCGCCGGACACCTGCCGGGCGAGGCCTGCTACCGCTGCTTCGTCGGCGATGCCTTCGATGCCGAAGACTGCGACACCTGCGCCGAGGACGGCATGCTGGGCGCGATGGCCGGATGGGCCGCCACCTTCGCGGCACTGCAGGCGATACGCGTGTTGCTTGCCCCTCTCGGCGGGCTGGGTGAGCCGCAATGGGGAACAGTATTCCTGCTTGATGGGCTCAGGCCCGAACTGCGAAACTTCAGGATCACCAAGGACCCAGCCTGTACGACCTGTGGCCTCGGTCCAGGATACTGAGCCCGCTACGGGAACAATCGATTCGCCACCCCAGCGCCTAATTCGCGACGCAGCCAAAGTCCAAAATCTGGAGTCGTGAGGCCCAAGGGCACGATAATGCGACAAATTCGCAACAATATTACGCCTTTCCCCAGTAACTTGCAGTCGGGCTAAGGGCTGGTTTTGCAATTCCTCGCTGGCTGGTTCTAGCCAGACCCTCAGCCGACATTTGAACGCCCTTCCGAACTTGCTTCACCAGTAAGCGCGGATCGGATGAGCATGGCCCAAAGAGGTATCGAGACATGGGTATGAAACGAGAACTACGAAATCTTCTGACTGCAACCACCGCACTCTTCGCGATTGGCGCCTTCCCCCAGGTTGCGATGGCGCAGCAGGCCGCGGACACCGACGGCGACGACGACACGAGCAATTTCAACGTCATCATCGTGACCTCGAAGGGCACCGCGCAGGACGTTTACGAGGCGCCCGTCGCTGTGACGGTATTCAGCCCCGAAGCGCTCGACAGCCGCAATGCCGACAGCATCGTCGATATCGGCAAATATGTGCCCAACCTGACCGTGACGAACTTCGGTGCGGGCAATCCGAGTTCGCAATTCCCCAGCATTCGCGGGATCGGTTTCCAGGATCACTTGATCGTGATCGATCCCACCGTGGGCGTCTATGTCGACGGCGTCTATCTCGGGCGCCAGATCGGCCAGAACCTCAACCTCGACAACATCGAGCGGCTCGAAGTGCTGCGTGGCCCGCAGGGTACGCTGTTCGGGCGCAACTCGGTCGGGGGCGCGGTGAATATCGTCACCCGCCAGCCGGGCGACGAGGAAACCGCCTCGGTCAAGCTGCAGGCGGGCACGCGCGGTCGGCTGGCCGCCGACTTCTATGGCAATACCCGACTGTCGGATACGTTAGCCGCGTCGATCAGCTTCGGCATCGACCGGCGCAACGGGCTGGGCGATTTCCTCAACATCCCGAACCCCGAAGCACGCGTGGGCGAGTTGGAGGATATCCATGGCCGCATAGCGTTGAAGTGGACGCCAAGCGATCGGCTTTCGATCCAGCTTACCGCCGACGGCAACGAGGGCACCAACGGACAGAACCCGTTCACCACCACGATCAAGGTACCCCCGGGGGGCTGCACCGCGGCTGACATCGCCGATCTGTTCGGGCCCTACGCGGTCGCCTGCGCCGGCGGGCTTGATCCGGTGACCAGCCAGTCCGAGAATCCGTTCGACACCAATTCGGGTCAGGCCGACCTCGCGCGGACCTCGAACTCCGCCTATGGCTTCAGCGGGATCATCGACTATGCGCTGAGCGATGCGCTCAACCTCAAATTCATCGGCAGCTACCGTTTCTCGGACTATGAAGGCGGGCTCGACGATGACGGAGCCGAGCTGGATTTCCTCTCCTTCCCCGAAGTCGGTGAGGCGGAGCAGTATTCATTCGAACTGCAGCTGGGTGGGCAATCGGGGATCTTCGACTATGTCGGCGGCCTCTACTACTTCAACGAAGACGGCTTCAATTTCCAGCAGCCGACCACCTTCAACGGTTTTGGCGACGGCTTGTTCGAGCAGACCCAGCAGACCGAAAGCTATGCGGCCTATGCCAATCTCGGCGTTCGCGTGACGGAGGCACTGCGCATCTCCGGCGGTCTACGCTTCACCCACGACAGCAAGGACGCGACCGCCGACCTGGGCTTCGCTCCCGAATTCGGCGGCTCGGCCAGCTTCAGCGAAGTGACCTGGGAAGCATCGGCGACCTATGCGCTCGCCGATCGCCTAGACATCTACGGAACGGTCGCGCGCGGCTATCAGTCTGGGCAATTCCCGGCACGCCCATTCGGCGGGGCGGATACCTTCTTCGCCACCGATCCGGTGACGGCAATCAACTACGAAGCGGGGATCAAGGGCGAACCGACCGACTGGCTGCAAATGGCTCTGTCGGTGTTCCACACCACCTACAATTCCTTCCCCGCACAGGTCAGCACGATCGGGCCGAACGGGTTCATCACCGTAACCGACGATGCCGGCGACCTGCGTTCGATCGGCGTCGAATGGGAAGGCAATGTCCGGCTGGGCGCGTTCTCGCTCAACACAGCGGTTGGCTACATTGACTCAACCTTCCGCAACGTCGAACCGGGCAGCAGCCTGGCCGATGGCAACCGCGCGGCATTGACTCCGCGCTGGACCGTGGCAGTCGGCCCGCAGGTCGAGTTCGACGTGGGTGGCGGCAGGATCACCGCGCGCGCTGACTACTCGTACCGCGGCAGCCTGGAAGGCCAGCCCAACAACTCGCCAACCGCGTTCATTGATAGCCGCGAGTTGCTGGGCTTCAACGTCACCTATGAACCCGACGGCGCCAACTGGTCGATTACCGCCTATGGCAAGAACATCACTGACGAACGGTATACCCAGGGCGCACTGGATGTCGGCCCCTATGTTCTTAACATCCTTGCCAATGATGCAAGCGAGTTCGGCCTCAAGTTCGGCTGGTCGCTCGGCGGCAACTGACGGGGAATCCGGGCGAAGTAATGGTGAGGGGCCTGCGCATGGCATTCGTGCGCAGGCCCTTTGCCTGAACATTACCCAAGGCGCTGCGCGAGCGTTTCTTCCACCCAGGCCGGCACGAGCTGCGTCGCCGGGCCTTGCCGGCTTTCATGGAACCAGTGCGAACCCTGGCTGCGTTCCAGGTTGAGTTCGAGCGTTCGCACCCGCAGCTCACGCGCATCGCGCACGAAGCCCGCCGCCGGATAGACCGCACCCGAAGTGCCGATGCTCACAAACAGGTCGGCACGGCGGATTGACGCGTAGATGCGTTCCATTTCGTATGGCATCTCACCGAACCACACGACATCCGGGCGCAAGGCGCTCGTCCCGCAAGCCGGGCATGGCGGTCGGTCTATGAGTGGCCCGGTCCAGGGCGAGCGCGCATCGCACGCCGTGCACCAGGCATTGAGGTGCGTCCCGTGCATGTGCAGTACGCGGCGTGCGCCTGCCCGCTCGTGCAGGTCGTCGACGTTCTGGGTGACGATCAACAGCTCTCCATCCCACGCCTCGTCCAGCCGCGCCAGCGCCTCATGTGCAGGATTGGGCTGTTTGGCCTGGATCGCCTCGCGCCGCATGTCGTAGAAACGCAGCACGAGGTCCGGGTCGCGGGCGAAGCCTTCAGGCGTTGCGACGTCTTCCACGCGATGCTGCTCCCACAGGCCGCCTTCGCTTCGGAACGTATCGATCCCGCTTTCGGCCGATATCCCCGCCCCGGTCAGGATCACGATGTTGCGCAATTCGGTCATCGCCTCCATGAAACACAGGCACCCAGGGAGTGGCAATGGCGCGTATCGGAATAATCGGCAGCGAAGGGGCAATGGGCCATGCCCTCGCCAGCGTAATCGCGGCGGGCGGCCACGCACTGTCGGGCGGCGTAGACAAGGGCGGCGATCCTGCCGGCCTGGCCGATGAAAGCGACGTGCTGGTCGATTTCTCTTCACCGCAAGCGCTCGAAGCCAACCTCCACGCAGCAATCGGGGCGGGCATTCCGCTCGTGATCGGCACCACGGGTCTCGACGCCACGCACCACACCGCGATCGACAATGCAGCGCGCGTGGTGCCAATCCTGCAAACCGGCAATACCTCGCTGGGGGTCACCCTGCTTGCCCACCTGGTACGCGAAGCTGCCGCCCGACTGGGACCGGACTGGGACATTGAGATCGTCGAGATGCACCACCGCCGCAAGGTCGATGCCCCTAGCGGGACCGCGCTACTGCTTGGCGAGGCAGCGGCGCAGGGTCGCGGGATCGAACTGGCCGCGAACCGCGAGAGCGGGCGCGACGGGCACACCGGCGCGCGCCGCCCGGGCACGATCGGCTTTGCTTCGCTGCGCGGCGGCACGGTTGCGGGCGAACACAGCGTGATCCTCGCCGGCGAACAGGAGCGGCTGGTACTTGCGCATAGCGCCGAGGACCGCAGTATTTTCGCGCGCGGGGCGATCCGTGCCGCCGAGTGGTTGATCGGCAAGCCCGCGCGCCGCTACACGATGGAGGATGTGCTCGAGCTTTAGCTCGAGACGGGGGAGGCCATGGCGGGACTGCGCAGCACCTTGCATCACCAGCTGTTCGTCGGCGCGGAGCTCGACGGCCACCTCACCGTCCTCAACCGCCTGCTGATCGTTACGATCATCCTTGCAGTGGCTTCCGCCGCATTGTCGACTGAACCGACCATTCCGAAAGGCTGGCACAACGTGCTCGTGATCGGCGAATTGGTCTTCGGCGTGATCTTCCTGCTCGAATACATCGCCCGCATCTATGCCGCGGCGGAGGAGCCCGGCGAAGAATCCTCCTGGTCAAAGCGTTGGCGTTTCATCCGCTCGCCGATCGGATTGATCGATTTGATCGTGGTGATTTCCACCCTGGTACCGCTGGTCACCGCCGATGCGGCCATGCTGCGTACTGTGCGACTGCTGCGCGTGGTCGCGGTGATGAAGTTCGGGCGTTTTTCCAGGGCGATTACCGAAGTCTGGGCGGCCGTCGCGAACCGCGTCGACGATCTGATCGTCACGGCTGCATTGGCCTTCGTCTTCATCCTGCTCGGCGCGACCGCGCTCTATATGACCGAAGGGCACATCCATCCCGAGGCCTTCGGCTCGATTCCACGTTCGCTGTGGTGGGCGGTAATGACCTTCACCACGGTGGGCTATGGTGACGTCTACCCGGTCACCGGCCTGGGCAAGGTCTTCGCCAGCATCATGGCGCTTGCGGGCGTCGCCTTTGTCGCCATGCCGACCGGTATCATTGCCGCTGCCTTCTCTGAAGCGATGCAGCGTCGCCGCGACCAGAAGATCGAAGATATGCGCAGGCACCTTGCCCGCCTCGACGAGGTTGACGAGGAAGTCGAAGCCAAGATCGCGGCATTGGAACGGGCGAACAAACCACATCCATGACCAGAGACCAGATATTCGAGTTCTTCCGCCGCCTGGCGGAGGACAATCCTTCGCCCGAGACCGAGCTGGAATATGGCAATGCCTACCAGTTGGTTGTAGCGGTTGCCCTGTCGGCGCAGGCGACCGACGTCGGCGTGAACAAGGCAACGCGCGCGCTGTTTCGCGAGGTCAAGACTCCCCAGCAGATGCTCGAGCTGGGCGAAGACGGGCTCAAGGAGCACATCAAGACGATTGGCCTGTTCAACTCCAAGGCAAAGAACGTCATCGCGCTCTCACAATTGCTGATTGACGAGTATGACGGCGAGGTGCCGGATACGCGTGAAGACCTCGTCCGCCTGCCCGGCGTGGGGCGCAAGACCGCCAATGTGGTGCTCAATTGCTGGTTCGGACAGGAAACCTTTGCGGTCGACACCCATATCCTGCGCGTTGGGAACCGCACCGGCCTCGCCAAGGGCAAGACGCCAGAACAGGTCGAGGCGAAGCTCGAGAAGCGCGTACCCCAGCCCTTCCGGCTAGGTGCGCATCATTGGTTGATCCTGCACGGTCGCTATGTCTGCAAGGCGCGAACACCCGAATGCTGGCGCTGCAAAGTCGCGGACCTGTGCAGCTACAAGAAGAAGGTGCTGGAAAAGCCGAAGGGGCGGTAGGCGAGTTCATCTTTGAGGCAGAACATCGCCAACCCAAAAAGCGCGCCTTCGCCTGCCAGCGTCGAGAATCCCTAAAGGACGGCTTCAGACATCGTCCGCCGACACCATCGCGGCACGGTCGATCTCACCGGTCATCACCGCCACCGTAGTCGCCACTGCAGCATCGCCGCTGACGTTGGTGGTGGTGCGCATCATGTCCATGATCCGATCGACACCGGCGACGAAGGCGATGGTTTCCAGCGGCACGCCGACCGCACCGAAGACCAGCGCCATCATGATCAGGCCCGCGCCCGGGATGCCCGCCGCACCGACCGCACCCAGCGTGGCGAGGATCGAGATGAGGAAATAATCACCCATCGACAGGTCCACCCCGAACACCTGCGCCCCGAACAGGGTGGCGAGGCCGAGATACATCGCGGTCCCGTTCATGTTGATCGTCGCGCCGAGGCTGATCACAAAGCTCGCGACCGAGTTCGACACGCCAAGGTTGCGTTCGGCGCAGCGCAGCGTGACGGGCAATGTCGCGTTGGAGCTGGCGGTCGAATAGCTCACCGCCATCGCGTCGATAATCCCGCGGAAGAAATCACCGACCGGCAGCTTGGCGAGGAATTTGATCATCGCCGAGTACATCACGAAGATAATCAGCAGGCAGCCGAAATAGTTAAGCGCGACCAGCTGTGCGAGCGCAGATAGTGCATCGAGCCCCAGCGTCCCGGCCACCCAGGCCATCAGCGCGAAGACGCCGAAGGGGGTCAGCTCCATGACCAGCATGGTGACCTTCTGCATGATGACCGCGCCGCTATCGAAAACCTTCTGGACCGGCTCCCCCTCTTCCTTGGCCATGAGGATGCCGATGCCGACCAGCAGCGAGAAGACGATGAGCGGCAGCACCGCAACATCGGCCATTACCCTGACCGGGCTCTCGGGAATGATCGAGAGGATCATATCGACCGCGGTGGTCGGATTGGGCTCGGGCGTTGCGCCCTTGGCGATGGCGGAGGTGTCGACGCCGCTACCCGGCTGGAAGAGCGTGCCGAGCCCAAGGCCCAGCCACACGGCGATCTGTCCGGTGACGACGAACAGCAGCATGGCGCGCCCGCCGACCGCGCCAAGCTTCCTGAGATCACCGATGGCAGCAACGCCCGAAACCAGGCTGAAGAAGATCAGCGGGACCACCAGCATCTTGATCGACTTGATGAAGAAATCGCCGATCCACTTGATGCTTTCCGCCTCGGGGCCCCAGAACCATCCGGTGGCGATGCCAAGGACGAGAGCGGCGACGACGCGCCGCCACAGCGGAATCTTGAACCAGGTCGTCAGCAAGTCAGTACTCCCCCAAAGGTGATCGTCATTGCGAGGAGTCGCAGGCGACGCGGCAACTCACGGTGCGGGTCCATGGGCTGCATCACTACGCTCGCAATGACTGGTCGATAGGTCAAGATGCCAGGGCTGCCATCGCAATCCGGCGATATATCCGGGTAAGGACCGCAAGATCCTCCACCGCCACCGCTTCGTCACGCTTGTGCATCGTGGCGTTGCACAGGCCGAATTCGATCACCGGGCAGACTGCCCGCAGGAAGCGCGCATCCGAGGTGCCGCCGGTGGTGGAGGGTTCCGGATTGAGCCCGGTCTCTGCAGCCACTGCTGCAGCCACGATGTCGCTGAACTGTCCCGGCGGGGTCAGGAAGGGCTCGCCCGAAATCACCGGGCGTGCCGCGCCGCCATGGCGGGTCGCGATCTCGATCACGCGCTCGGAGAGTTCGGCCCCGGTATGGTGATCGTTGAAACGGATCGAGAGCCGCGCGGTTGCCCGGTGCGGGATCACGTTCGTCGCGGGATTGCCGACCTCGATGTCGGTGATCTCGAGATTCGAGGGTTGGAACCAGTCACTGCCTTCATCGAGCACCAACGCATCGAGCTCCGCGAGCATAGCGACCAGTTTCGGGATCGGATTGTCGGCGAGGTGCGGATAGGCGACGTGGCCTTCCTTCCCCTCGACCTCGAGCCAGATATTGAGCGAACCGCGACGCCCGATCTTCATCATGTCGCCCAACCGATGAACGCTGGTCGGTTCACCGACGAGACACAGGTCGGGCTGATGCCCCGTCTCGCGCATATGGTCGATCAGCGCGCGGGTGCCGAAGATCGCCGGCCCTTCCTCGTCACCGGTGATGATGAAGCTGATCGTACCGGCATCGGTCGCGATACCGGCTACCGCATCGACCATGCAGGCGATCGAACCCTTCATATCGACCGCACCACGACCGTAGAGCAGGTCGCCCCCCGGCACGGACCGAACCTTCGGCTCGAAGGCGCCGCTGGTCCAGCCTTCACCCGGTGGCACCACATCGAGGTGGCCAGCAAAGGCGAAATGTTTCGAGCCAGCCGGGCCTGGCCGGATAGCGAAGAGGTTTTCGACCGGTCCTTCGGGTGCATGACCGGCACGAAAGCGGTGGACCGCAAAGCCCAGCGGCGCGAGCATCGCTTCGAGTTCATCGAACACCTCGCCGGTCGCAGGGGTCACGCTGGGCGCGGCAATCAGGCGCTTGGCGAGGTCGAGTACTTCGGTCATGAGACACTCGCTAGCAGGAGACCCCACCCATGCCCAAGCTCGATCTCGACGCCATCCCCCGCACCAATGCCACCGGCTACCCCGCCCCCTTCGACGCCGAGGTCCAGGGGCGCTGGTACCGTCGACTCGCCCCGGTGGCAGGCCTCACCCAGATGGGCGCGAGCCACGTCCTGCTCGAACCCGGTGCCTATTCTTCGCAGCGCCACTGGCATCGGCTCGAGGATGAACTGCTGGTCATGCTCGAAGGCGAGGCCGTACTGATCGAGGACGAAGGTGAAACCGTGGTCCGCCCGGGTGACGTGCTGGCCTGGGCCGCTGGTGTCGAAAACGGTCACCGCCTCCACAACCGCTCAAGCAAACCGTGTGTCTTCGTCGCCATCAGCGCCGGCGACAAGGATCGGGATTCAGGCGAATATCCCGATATCGACATGGTCTTCGACCCCGATGGCTATGCCCACAAGGACGGCACACGCTACCCAACCAGCCGGATACCATGAGGAGCCCGCGAGCCCGTCAGCCGACGGTCTCATACTGCTCGATCACCCATTCCTCGTCCTCCGAGGCAGCGATCCACGCCTGCATCCATTCGTGCTCCCACAGCGCCTGCATATAGGCCACGGCAAATCCCGGGACCGGTATCTGGTAGCTGATGAAGCGGCTGACCACCGGAGCAAAGAACACATCCGCCGCGCCGAAGGTGCCGAACAGGAACGGCCCGCCACTGCCGAAGCGGCTGCGTGCTTCAGCCCATAGGCCAAGGATGCGCAGGATATCGGCGGTGCAGGCCTCGCTCGGCTCGAACCCGTCGAAGCGCTTGCGCACGTTCATCGGGCATTCGCCGCGCAGGGCCTGGAAGGATGAGTGCATTTCGGCAACCATCGATCGGGCCATGCCCCGCGCAGCCTCGTCCTTGGGCCAGAAGCGGTCCCGCCCGACCTTGTCGGCGAGATAGTCAAGGATGGCGAGGCTGTCCCACACCACTGCATCGCCATCCCACAGCAGCGGGACCTTGCCCGAAGAGGGGCGGATCTGCCCGCTCTGCTTGTCGGCTTCCCAATTCTCCCCGAACAGCGGCACCACGATTTCCTCGAAGTGGAGGCCCGACTGCTTGGCCGCCAGCCAGCCGCGCAGTGACCAGCTCGAATAGTTCTTGTTGCCGATGATCAGCTTCATGCGGTGCCTTTCCTGCTGCGAGTCGGGGGTTAGGCGTTCATCGCGGCGGTGTCGACGCTGAACGGTGGAACACATGGAACACAGTTCTGAAATGTATTCCGCCACGATGGCGCGAGCGTTTTCTGGCGTGATTTGGGGCAGCATGCCGGCAGGCTGGCACGCCGGATCGCCTGTAGGAAAATGCCATGCGCGGCGATAGAAGGCGGGCATGAGCCTGCGCCCGTTCCACCTCGCCTTTCCCGTTGACGACCTCGCCGCCGCGCGCGCCTTCTATCGCGGGGCGATGGGCTGTGCCGAAGGACGCAGTTCGGACGAGTGGATCGATTTCGATTTCTACGGCCACCAGATCGTGGCGCATCTCGCCCCGGGCAAGGCGGGCGACCGGGCGAACAACCATGTCGATGGCCACGGTGTCCCCGTGCCCCACTTCGGCATCGTGCTGCGGATGGAGGACTGGCAGGAGCTGGCGGATCGCCTGCGCGCTGCCGGGGTGGAATTCGCAATCGAGCCGACGATCCGCTTCAAGGGCCAGCCCGGCGAACAGGCAACGATGTTCTTCCGCGATCCCAGCGGCAATGCGCTGGAGATGAAGGCCTTCGCCAGCGACGACATGCTGTTTGCCACATAGCCTGCTTGGGGTCGTCATCTAATACTTGCAGACATTCTGCTGACGACCCGATTGCGGACGTAGTCAAAATCAATAGGTTGTTCGTATGAGCAAATGGGCATCGGAAGAAATCTGGCGGAGAGCAATTGAGGTACAGATGCGACAATTGCGTGACGCAGAGCGTCCCAATTTCATCCTGTTTCAAGGCGAAATACTCAATTTGAATTACACCGAAGCCTATCGAAGCAAGCTCCGTCGCCGCATCGAACGAATAAGGGCAGGCGGCGAACCAGGTTGGCTCGAAACCTAAGGTCAGCTAGCCGCCCATAATCAGACCTTTGACGGTGAACTCCGGAAACCAAGGGCGGCAATTCTGCTAGGGGCCCGACTGCGGACATTCCTCGCGCCCCCGCTAGACGAAGGCTGCGAGCGAATCCTCCAACCACTTCAGCGTCGCCTGGATCTTGCGGCTCTCCAAAGCTGTTCGCTGGCAGATGAAGTTGTATCGTGTGGACCACGCCACGGCCGGCCCCAGTACAGGAACCAGATCCTCGCCATATCCACTGTGAGCGCCGATCAGCGGGTACATGCCGAGTGCGATACCGAGCCCTTTCGTCGCTGCGTCCAGGGCTCCCAGGATCGAATCGAAGCTTAGATTCCTGGTCGAGCCAAGCCGATCGCCACCCATTGCGCGATACCATTCATCCCAGGCCTGCACATTGGATCGGACATGGATCAGGGTGTGCTGCTGCAAGTCCGAGGGCTCTCTAATCGGCGGAGCGGAACGCAGGTAGCTGGGCGATGCAACGGGCTGGCCGCAGACCGAGATCAGCGGTTTGCAGATCAGATTCTCGCTACGCTCCTCACCGAAACGAAGCGCGATGTCGACCTCGCCATTCAACACATCGGCATAGGCGTTGGTGGTCTCGATGCGCAGGTCATAGTGCGGATGCGCCGCCTCGAACCGCGGCAGGTTGGGGAGCAATACGGCGCTGGTAAAGAACGGCAGCGCGCTGATCCGGATCACATTGCGCTCCTCGCTCCGGGCGATCCGCTGGGTCGCCGCCCTGAGGCTCGAGAGCGCGGCCTCCACCACTTCAAGATAGGCTGCTCCGGCCTGGGTGACGCGGACTGTTCGTCCCACGCGTTCAAATAATGTGACCCCAAGGCGGGTCTCCATGTCCTTGATCGCGTGTGAAACCGCCGAGGGCGTCCGACCGAGATCGCGCGCCGCATCGGCAAAGGAGGACCGTGCCGCAGCTCGCTCGAACGCTTGCAGTGCGGGCATGGAAGGGAGATCGATCCTCTTCGCCATCGATGAACTTCTTTCACTAATCTTGAAGCGAACTCATTAGGCCCGTCGATCTGGGATGCCTACCAAGGACTGCTTTAGAGGAGTTCTGGCGACATGCCCGCATTTGTAAGACGTGAAGATGGTTCATGGGAAAGCACACCATCGGCGATGGGGCCCTTTGCCGGGCTCCAGGGCGGTGCCGTCGCCGGGCTGCTGGTGCACGAGTTGGAAACCGAGGCTGAGAAACAGGGACTCGGCCTTCCCGTCTCGGTATCGGTCGAGTTTCTCCGTCCGACCGGCTCTGGGGCACTGCTGACCACATGCGATGTGATCCGAAAAGGCCGCCGCGTCAGCGTGCTTTCAGGCACTGTCATCGACAATGGCAATGTATCGGCGCGCGCGTCGGTGGTGTTCATCGCGACGACAGAGATCGGTTCTATCGAACCGGCACCGCGAATGCCTTTGGATCCCGGCGCCCTGCCCGTCCTTCCAAGGCGCAAAGCGCCCCACGGAGGCCCATGGATGATGGACAATTTCGAGACGCGCAGGTCCGACGACGGGATCGCGTGGTTCCGCTACACCGAGGATATCGTCGAAGGCGTGAGGCCGCTCGCGCGGATCCTTGGACCCGCCGATTGGACGCACGGCATCGGACGCCCCTCCCAGCCCAGGCTCGCGGATCCGAACGTGAACCTCCAGATTGCCGTCACGCATTTCCCGCAAGGTCCCGATATCGGCATCCGCTCGCGCACCACATGGATGCCCAACGGGATCGGCCTAGGCTCGGGCATTCTGCTCGATCGCAACGGCCCGTTCGGCCAGGTCATGATGTCCGTCGCCCTCACGCCGTTTGGCTAGCCCACAGTGGGGAGTTGGCGATGATCGGCCACTTCGCTGCCGCAGCGGAGTTGTCCAACGAGGATGCGTTCTTGGTGGCCTAGCGGTCAAACCCCCGCGTCGGCCAGCACCGCTGCGCGAAGCGCGCCTATGCCCATGCCCTTTTCCGCGCTGGTCACGTGGATGTCCGGATAGGCGGCAATATGCTTCCTCGCCTCGGTCTGGGTTTCGGCCACGACCTTCTCGAGCTCGCTCGCCTTGATCTTGTCGGCCTTGGTCAGGACCACGCGATAGCCGACCGCCGCCTCGTCGAGCATTTTCATCATCTCGCGGTCGACCTCCTTGGGGCCATGGCGCGCATCGACCAGCACCAGCGTGCGGGCCAGCACCGGGCGGCCGCGCAGATAGGTGCGCACGAGCTGCTTCCACTTCTCGACGACCTTCACCGGTGCCTTGGCAAAACCATAGCCGGGCATATCGACCAGGCGGAACAGCGTCGGCTCGCCCACCTCGAAGAAGTTCAGTTCCTGCGTGCGCCCTGGCGTGACCGAGGCGCGGGCGATCGCCTTGCGCCCGGTGAGCGCGTTCAGGAGCGTGCTCTTGCCGACATTCGAGCGACCGCAGAAAGCGATCTCGGGCACGTCGGGTTCGGGCAGGAACTTGAGCTGGGGCGCCGAAAGGAGGAATTCCACCCGGCCCGAGAACAGCTTGTTCGCCCTCTGCTCGAGCGTAAGGAGCTCCTCTTCGGTCATCCCGCTGCCTTGGCCTTATCGGCCTGCGCCGCGGCCGTCAGTTGCGGGTGCTTCGAGTAGAGATACTTCTGCTGCGCCAGCGTCAGGACGTTGGAGGTCACCCAGTAGAGCAGCAGGCCCGCGGCAAAGGGTGCCATCGCGAACATCAGCACCCAGGGCATGATGTTGAAGATCTGCTGCTGGACCGGGTCCATCGCGGTGGGATTGAGCCTGAAGGTCAGCCACATCGTCACGCCAAGCAGCACGCCAAGCACGCCGAGGCCGAAGATGAACATCAGCCAGGTGGGCACGGTAATCCCGCCCAGTGAGAGCAGCGCGGCAAGGTTCGCCGGATCGGGGGCCGAAAGGTCGCTGATCCAGAGGAACTTCTGATGGCGCATCTCAATCGCCAGGATCAGCACCTTGTAGAGTGCGAAGAACACCGGGATCTGCAGCAACATGGGCAGGCAGCCGGCGAGCGGATTGACCTTCTCGCGCTTGTAGAGCTCCATGATCTCCTGCTGCTGCTTGGGCTTGTCGTCGGCGTATTTCTCCTGGATTTCCTTCATCTTCGGCTGAATGGCTTTCATCGCGGCCATGCTGGCGAAGCCCTTTTGCGCGATCGGGAACATGATCCCGCGCACGATCAGTGTCAGCAGCATGATGGCGATACCGAAATTGCCAACCGCATCGAACAGCTGGCGCAGCAGCCACAGCATTGGCTTCTCGAACCAGCGGAACCAGCCCCATTCGATGGCGAATCCGAACTTCTCGATCCCCGCATCCTGATACCGGTCGAGCGTCACGCTTTCCTTGGCCCCCGCATAGAGGCGTGAGGTGTTGGCCAAGCGCTGGCCCGCCTCCACCGTCTTGGGTTCATAGATCATGTCGACACGGTAGATCTCGTTGCCCATCGCGCGGAAGGTAGTCTCAGGTGCGCTGTCATCCTGGGGCACCAAGGCAGAGAGCCAGTATATGTCTGCGAAACCAGCCCAGTCTGTGCGACCCTCAGGTGTAACCTTCATGTCTTCGTCAAGCGTCGAGTAGTCGATGTCGTAATCAGCGATCTCGCCAAACACACCCATCGGTCCGGAATGTGCGGCCCATAGGTCCTGGCTCGCGGTCTTGCTGGTGCGGTTGATAAGGCCAAAGGGCTGCACCACCACAGGGTTGGGGCCCGTGTTCGCCACCGCCTGCTCGGCGGTGATCATGTAGTCGTCGTCGATGCTGTAGCGGATCGAATAGGTCAGGCCTTCGCCATTATCCCAGCGCAGCGTGACCGGGTTTGCCGGCGTCAGGGTCGTGCGGTCGGCCTGCCACAGCGTCTGCGGGCCGGGAACCTTGAGGTTCGAACCGACCCAGCCGAACTGCGCGAAATACTGGGCTTCGGTACCGTTGGGCGAGAAGATGCGGACCGGGCCGCTATCCTTGTCGACCGTTTCGCGATGGTCCTTGAGCACCACGTCGTCGACCACGCCGCCCCTCAGGTTGATCGAGCCGGCGACGCGCGGGGCGTCGATCTGCACCCGCTCAGGCGAGGCGAGCGCGGCCTTAAGCTCGGTCTTCTCCAGCGCCTGCGCCATCGGGTCCACCAGCCCGCCGGTACGCGAATGTTGGGTCTTCTGTGCCTGGGCCTCGGCGGCGCGAGTGGGGTCCTGCTGGCTCTCCACCGTGGCCGATTCCGGCTGTGGGTAGAAATATTGCATCGCATAGTCCCAGCCGATGAGCAGCAGGAAGGAAAGCGCGATGGCCAGGATCAGGTTACGCTGGTTCTGCAAGGTCGGTCCTGTCGTAATCAGTCGAAGTTCAGAATGTGGGGAGGTGTTTTAGCCAGTCAAGACAGTGCTGTTATGGCACCGGGTCGTAGCCATGGCCGCCCCATGGGTGGCAGCGCATTATACGCTTAGTCGCCAGCCATCCACCCTTGATCGCACCATATTTGCCAAGCGCCTCGATGGCATACTGACTGCACGAGGGCGCATAGCGGCAGGATGGCGGCAGGATCCGGCTCGGTCCCCACTGCCAGGCACGGGCGATGAAGATGAATATGTATTTCATGCGCGCGGGCTCCGGGGTTTGCGTGGTGGGCGTGACCGGTCGCCCTTGCCCTCGGCAGCGCGGGCCAGCGCGGCGGCCAGTTCGTCGCGCAAAAGGGCGAAATCGCGTTCCACTCCGCCCTCGCGGCCGATCAATATGTGATCGTGATCGGGCATCCCTTGATCGGGCAGGGCGTCCCACAGCAGTTCGCGAAAGCGGCGCTTCATCCGGTTGCGGACCACGGCGTTGCCGATCTTCTTGGTGACCGTGATGCCATAGCGCTTGCCGTGCCCGTCATTGGGGCGGGCGAGTAGGACGAAGCCCGGGCGTGCGATCCTCAACCCGCGATTCGCGGCGAGGAAATCGCTCCGCTTGCGGATCACCTGGAGGTCGCGCTTCATCGGGCTTACATACGCGAACGGGCCCCCCGAGGGGAGCCCGCATGCTGTCGTCGATGTGATTCGCTACGCCGAGGCGCAGCGGATCAGATCACGCGCAGAGGTTCTTGCGACCGCGGGCGCGACGAGCGCGAAGCACCTTGCGGCCACCTGGGGTCGCCTTGCGCGCGAAGAAACCGTGGCGACGGGCGCGCACGAGGTTCGAGGGCTGGAAAGTCCGCTTCATCGGAAGTGTCCTTCAAAAATTTCCGGTTCCGGTAGCGGAATGCGCCACCAACAAAAAGGGCCACCCTGGCGGGGTGACCGCTTGAATGGCGCGCGCATAAGGAAGCGCGCGCTTGCCGTCAAGAGAAAGTCATGTCGGCATAGGCCAGTTTAGGGGCGGCTTGCGCAGCCGGCTTCACCTCTTCGCGGACCGCTCGTGATGGAGCGATCGTGCGCGAAACGGGGCGGCGTTCACCGAACGCAGGGAATGCCGGGCGCACCCAGCGACGCATATCGCGCGCGCCCAACCACAGGGCCGAGCGATGGGGTACCGAATTGGTGAAATCGTAGAAGGCTCGTGCCTGTTCGGTGCTCATCCCCATCTCGCGATAATAGTCGATGTACTTGCGATTCTCCGGTGCGTCGGCGGCGTAGTCGGCAGCTTCGCGGCCATAGTCGTCGATCCAGCTATGCACCGCGAACTCGGCGCCATCCGCGATGTCGCGTTCGATCCCGGCAAGAAACAGTTCAACAGCGCCCGAACGGACCGAGCCGATCGAGGGGACATGCGTCACCATCCCCGCCGTGCGGATCATCCGCCCCAGCTTCATGTTGGCCACATCATCGCGCGTGCCCGGGCATTCGACCATGTCGAGTTGCTCGAGCCCGGGAAAATCGCGCAGCATGGCGCGAAAGGCGCCCGGCGAGCCGTGGTCGGTTTCGCCCACCAGCGCGACCCGGCGCGAATCGAGCACCAGGAACGGGCCTTATTGCGCGATCCCGCGATTGTAGTTGCGATACTGCCGGTCGATGGCGGGCGAAGCCTTCCACAGCGGCAGCGGGGTCGCCGACATCTGGTACTGCGTGCGTGCGGCCGCGAGGCCGGCGGGTTCCTGCTGCTTGACCCGGGTGGTGGACTGCACTGCGGGAGCAATCGCACGACCGGCATGGACCTGTTGCACAACTGGCTTCGACACATAGACGATCGGCATGGCGACGAGGTTCAGCGACTGAGCCGCGGCCGGTGCGGCAATGGCAAGACCCAATAGCGAAAACAGGGCGGCCGCGAGTCGAAGCATGCCGAACCGATGCAGCCAGGCTGCTTGCCAGCTCCCCAAGGCTCATGCTTAACACCCCGGCAAGGGCATCGCTTGACTACCGAAACGGTCCGGTTTCCTCTCGACAAATCAATTTCTTGCGCGCATCCACTGGGGACTGCCACGAGGTAGGAGTTAACGCTGGTCGCGCTGGTCAAAACGGTCGCCTATCTCGGGCTCGAGGCTCGCGGCGTAGAGGTGCAATGCTCGGTCGCCCCGGGCTTGCCGAAGTTCAACATCGTCGGACTGGCCGACAAGGCCGTGGGCGAAAGCAAAGAGCGGGTGCGTGCCGCACTCGCTAGCATGGGGCTGGCCCTGCCGCCCAAGCGCATCACCATCAATCTCTCGCCAGCCGACCTACCCAAGGAAGGCAGCCACTACGACCTGCCGATCGCGCTCGCGCTGCTCGCGGCGATGGGCGTTACCGATGCCGAGCAGCTGACCGACTGGATTGCGGTGGGCGAGCTGGCGCTCGACGCGCGAGTAGTGCCCTCGCCCGGCGTCCTGCTCGCCGCGCTGCATGCCAGCGAGCAGGAGCTGGGCCTGATCTGCCCGTATGCGCAGGGTTCCGAAGCACGCTGGGCGAGCGAGGTGCCGGTCTGCGCTGCTCCCGACCTGGCGAGCCTACTCAACCACCTCAAGGGCACGCAACGCCTGCCCGAACCCGTGCCAGGGGAAGTGGAAGAACCGGGAGCCGGGCCGGATCTCAAGCAGGTAAAAGGGCAGGAAGGTGCCAAGCGAGCGCTGGAGATCGCTGCCGCAGGTGGGCACAACCTGTTGATGGTTGGACCGCCGGGCGCAGGCAAGTCGCTGATGGCGAGCTGCCTTCCGGGGATCCTGCCCCCCCTGACCCCAGCCGAGGCGCTGGAGGTCAGCATGGTCCAATCGGTCGCGGGCACGCTGGAGGATGGGCGTATCAGCCGCGCCCGGCCGTTCCGCGCGCCGCATCATTCGGCGAGCATGGCTGCGCTCACCGGCGGCGGCCTCAAGGTCAAGCCGGGAGAGGTGAGCCTTGCCCATCTCGGCGTGCTGTTCCTCGACGAATTGCCCGAATTCCACGGCATTATGTAGCAAGCGCACCAAACCGATTACGGAAGCCCTGCGCATGAGGGCGGCTGTAATCACTGGCGATGCGATTGACCCTCGCCTAGAACCGAATCCATTTTGGCGGCGAAATGGAGCAAGACTCTACTATGAACTTTCTCAAGTATCTTGGCTTGCTGTTCAATCGGGCCGCCCAGAAGTCGGTTCTTCTGACCGACAGGCTGACAATATTAATTGTGCCATTTGCCACGCTCGCGCTTTGGATGGCGGGTGCTGAGATGACAGACTCAGTCCAAGAGACCCTTTTCCTAGGCGTTGCAATGACAGTCCTCGCTGTGGTTGTCCTGCGCTTGGTCGCGGCTTCTTATTTCGTCTGGAAAGAGGACCAGGACGAAAAAGAGGCGCTGGTCGGGGAGATCGAAAGGCCCGAGCGGCTTCTCAGGGCCGACCTGCGCCAATTTAGCCTAGATAACCGCAAGGCGCTGAGCGTGGCGCTGGCGAAGCTGTCAGCCATCGCCAACCTCAAAACAGAGCCGATGTTGCAGGCTGGTTATAGCGCCGATCAGATCAATAAGCTTGTTGTTGAGATCGACACCCTCATCAATCAACTCTCTTATGACTACCGGGTGAGAGTGGCCGCACTGCATTTCAGAGACTATTGCATCGACCTGATCTCAGGGGAAAGGGATGGGCGCGATACCTTGTGGGAGCGCCGAAAGCTGGTGTTCAAGCTTCTGCACAAGGAAGATCATGTGAATGACGACCTCACATTGGTAGAGTTGGCAATCGTCATTGAGGACGAAGATGGGGAATGCAATTTCGCGTCGAAGGGCGTTTTGGCCGAACTCAAGGAGCAGATACGAGAGTTGGGCGGGGAATATTATAATCGCGAAGTGCGCGATGACCTCCGCCGAAAATTGAAGGACAATCAGTCATAGGCGCAACTCAGTCACCCCGATTGCCGTCAGACATTGAACAAGAAACACCGAAGTAAACTTACCGCGACTGATCTTGTTGCGAATGTTCGGCTCGGTATCGTGAACCCCAATGTCCGCCAGTCTCCCGACCAGCTCGGCATAGGTCACGTTCTTTCGCTTTAACTCGGCTTTCAGGAGGCCCTTAACGCGGTCCTCCCATTCCTTTTCCTTGACGGGCATATGCCGCTCCTGTGATGCTAAATATCACTATACGCGATGCATTTGCCATTGACAAGAGTACATGATGTCATCATAAAGAGTGCATAAGCACTGGAAACGATGACATGGCACAACACTTTCTTCTCTCCGCAAAGGCCCGCACTCTCTCGCTGGCGAAGGTATTTCGCATGGGCGAGGATGCCGCTTACGGTGTATTCTGTGACCTGCGTTGGCCGGACACGGACGGTGAGCCTGTGTGCCCCAAGTGCGGCTGCACGGACGCCTATCACATCTCGACCCGCCGCAAGTTCAAGTGCGTTGCCTGCTACCACCAGTACAGCGTCACCAGCGGTACGATCTTTGCCTCGCGCAAGCTGTCGTACACCGACCTGCTCGCTGCGATTGTCATCTTCGTGAATGGCGCAAAGGGTATCAGCGCCCTGCAAATGAGCCGTGATCTGGACGTGCAATACAAGACTGCCTTCGTCCTCTCGCACAAACTGCGCGAAGCGATGGCGCGCGAAGATATTGGCCGCACCCTTTCCGGCGAAGTCGAATTGGACGGTGCCTATTTTGGCGGTCACGTCCGCCCCGCAAATCGCAAGGACAATCGCCGTGACCGTCGCCTTGCAATCAATCAGACTGGCAAGCGCCAGGTGGTGGTCGTGGGCCGCGAACGCGGTGGTCAGTCGCTTGCCATCGTCGCCAAGAGCGAAGCGCGCGGCGGGGAAATGATTTCCGCGAGCATCCACCACATGTCGACCGTCCATGCCGACGAAGCTTCGCACTGGGATGACCTACACGCCAAGTTCGATACGTACCGCATCAACCACACGGTTGCGTACTCGGATGGCATTGCTTGCACCAATCAGGCGGAAAGCTTCTTCTCGCGCCTTCGCCGGATGGAAGTTGGTACGCACCACCATATCGCAGGTCCGTACCTGCAAGCCTATGCGCATGAGGCTTCGTTCCGCGAGGATAACCGCCGCGTCTCGAATGGCGGGCAGGCTGCGATGGTGTTGGAAGCCGCTATGGCATCGCGTCAGAGCCGCCAGTGGGCGGGGTACTGGCAGCGCTAAAATAGTTTGGGGGCCAGCCTTACGACTGACCCCCTCAACCTTTGACCTGTAGCGGTCTCCACTCTGGTCTCTCTCCAGAGACGGGCATTTCTGCCCGCCGAACGTCCCAATTTAATGCACTGACAAACGTCAGGTAGCGATGCAGAAAATTGAGCGTTCTGTGCTGCACTACGCGCAGCGCGTAAAAATTCCAACAATTTTGCTATAGGATTTTGTCGATGAATCCAGCCTGACTGATTCACTGACTCGATTTATGAGGGGGTTGGTGAGCGTGTAGCGCGCTCACCGTTCCAACCTTTTTGCGAGACCGCGACAGGACTCGAACCTGCACCTGCGCTACACAGGACTTCCCCATTGCAAAAGGGGTGCGTTACCATTCCGCCACGCGGCCAAAGGTCTGGATGGTTAATACTTCGCCTAGCGTGTTGAGTCGAATCACCTTTTCAGGCGTCCGTAAGTTATCCACAGGGTCGAAAATGAAAGAACGGATAGAATTTGCCTTGTTGCTCGGCCTGATACTGCTTGGCTTTGCCCTATGGGTTTTTGGCTAGGCTCCACACCAGCAACCCGCCTTTTCCTTTCTCCGAACATACCAGCACTCGCTCCCGCAAGTTCCGTAGTGCCGCCCCTATCCGCTTGTGCATCGCCTTCTGTAGGCCGCTGTCGTTCACGTTTAGCTCGCGTTCGGCCATGAGGCGCAACGTGATAGCTTTCGCGTCCATCGGCCCTTCCTTGCGCAGCATGGCGAGGATTGCGCGCGTGACCTGTCCCTTGAAGGCCCTGTGACGTGGTGGGAGCGGCTTGGGCTTTATCTCGTCCAGTTCGATATCCGGCACGAACATGCGCAGCGTGGCGTCTATGTGGTCCATGTCGATGAATGCTTGCCGAAGTTGATCCTGCAAGGCGTCGATGGTCCCGGCGAGTTCCCCGCGCTTGTCGCGTAGGGCAGTGATTGCGTGCTGTGTCCCCATATTCGATACGTATCACATCGTAGGCGTAGGCGTCCGCCTCTTATTTGGTGCGCTTGCTACATAATGCCGGAATTCCAGCGCGCTGTGCTCGATTCGCTGCGCCAGCCGCTCGAAACAGGCAAGGTCGACGTTGCCCGCGCCAACGCGCATGTCACCTTTCCCGCCAATGTCCAACTGGTGGCGGCAATGAACCCGTGCCGTTGCGGACATCTGGGCGATGCCGCGCTCGCCTGCAGTCGTGCACCACGGTGCGCCGCGGATTACCAGGGCAAGGTCAGTGGGCCGATGCTCGATCGGATCGACCTGCATGTCGAAGTCGACCCCGTCAGCGCCGCCGATCTGGCGTTGCCGCCACCGTCAGAAGGCAGTGCGGAAGTTGCTGCGCGTGTGTTCGCCGCCAGGCAGCGCCAAACGGCGCGCGCCGGAGAGACCGGGGTACGCACCAATGCCGAACTCGACGGGGACGCGCTCGAGCGATTCGCCACGCCTGACGAACAGGGCCGCCACCTGCTGATGCAGGCAACGACCGCAATGCGCCTGTCGGCGCGCGGCTACACCCGCATGCTGCGAGTGGCACGAACGATCGCGGATCTCGCAGGAGTGGAAGAGGTCGGGCGTATCCATCTGGCGGAAGCGCTCAGCTACCGCCGGATGGCTCCGCGCGCCTGACTCAATCCTCGCTCAGGTCGAGGTTAAGCCTCACCGTCTCATGTTCCCGATCACCCTCGAACTTGGCGAGGAACTGCTCGATCGGCATGGCCTGGCTACGGTCAACCATGGGGTTCGACTTGGCCATCTCGACTGCCCTCAGCTCATCCGGCGTCATGCGGACATGGATATAGGGCATCCACACGTCTCCATAGTCGGCCTTCTGGTACCAAACATCGAGGATGTCGTATGACGCCCAGGAACCGTTCGGCTCTTTCAGGCGAATGCCCTCACCGATGCGTGGTACGGTCACGACCTTGATCTGGAAGACCGTCTGGTGCGTCTCATTTTGGATTTCGATATCGATCACAGCGAATCCGGCTCACTCAAAACTTCGCGAATTGGGTCCTCTATGGCCACGACGTGTTGAGATCACTTTAACGATGACGTCACGCAGCCAAACTATCTTTTGCGGTTTATGGTGACGTCACGGCGGCCTTGAATTCGCCCGCAATCCCGCCCATGGCCGCGGAGGGGGACCGGTAAACGGGCGCGGCCTTGGGCCGATTTTGAGGTCGATGTCCTTGCTGCAGCGCATTGCCGAGTTTCGTTCCAGCGGTGGTGCGCCCTCGCGCGTCGCATGGTCCGAATTGCCGCCCGAAACGCGTCAGCGCGTGATCGGGATCGCGCTTGCCGTCCTGTTCGAAGCCTTGTTGATCGCCTTGTTGCTGTCGCTGGGCGCCGCAAAGCCGCAGGGCGAACCCGACAACGAATCGCTGGTGACTTTCGCTGCGAGTGACGTGAATGATGCGCCCGAGCCTGCGGAGGAGCCCGATAAGGCCCCGAAAGATGCCGCGGCACAGCCCCAACCCCGGCCTGAACCGCCGAGAGAACCGCCCGAGACCCCGCAAATCCCGACTCCGGAGAAGCAGCCGCCTGCGCTGATTCCCGTATCGCCCGACACCATGCGGCAGCTAGACATCGCGCGCGTCCCGCCAGCAAAGCCGGCGCAGGCAGCCGGGCCGGTGGGTCCGGCCGACACGGCCCGGTCGGGAGACTCGCAGCGAATCGCAGGCAGTGGCCCCAATGGCGAACCGCTTTATGCAGCGCGTTGGTATCGCGAGCCGACGCACGACGAGCTGGCTGGTTACCTCTCGACGGCGTCCGGGCCAGGCTGGGGATTGATCAACTGCCAGACCGCCCCGAAATTCCGGGTGGAGAACTGCGTGCTGGTGGGTGAATCGCCGCAGGGGTCGGGAATCGGCCGCGCGGTGCTCGCGGCCGCTTGGCAGTTCAAGGTTCGCCCACCGCAGATCGGTGGGCGCCCTCAGGTCGGCCAATGGGTGCGAATCAGGATCGACTATACGATCAGCCGCACTCCGCCTCCCGGCTACTAGGTCAAGATCCGCTCAGGCGGCGTCGCGCGCGGCGCGAGCGGCATCGATGGCAACCACCGAACCGGCCTGCAGCGCCCCGACCGGTTCGGCGCGGGTACCGTCGGCACGAACACCAAGGTTCTTGCGTTCGACCAGGTAGAGATCGGACGGACCAAGGATGCGGCCATCGTGGCTGAGAATCGAGGTTGGGCCGATCGGAAGGCGGTCGCGTTCATCCACAAGGACGGGATTCTCGCTCACCTCGGCGCCGTACTTCTGGCCCCACTGGCGCAGGGCCACCATCGCAGGCAGCAGGTCGAAGCCCTTGTCGGTCAGGCGATACTCGATCTTGCGCCGATCGTCGGGGCAGGGATCGCGCTTAAGAATGCCGTGCTCGACAAGCTTTGCTAGTCGATTCGAAAGGATATTGCGCGCGATCCCGAGCTCGCTGAGGAATTCCTCGAAGTGATGCAGGCCGTTAAAGCTGGCGCGCAGGATCATGAAAGACCAGCGTTCTCCCATGACTTCAAGCGCTTGCGGCAAGCCACACTCGGTAAGTTCACGCAGCGGTTCGCGGATATCGCCCATAAGATCAGTCCTCTTCCTGCAACCTACTTAGCGTGAAAATCTCAGAAGCCAAATTTTTCAAAAAATCGGGTTGCTTTGCGCAACTTAAACCACTAGGTAGCGATTCGCAACGGGTTGCTAATTGAAACTTATATTGCAGAAATAGCAATCACTGTTGAGAAAATTGCAAGCGAGAAGGACCCTCCCCATGACCCTCAATCTCCCCCGCTCGACCAGCCTTGGAGCAATCATTGGCGCCGTTGCCTGGACTTCGCTGACCTTTGGCGCAGCGATCACCCCTACCCCAGCCGCTGCTGCCGCCAGCGAACCCTTCTACACCGTCGAGCTGAGCAAGCCGGCCGAGAAGGGCACCGTCATCGCCGGTGGCGTCGCCTGGAGCTGCAAGGGCACCAAGTGCGTCGCCCCGAAGAGCAATTCGCGCCCGCTGCGCGTGTGTCGCGAGCTTCAGAAGGAGCATGGCGACATTACCGGCTTCACCGCCCGTGGCGAAGCCCTAGCGGAAGACGCCCTGGCCAAGTGCAACGGCTGATCTGACTTCCCCCCACCCTCTCCATCGGTGGGTTTCCTCGAGGGCTTCGGCGTTAGTTCGCCGGAGCCCTCTTTTTATGCCTGCGTGATGAGACCGCGCTCGACGAGATCGGTTTCGAGCCGTGCGGCTTCGGTGAAATGGTGGACCTGCCAACCGCAGGCACGTGCAGTTGCGATATTGGCGGCGTTATCGTCGACGAACAGCATGGTTGCGGCAGGATGGCCAAACCGCTGCTCGGCCAGGGCGAAGATCGCGGGGTCGGGCTTCGCCAGCCGCTCCTCACCCGAAACCACGATATCGTGGAAGACATCCAACAGCGGCGCGGTTGGCCGAAATCCCGCCCATAGGTCGGCCCCGAAATTGGTGATCGCGAACAGAGGCACGCCCGCGGCATCGAGCCTGTCCACCAATGCATGGCTGCCGGGCACAGGCCCTGGAATGGTATCGTTGAAGCGCGTCGCGTAGGCGTGGATCTCCGCTTCGAAATCCGGGAAAAGCGCGATCCGTTCGGGCACCATCTCCGCCAGCGGACGGCCCGCGTCGTGCTGAAAGTGCCACTCTTCGGTGACAACTTCGGAGATCACTTTCTCGAGCCGGACGGGGTCGTCGACGATCTGGCGGAACAGATAGGCGAGTTCCCATTGGTAGAGTACCCGCCCCACGTCGAAGACCACGGCAGAGACTGTCACTTCGTCACCTCAAACGCGAACGGCCCGCGCTCCTTTCGGAGCCGGGCCGGCCTGCAAGACTGCCGCCGCCAAGGGGCGGCGCGCCCGAATCAGCCCTGACGGGCCTTGAAGCGGCGGTTGGTCTTGTTGATGACGTAGGTGCGCCCGCGACGACGGATCACACGGCAATCCCGGTGGCGGTCCTTGAGCGACTTGAGGCTGTTGCGGATCTTCATGGTCTATCTCATCAAATAAATACGCGCCGGAGTTGGGCCCCCGACGCGCCGAATTCAAGCGCGCCCGTTAACGGGGGAAGCGATTCCCGTCAACCGTCTCCACGGATTTCCGCGAGGCGGCGCTCCCATTGTAGTGCGTGGGCCACGATCGTGTCGAGGTCGGCATATTGCGGCTGCCATGGCAGCGTAGCACGAATCCGCGAAGGATCGGAAATAAGCTGTCCCGGTTCCCCCGCCCGGCGTGGCTCGATCCGCCGTTCGATCGTACGATTGGTGACGCGGTCGACCGCATCGAGTACCTCGAGCACCGAGAACCCCCGCCCGTAGCCGCAGTTCAAGGTCAACGAGCGATCCGGCTGCTCGATCAGCGCCTCGAGCGCGAGCACATGCGCCGCGGCGAGGTCACTAACATGGATATAATCGCGCACGCCCGTGCCGTCGGGCGTGTCGAAGTCAGTCCCGAACACGCCGACATGCGTGCGCTTGCCCGTGGCCGCTTCGCAAGCGACCTTGATCAAATGCGTCGCCCCCGCGGTCGACTGACCCGTGCGTGCCTGCGGATCGGCCCCCGCGACATTGAAATAGCGCAGCGCGCAGAAGTTGAAGCCATGCGCAGCGCTGGCATCGGCCAGCATCCGTTCGGTCATCAACTTCGACCAACCATAGGGGTTGATCGGCTCTTTCGGCGTATCCTCCGCCGCCCGTTCGACCGCAGGGATACCATAGGTTGCAGCGGTCGAACTGAAGATGAAGTGATCGACCCCGCCGGCCACGGCCGCGGCAATCAGCGCACGGCTCTTCACCGTGTTGTTGTCATAATACTTGAGCGGATTCTCGACCGATTCAGGAACGATGATCGACCCGGCGAAATGCATGATTGCGTCGATCCCCTGTTCGGCGATGATCCTGGCGAGCAGTGCCTCGTCGGCGGTATCCCCCTCATAGAGGGGCACACCGTCGGGCACCGCAAAGGCAAATCCGGTCGAAAGATTGTCGATGACCGCGACGGGCCAGCCGGCGTCAACCAACGCAAGCACGGCATGGCTGCCGATATAGCCAGCTCCGCCAGTAACGAGCACGGGCACTTTTCTGCTATCGACCATGAGCCGCGGCCCTAGCATACGATTTGGTAACGGCAAGGAATCTAGGGGCCCCCGCAAGCGTCCCCATGCGGATTGTGGTTGCCAGCAGCTTGCCCGGTGTCACAACCACACGAAGAGACGTGAAAGGATCGCAGGATGAAAGCCTCACACGCACTATTCGGCCTTGCCGCAGCGCTTGCCTTGTCAGCCTGTGCCACACCAACGGGGCCCGTCGAGGTCACGCGCTTTGTGGCGCCCGAACGGCTGAGCGAAGTTGGCCGTGGAACCTTCTTTGTCGAAGCCATGCCAGGTGCCGATTCCAGTACGCTCGAGCTGGCCCCCTATAAGGCGGCAGTCGCGGCTGAACTGGTGCGGCTTGGCTTCATCGAAGCCGATCGGGGATCGGCCCGGCTGATCGCGCATGTCGGTGTCCAGCGCGGCCTGATCGAAGCGGGCAAGCGCCGTGGTCCGGTCAATGTCGGCGTCGGCGGATCGACCGGCAGCTATGGTTCGGGCGTAGGCCTTGGCATCGGCATCAATCTTGGCGGCGGCCCCAAGGATCGGATCGGCACCGAACTCACGGTGCGAATCGGTGAAAAGGATGGCGATTCCAGCCTGTGGGAGGGCCGCGCCGATTTCCGGCCACCCGAGAATTCACCCCTTGCACAGGGGGCGGCGAACGCTCAGACGGTCGCCTCCGCGCTGTTCCGGGACTTCCCCGGCAACAATGGCGAAACGATAGAAGTGAAGGTTTCCGAGTGAGCGATATCAGGATCGATTGCGGGTTCGACAGCGGCAACATCGAAGTGCTGTCGGTGGACGGTGCGACGGCAAAGCTGGCCGTTCGCAAGGACAACATGAGCGAATTCGCGCAATGGTTCCACTTTCGCGTCAGTGGTGCCGACGGGCGCGAGCTGGAACTGAAGATCACCGGACTCAATGGCAGCGCCTACCCGGGCGGTTGGCCCGGCTATGATGCATGCGCCTCCGAGGACCGCGACTACTGGGGCCGAGCAGCCTCAAGCTGGGACAAGGACGCCGACAACGGCACGCTGACCATCCGCTACGCCCCGGCCAGCGACATCGCCTACTTCGCCTACTTCGCGCCCTATTCCATGGAGCGGCACCACGATCTCGTGGCCGAAGCCGCCGCGTCTGAAGGCGTTACCTACCGCCATCTCGGCACCACGCTCGACGGGCAGCCGATCGACTGTCTTGAGATGGGTGAAGGCGAATTCCAGGTATGGCTCTATGCCCGCCAGCACCCGGGCGAAACGCAAGCCGAATGGTGGATGGAAGGCGCACTCGAAGTGCTCACCGATCCCACCGACAGCGTAGGCCGCGAGCTGCGCCAGCGTTGCCGCATCCATGTCGTGCCTAACGCAAATCCCGACGGTTCGCGTCGCGGGCACTTGCGCACCAACGCGGTAGGCGTGAACCTCAACCGCGAATGGGAAACCCCGACGCCCGAAAAGAGCCCCGAAGTGCTCGCCATCCGCAACGCCATGGATGAAACGGGCGTCGACTTCGCGATGGACGTCCACGGCGACGAGGCGATCCCGGTGGCGTTCCTGGCCGGCTATGAGGGCATTCCCAGCTGGACCGAGGAACATGGCGAGCGGTTCTATCGCTACGAGCGTATCCTCGACCGCCGCACCCCCGATTTCCAGACCGAGCAGGGTTATGCCAAGGCCAAGCGTGGTGGGGCCAACATGACCATGAGCACCACGCAGGTCGCGGAACGTTTCGGCGCCACCTCGATGACGCTGGAAATGCCCTACAAGGACAATCCGGCCAAGCCTGAGCCTGAGCAGGGCTGGAGCCCCGAACGCTGTAAGATGCTGGCGCGCGACTGCCTCGCCGCGCTACTCGAATGGCTCGACGGCAAGGACGCCTGAAACCCGGCCGGCCCGTCAGTCCTCCTGGATCTGGCGGGCCACCTCTTCGATACTCCCGGTAACCAGCAGCGGGCTGCTGCCGACGATACCGACCAGCGTCTGGCCGTTTTCGCCGGTACGCAACCATGCGACATTGCTGGCGACGACGAGATAGTCGCCCCCGCGGGACTTAAGCGACACGAATTTCATGGGAGTTTCTCCTGACGGGGGCGGTCTAGCACCGCCCGCGCCGGGACACACGGACATTCTCATTTCGATTTTCATCAAAACGTCATTGACAGGCGTAATGCAATCCTTCATTTCGATCATCATCGAATTGAAGGATTCTCGAAATGACCCAACCCTCTCGTCTCGACAGGTGGCTCGCCACGATAGCGCGACAGCTCCAGCTGTGTTGCCATCATGCGGTGGGCAACATCCCCTCCCACATGCTCGACGTCCCAAGACCCAAGAAGGACTGCTGCGCATGAACGACGTTGACGCCATTGCCGCCTTCGGAGCCCTGGCACAGGATCACCGGCTGGCTACCCTTCGGCAGCTGGTCCGCGCGGGAAAGACCGGCATGGCCGCGGGCGCGATTGCCGAAGCGATCGGCCTCGCCCCCAGTTCGCTGTCGTTCCACCTCGCCCAGCTGAGCCAGGCCGGGCTGGTGACCCAAGAACGCCAACACCGCACGATCATCTACCGCGCCGACTTCGCCGCGATCCAAACACTGGTCGGCTACCTTCTCGAAAACTGCTGCGAGGCCGATGGCTGCACCGCCGACCCGACCAAGGAGATTTCCGCATGAAACGCCTGCATGTCCACGTCGGCGTCGCCGACCTCGAACATTCGATCGGCTTCTATTCGACCTTGTTCGCTGCCGAACCGAGTGTCGTGAAACCCGACTACGCCAAGTGGATGCTCGACGATCCGCGGGTCAACTTCGCCATCTCGCAGCGCGCGGCGCACGGGGTCGAACACCTCGGCATCCAGGTCGAGGACGAGGCCGAACTGGCCGAGGTCTTCGCCCGACTTCAGGAGGCCGACCGGCCGGTGATCGAGGAGAAGGAAACCACCTGCTGCTATGCACGCTCGCGCAAGCAATGGGCCGCCGATCCGCAAGGCGTGGTGTGGGAGACATTCCTCACCATCGGCGACTCGGTCGATTACGGCGCCGGACCAGCCTTCGCCGAGCTGCGCAACGAAGCTTAGTCGACCATCGGCTCCAGCACCCTCAGCGTGCGCGCATCGGCATCGAGTTCGACCCGCACGCCCGAGGGCAGACAAAGCTGGTTGGTGATATGGCCGATGTTCGCCCCGGCAAAGGTCGGGATGCCGAGCGGCGCGAGGTGGTGATCGACCACCTGGTCCAGCGTAAAGCCGACGGCACCCGGTTCGCTGTCACTACAGCGCGTGCATTGGCCGAAAACCACCCCTGCCAGCGCATCGAGCACACCCGCGAGCTTGAGCTGCAGGAGCATCCGGTCGACGCGGTATTCGGCTTCATTGACGTCTTCGAGGAACAGCACCGCTCCGGTAAAGTCGGGCAACCAGGGTGTACCCATCAGCGTCGAGATGATCGTCAAATTGCCGCCGAGCAGCCGTCCGCTAGCCCGCCCACCGGTGATTGTGCGGCCCGGCCGACCGACCACCTGTTCCATCGCTTCGCCCCCTAGTACGGGCGCTTCGCCGGTGAAAGCGAGACGCCACAGGCTCTCCCAGCTCGCCTTTTCCCAGCGGCTCGCGCCGTTTGGACCATGGATCGTCGGGAAGCCACCGCGCGCGGCGATTGCGAGATGCAGCGCCGTCGTATCGCTGTATCCGATCAACAGCTTGGGATGGGCACAGATCGAGGACCAGTCGAGCAGCTCCAGCACACGCGCCCCGCCCCAGCCGCCTCGCACCGCGAAGAGCGCACGCACTTCCGGATCGGCGAACATGGCGTTGAGGTCGGCCGCGCGAGCCGCATCGCTTCCAGCGAGATAGCCGTCCTGTTCGGTGACATGAGTGCCGAGTTTGGGCACGAGGCCCATCGCCTCGATCCAATAGACCGCACGATCGAGCTCGTCGGGCAAGGTGACCGCGCTAGCCGGGGCGACAAGCCCGACCGTGTCACCCAACCGCAGCCGGGGCGGCTTGCGCGATGCGGCGGCCAATCCCGGTGCAGGCAACGCGACGAAAGCGGCCAAGGCGCCAATCCCGCCAAGCGCCGCCCGACGATCGATCATGCGAGACTGGTGGGCCCGAAGGCGTGGGGGAGCAGCTGCGACAAGCGCACACGGGCTACGCTATCCGGCCCGACGCAAAGGATCTCAGGATCGGTCCCGCCAAGCTGTGCAAGTTCATTGAGTACCTGGCGACATCGACCGCAGGGCGTGATCGGCTCAGCACCGGGGCCGGTCACCGCGACCTTTTCGAGCCCGCCACGCACGCCATCCGCCATCGCCTTGGCCACCGCCACCGTTTCCGCGCATAGCGCGAGACCGTAGCTCGCGTTTTCGACATTGGTGCCGGTGACCACACTGCCATCCTGGAACAGCAACGCGGCGCCGACCCCGAAGTTCGAATAGGGCGAATAGGAGTTTGCAGCGGCGTCTCGAGCGGCGGCGATCAGCTCTTGGTCGGTCATGTGCACTTCCTCACAACGGCCGTACCACCACCCAACGCAGTGGCTGGCCAGCGGCCTCACTTTTGTACCAGCGATTGGCGGTCCACATCAGCCAGGGCCGCGCCGCGTAATCGGGCTCGAACCAGCTCCGCGTCAACCAGAGCTGGCGATCGATCCGCTGCGACACACCATAGGCCGCTTCGAACTCCTCAATCGGCGCGAGGATCACTGGCTTCCCGGTATGCGCCTCGATCTGGTTGACCAGCGTGATCAGCTCGCTCTGCACGGCAGCCTTGGAGACGTGCTCAGCGCAGTGCTCGGTCGTATCCTCGAGCAGGATTGCAGGCGGCAGCAGGTCGCGATCGCGCGGAACCATGGTCACGAAATTGGCCGATTGCCCGTCTGCGGCCTGGCACGGATCAAAGCGATGCACGGCACCGACCTCCAGCCCGGCAGCCCGCGCGCGGACCATGTTCTGGGCAAAGCCAATATCATGGCCCGTGCTGCCTTCGCTCGCTTCGAGATAGACGAACTTGCCGCCCAGCCCATGCAGCGTATCGAACGCCACCGGGCCATCGGCTGCCGAAACCAGCGCACCCTGATCGGGCCACACTGACTCATCGGGCCGCCAGCTGCGGCCCTCGTATGCTGCATAGACTGCCGCTACCCCGATCAGCAGCAACAGAAACAACCCCATCTTCATTCCGCGCGACAGGCGAAAGGGCCTGCGCCGGCTTCGCTTGCGCCGCGCCATCGCCTCAACCCTTGATGTGCAGCACGCAGATCAGCGTGAACAATCGTCGCGCCGTGGCGAAATCGGTTTCGACCTTGCCTTCGAGGCGCTCGAGCAACAGTTCGGCAGCATTGTTGTGGACCCCGCGGCGCGCCATATCGATCGTTTCGATCTCCATCGGCGTCGCCTTGCGGATCGCCTGGTAATAGCTGTCGCAGATGGCGAAATATTCGCGGATCGGGCGACGGAAGCGGGCGAGACCGAGCAACAGCTCCTCGAGCAACTGGTCGTCCTTGTCGGCAATGGTCATCAGCAGCCGCCCGTCCTGCACCGCCAAGCGCAGGTTATAAGGGCCCGTCGCTCCACGCTCCGCCGCACGCAACGGCTTGAACACGTTGTCCTCGATCAGGTCGTAGATCGCAATGCGGCGTTCCTGTTCGATATCGGCGTTGCGCCAGATGATCGTCGCCTCGTCGAGCTCGATATGCGCGATGCGGTGGTCGCCAGGAGGGGAAGCGGATTCGGTCATGCCTATGTAACGCTTTCGCAACTGCGGCGATGCGGGGCAAGGTGGGACGGAATTTTGTTCACCTGGCTGCGACGGGAATCTGAAAGCGAAAAAATTCCTCAGGCTTCCACAGACCTATCCTCGGCGAGTTTGGAAACCGACTTCACAGCCGAATCCGCTTCCCGCATGGTTCCGCTATGGCCGACACCGATCTCCTTCTTCGCACTGCCGATTCGGCCGCCGCTATCGGCAGCGCCGGTCCGCAGCTGCCCGCCAACCTCGAAGCGGAGGCGGCGTTCCTCGGTGCGGTGCTGATCGACAATAAGGTAATCGAAGAGCTGCAGACGCCGCTCAGCCCGCTGCATTTCCACGAGCCGGTACACCAGCGTATCTTCGAACGCGTGCTCAAGCTGCTCGACCGCAATTCGGTAGCCACCCCCGTCACGCTCAAGCCCTATTTCGAGAGCGACGAGGCGATGAAGCAGTTGGGCGGGACGACCTATCTCGCGCAGCTTACCGCCGATGGACAGGGCCTGCTCCACCCGCGCGAGCTGGCCGAGCAAATCTACAGCCTCGCATTGCTGCGCGAACTGGTCAGCGTGGGCCGCAACCTGGTCGAAGGCGCGCTCGACACTTCGGACGAAGTCGAACCGCTAAAGAAGATCGAGCAGGCCGAAGCCGATCTCTACCGCGTGGCCGAAGGTGCCAGCACGGGGAGCGAAGCGCAGACCTTCCGCACCGCCGCCTTCGGCGCGCTGCAGGTGGTGCAGGCGGCTATGAATTCGGGCGGGCGCTTTTCGGGCAAGACCACCGGACTCGACACGATCAACGAAAAGACCTCCGGCCTGCACAATTCGGACCTGGTGATCCTCGCGGGCCGCCCGGCAATGGGCAAGACCTCGCTGGCGACCAATATCGCCTTCAATGCCGCGCGCCGGCTGATGGACGACCTGCGGGCGGGAATCGAGCGCGAGAAATCGCCTGGCGCGGGTGTCGCCTTCTTCAGTCTCGAAATGAGCGCCGACCAGCTGGCCACGCGTATCCTTGCCGAGCAGGCCGAAATCTCCAGCGAGAAGCTGCGTTCGGGCCGCCTCAGCCGCGACGAGTTCCAGCGTCTCAGCTTCGCCAGCCAGGAGCTGACCGACCTGCCGCTCTACATCGACGATACCCCCGCGCTGACGATCGGCGCGCTGCGCACCCGCGCGCGACGGCTCAAGCGGCGGCACGATATCGGCCTCGTCATCGTCGACTACCTGCAGCTGCTGCAAGGGTCTGGTCGTGCAAGCGACAACCGCGTCAACGAGATTTCCGAGATCAGCCGCGGCCTGAAGACGCTGGCCAAGGAGCTGCATGTCCCGGTGGTCGCGCTGTCGCAGCTCAGCCGTCAGGTCGAACAACGCGAAGACAAGCGTCCGCAACTGTCCGACCTCAGGGAATCCGGCTCGATCGAGCAGGACGCGGATATGGTGTGGTTCATCTACCGCGCCGAATATTATCACAACGCGCTCAAGCCCGACACGCCGGACGAGACCAGTTCCGAAGACGTGCGGATGAAATATGCCGAGTGGGAAGCGAGGCACCTCGAACTGGTCAACAAGGCCACGCTGATCGTCGCCAAGCAACGCCATGGTTCGACCGGCAACGTCCCGCTGCTGTTCCACAGCGAGTTCACCAAGTTCTCGAGCCCCGACGTGCGGCATTACGACGATTACGAGTAACTCAGATCCCCAGGTTCAGCCGCCGCGTCACGGTATAGTCGATCACCGAGACCAGCACCCAGCCCAGCCACCAGCGCATGCGGTTGAACAGCGTGCGGCGCTGTTGATGGACGTTCGGCGTAATCTCTTCCGACGCCGCAATATGCCGTGTGATGTAGCCGCGCATCGTCTCTGCCAGCGCCGGGTCCTCGACCCGGAAGACGATCTCGAGATTTAGGTAGAGGCTGCGCATGTCGAAATTGGCGCTGCCCATATAGGTCGCATCGTCGAGCACCAGCAGCTTGGTGTGCAGCTTGCAGGGGGTGAATTCCCAGATCCGCGCCCCGCGCTTCAGCAGGTAGTGATAGAGTGACCGGGTGGCGCCCAGGGTCGCGCCATTATCGCTCTTCGCCGCCATCAGCAGCCTGGCTTCGCCCTTTTGCGCGACCCGTCCGATGCGTCGCAGGAGCGAGTAGGGTGGGGAGAAATAGGCCATGAAGATGTCCAGCCGGTCACCTTCGAACAGGTCGCGAGTGACACAGCGCGCCCAGCTCGACAGACCGCGCGACGGGCCACCAACCAGCCAGCGCACCTTGCCGTCGGCAGAACGCCACTCCCATTGCCGGACAGTCCGGTTGATCGCGCGGAACGGCGCATGCATCTGGTCGGTCCAGCCCACCAGCAACGCGAACCATTGGGTCAGGCCAGCGACCGCCTCGCCCTCGATCTGGATCGCAAGGTCGTTCCAGCCGTTCTCTTCCGGAGGCGCGAAATAGTCGTCGGCAATATTGAAGCCACCGAACAGCGCCCGGCGATTGTCGGCGATGACCATCTTCTGGTGGTTGCGGATGAGGTAGCGGAAACCCCAGCGCGGGCTGAAGAAGAAGGTTCGCCCGCCCGCTTCGACCAGCGGCGCCAGGAAGGCATCGGTTACCGAGGCGCCGAACCGATCGACAATCAGCGTCACCGCCACGCCGCGCCGTGCCGCTTCGACCAGCGCGTCGCGCAGTGCGGTGCTCACGGCATCCTCGGCGAAGATGTAGAAACAGATATCGAGGGACTCGCGCGCGTTCTCGACCAGCTTGAGCAAGGCGACGCGGCGATCTGCCCCGGAGGGGTAGAAGGTCAGCGACTGGCCTTGCGCCTGCATCGCGAAGGGCGGCGGATCGCTATAGTCGATCGGACTGTCGCAGAGGTTCTCGTCTCCCATTGGCAGACAGCCTTACCGCTCCCGCGCCTCCGCGCAAATCCTTGACTGTGGCGGCCGCGCCCCCTATTTGGCGCGCTTTCCCAGAATCATTCAGATGACCGGAGTGCCCGAATGGCGCGCGTTACCGTTGAAGACTGCGTAGATAAGGTTCCCAACCGTTTCGATCTCGTGCTGCTGGCTGCCCAGCGCGCTCGCGAGATTTCGGGCGGCGCCGAACTGACCATCGATCGCGATCGCGACAAGAACCCGGTCGTGGCGCTGCGCGAAATCGCCGAGCAGACGATTAAGCCGGGCGACCTGCACGAAGCGGCCGTCACCAACCTGCAGAAGATCCTGCCGGACGATGACGACGAAATGGATGAAGTCGGCTCGCTCAGCCAGTCGGCAGAAGCGCTGCGGATCACCGCCTCGGCACCGACCCGCTCGACCTCGATCGGCGGCGATTACGACGGCTAAGCCGCTCTGACAGATACGCAAACGTGGAAAGGCCGCCCGTTGGGCGGCCTTTTTGCATTGCAGCAATGGTCTCGCACGCCCTATTCTTGCGGGAACGGGAGGGCACATGAGCGATATAGGCGATGCGCTGGGTACAGCAGTCGAAGGCGGGCTGTTCGCTAAGGCAGTGGGGCGCGGCAAGAACGCGCTGCCCGACACGCCTGCGCTGGAGAAAGGCCATTTCGCCGAAGGGGCGTGCCTCAACTGCGGCACGCAGTTAATCGGCGAACACTGCCATGCCTGCGGCCAGAGGGCGCATTTGCACCGAACCCTTGGTGCCTTCGGCCACGACCTGCTTCACGGCGCGCTGCACCTAGACGGCAAGACGTGGAAGACGTTGCCGCTGCTGGTCTTTAAACCCGGCCAGCTGACCCGCCGCTATATCGAGGGTGAACGCGCGCGCTTCGTCAGCCCGATGGCACTTTTCCTGTTTTCGATCTTCCTGATGTTCGCAGTGTTCCAGGCGGTGGGCATTAGCGCTCCGACCGAGATCACCACGTCAGACGTGCTCAAGTCGAACATGCAGGACGTCTATGCCAACGCGAAGAAGCAGACCGAAGACCAACGAGCCCGCGTTGCGGCGATGTCGCCCGACAGCCCGAACCTTGCCGACGCCAAGGCCCGGTTGGCGCGCGACGAAGAGAACCTCAAAGGCCTCGAACAAGCCCGTACGCTCGTAGCGGACGAGGAGGACATAGAGCGGCTGGGCGAGACAGGCATCGGCGTCCCTTTCATCGATCAGGCGATCGAAAAATGGCGGAGCAACCCGGGGCTGATGCTCTACAAGCTGCAAACGAACAGCTACAAGTTCAGCTGGCTGCTGATCCCGCTTTCCATCCCCTTCATGTGGCTGCTGTTCCTCTGGAAGCCCCGCTTCCGCGCCTATGACCACGCAATCTTCGTGACCTACTCGATCGCCTTCATGTCGCTGCTGTTCATCGCAGTGTCGGTGGCAGTGAAGTTCGGGGTGAGCGAAGCCGTATGGGTCTCCATGCTCTGCCTCGTCCCGCCGATCCATATCTACAAGCAGTTGCGCGGTGCCTATGGCCTGTCCCGCTTCTCCGCACTTTGGCGGCTCTGCATGCTCAGCGTGTTTATCATCATTGTCCTGAGCCTGTTCCTCCAGCTGCTGCTGGTGCTCGGGGCATTCTAGACCGCAGATAGCAAAAGGGCGCCCAGCGGGGGCGCCCTTCGCACTCGTCAATGGGCAGGCCTCACGCGCCCTGCGGGGCGCCTTCGCCGCCGAAGCGCTTGCCTGCCTTGGGGACAAGGCCGCCCGCCACCGGCTTGACCGTGACCGGGCCCTTGGGCTGATCGGGGCGGTCGATCCGACCGTCTTTCATCAGCTGGTCGATTTCCTCGCCGCTCAAGGTCTCATATTCGAGGAGCGCCTGCGCCAGCAGGTGGAGCTTGTCTTCCTGTTCGGTCAGGATCTGGGTCGCGCGCTTCAGCCCGCCTTCGACCAGTTCCTTGATCTCGGCGTCGATCAGCTTGTTGGTCTCGCCCGAACGGAAAGTGCGCTGGCTGCCGCCATAGCCGAGATAGCCTTCCTGGGTCTCTTCATACTGGAGCGGACCAAGCTTGTCGGACATGCCCCATTGGGTGACCATGTTGCGCGCCAGGCTGGTGGCATACTGGATATCGCCGCTCGCGCCGCTTGAGACCTTGTCGTGGCCGAAGATGATTTCCTCCGCCACGCGTCCGCCCATGGCGACCGCGAGGTTCGCGTGCATCTTGTCGCGGTGGTACGAGTAATTGTCGCGTTCGGGCAGGCGCATCACCATGCCCAGCGCGCGACCGCGCGGGATGATGGTCGCCTTGTGGATCGGGTCGGAGGCCGGCTCGTTGATCGAGACGAGCGCGTGGCCCGCCTCGTGATAGGCGGTCATCTTCTTCTCGTCGTCGGTCATCACCATGCTGCGGCGCTCGGCGCCCATCATGACCTTGTCCTTGGCGTCCTCGAACTCCTGCATCGCGACGAGCCGCTTGTTGCGGCGCGCTGCCAGCAGCGCCGCCTCGTTGCAGAGATTGGCGAGGTCCGCGCCGGAGAAGCCCGGCGTGCCGCGCGCGATCGTGCGCGGGTTAACGTCGGGCGCCAGCGGCAGCTTCTTCATGTGCACGCCGAGGATCTTTTCGCGCCCGTCGATGTCGGGCACGGGCACCACGACCTGACGGTCGAAGCGGCCCGGGCGCAGCAGCGCCGGATCGAGCACGTCGGGCCGGTTGGTCGCAGCAATGATGATGATGCCCTCGTTGGCCTCGAAGCCATCCATCTCGACCAGCAGCTGGTTCAGCGTCTGCTCGCGCTCGTCGTTCGAGTTGCCGAGGCCGTGGCCGCGGTGGCGACCGACGGCGTCGATTTCGTCGATGAAGACGATACAGGGCGCGTTCTTCTTGGCCTGTTCGAACATGTCGCGCACGCGGCTGGCACCAACGCCGACGAACATCTCGACGAAGTCCGAGCCGGAAATGGTGAAGAACGGCACGCCTGCCTCACCCGCGATAGCCCGCGCTAGCAGGGTCTTGCCGGTACCCGGCGAGCCCACCAGCAATGCGCCCTTGGGGATCTGTCCGCCCAGTTTCGAGAAACGGTGCGGATCGCGCAGGAACTCGACGATCTCTTCGAGTTCTTCGCGCGCTTCATCGATGCCCGCGACATCGTCGAAAGTGACCTTGCCCTGGCGTTCGGTGAGCAGCTTGGCCTTGGACTTGCCGAAGCCCATGGCTCCGCCGGCCCCACCGCCCTTCTGCACCTGGCGCAGTGCGAACGCCGCGATACCCAAAAGCAGGACGAAGGGCAGGATCTGAACGAGGAGGTACAGGAAAAGGCTGGTTTCTGCGGTCTTGCCCGAATATTTCACGCCATTCTCGTCGAGCAGCCGGGCAAGCGAGCTGTCGCTCGGGACCGGAACGGTCGAGAAGGTCTCACCGCTCTTGAGTTCTCCGACAATCGACTTTTCCGAGATCTCTACCGATTTGACCGTGCCTTCGGCGACCTTGGCCTTGAAGTCGGAATATTCCATCGGGGTTCCGCCACCCGCGGCCCCACCGCCGAAGATCGAGACGACCATCAGCAGGGCGAGGAATATCCCTCCCCAGATCATGAGGCTCCTGACCCAGGGATTGGGTCCGTTGCCTTCGGGCTCTTGCTGTGGGTTCTGCTCGCTCATGCGCAGGGGTCCTTTCGTTCCCGATTATGTAGGATGGACCGGGTGAATGGCAAGTTGACCGTAGGTGCAGAATTTCCGGCTTCAGCCAGCGATCCGTTCGATCAGCCAGAAGCTACCGGTAATGCCGATCGCATAGGTTGCCAGTCGGAGGGCCGGCGTTTCAACTCTCGGTGCGCTGCGACGCAGAGCCGCGCGCAGTAACAGCACGCCCAGGATCACGAGCAGCTGGCCGGCCTCGACCCCGAGGTTGAAGCTCACCAGCGCGGCAGGCACTTCGCCTTCGGGCAGGCCGATCTCATGCAGTGCCCCGGCAAAACCGAAGCCGTGGAGCAAGCCGAACACAAACGCCACGAACCAAGGCAGGCGACGCGCCAGCGTGCTGCGCCCGTCCTTCGCCACTTCGACCGCGAGGAATACGATGCTCAGCGCGATGAGCGCCTCGACCGGGCGCTGCGGCAGGCCAGCGAAGCCCAGCGTCACTGCAGCCAGGGTGAGCGAATGCGCGATGGTGAAGGCAGTCGCAGCCTTCACCACCGGCCCGGGCTTCTCGACTAGCAGGACCAGCGCAATGACGAACAGCAGATGATCCCAGCCCGCCAGGATATGTTCGACCCCAATCACGAAGTAGCTTCGCCAGACCTGCGCCGCGGCGGGCCGGGCCGCAAACACCGCAGTCGGTTGTCCCGCCGTGAGGCGGTAGACCTGTTCGGGGCGGTCGAGCGGGACGATGCGCAGGATCGCGTCGCCTTGCCCGACGAGGTTGGGCCACCCGATCGGTTGGCCAGCAACTTCTCCGGCACAGGCAACCTCGGCACTGCCAAGCACCGCCAATGCGGCCATCTCACGCTTGGGCTCGCTCGTAATCCGGCAATCTCGCGGTAGGGTGGGCATAACGAAGCGGTCGTCGGCCGGGCTGCTCAAGGGCTGCTTCCAGGCAACTCGCCAGCCATTGGCATCGCGCTGCTCGAACTGGATCGACACCGGACGCAGCTCGTCCGCCAAGGCCGGCGAGGCCCCCATCAGCGCAAGTAGCAATACGGCAAGCCAGCGGATCACCGCTTCTTCACCACATAGGCGTCGCGCAACAGGCGATAGGCACGCTCGCGCCGTTCGGCGATTGTCTCGCTTCGCCAATCGGCTTCGACCTGTTGGCGGATCTCGGCCAGCGGCGGAACACTTCCCAAATCGCGAGCACGCAGGTGCACGAGATGCCAGCCGAAGCCCGAAGGGATCGGGCCCTGCCATTCAGGTTTGGGGGCGAGCTTCGCCAGTTCCTGGGCAAATTGCAGGCCGAAGACTTCGCGCATTTCCGCACGCGGCATTGCCTCGACACTGCGTGGCAAGCTGATCGGATTGCCGGTCACCCTCCCCGAAGCGAGCGCCGCACGCGCGGTTTCCTCGCTGGCGTACCAGACTTGATCCAGGCTGACCGTTCCGCCGTCGATAAAGCGTTCGGGATGGCTCTTGAGCCACTCTTCGAGCGTGGCATCGGACACATCGGCAGTTTCGGCGCTGGCGGCGGCAAGTTCGTCCATCTTGGTCGCCAACCGTCGCCGGACGACCGGATCATCTGCGTCGAGACCTAGCCGTAGGCCCTCGCGATAGAGGATTTCCTCGCGCAACCAGCGTTCGATCAGCCCATCCAGCTCTGAATCGGTCGGCGCGCGGCCGATCATCCGCTCGAAGCCGGCGGCAATCTCCGCCTTTCGATCTGCGCCAAGCACGATCGTGCGATCGGTCGGGCCGTAGGGATTTCCAAACCAGCCGACCAGCACATAGATCGCCGCACCTGCGAGGAGGAAGTGGACCAGCGGTTCGCGCAGCCAGCTGCGGATCACGTCTTACCCGTACCTGCCTTGGCGGCGGGCCGCAGCCACACCGGAGAACTATAGGCGCGTTCCTGCGTGACCGACGCTTCGATAACCTCCTTCGGCAGTTTGAGGCCGAACCGCTTGGCGTCGAACAGCACCCAGCGCGGCGTCGGGATTTCGATCAGGCGGACGTAGTAGAATGCGCGCTGGCCAGCGCGATAATCGGGGTCGGTCCAGGTCGCGCGTAGCTGCGCAGAACCGATCGTGTTGGTGTAGCTGGCATTGGCCCGGTCGACCGTGTCGCCGACTGCCGGAATCCTCCCGGCGACAGGCGCGCGCTTGCCGTCCATGTCCGACCAGGCGACGTCGTAGACTTTCTCCTGAGCCTCGCCATTGGCATCGATCCAGCCCTTGACCACCTGCATGCGGTCAAGATTGGCCCCGTCGGGATCCTTGAGGGCGGAGATCAGGAAGACCGGCGCCTTGCCGGTATCTACCAGGTCACCGCCCATCGGCACCCCGCGAGTGTAGCCGGTGCGCACCCAGTCACCGTCCCAGTCGCTGGCAGTGAAGTCGAATCCGGCAAACAGGCGCAGGACCATGCGCGGGCCGGTGGTGGCATAGGTCTCGCGTCGCTTGAACGCGTCGAAGATCTCTGCCCGCGTGTTGCCGCGTGCCCAGGCAGCAGCGTAGCCGCCCGCGAGGTAATGCCAACCGTAGCGCCCCTCGCGCGTGCCAAGATTCTGCGGCTCCAGCGCGCGTCCCGGTCGCGGCTCGACCCCGGTATGCTTGCCGAAAAAGTTGTCCTCGTCGCCGGTCGCGAGTGCCGTGTGGCTGTCGGTCGAACCGATCAGGCCGAAGGCATAGGGATTCACGCCCAGCCGCTGTTCCAAGGTTAGTCCCCGGAGCAGAGCCGAGCGGACGTAGGATCCCGGCAGCATATCGGGCGTAGACTTGCGCGTAAGTGGCAGGTTGCCCAGTTCCCAGCCAGCAACGCCGAAGCCGGCGAATTCATCGTTCGGCGAAAGCAGCGGGTGGGTCTCGCTGTCTCCCTTGATCTGCGTCGCTTCGACAACGGGTTCATGACCGGCGCGGCGCCTGGCGAACTCGGCTGTCATCGGCACACCGCCAGGTGCGGTCATCTCGAACATCAGCCCATTCGACAGGTTCGAATTGTGTGGAATTGCCAGGACGTGGCCGCCCGTGTTCTTTTCATAGGCATCCATGTAATCCCACAGCTGTTCGACCTTCATGTCGAGGCCGGGAAAAGGCACCACCTGACCGGTCTTCGCGCTGCCGTCCCTGAACATCATCACGCGATGAAGGTTGTTTCCATCGGGCATCAGGCTCCATTCGAAGCCAGCGAAGGCGGTGAACTTGCCCGGCTCGTTGTAGCGATCGAGCAATGCAACGTGATTGGTCCATAGGTCGCGCGTTGCCTTGGCCTGCTGCACCGGATCGCGCATTGCCTCGGGTATCTGGTCATTCGCCGCCGCAGTAATCAGCTCGGCAACCGCTCGCTGCGATTGTTCGGGGCTCTCACGCATCATGTCGTGCCAGCGGCGCAAAGTCGGATCGCCGATCAGCAGGCGCGGGGCATCGTGCAATCGACGGGTCGCGCCCATCGCATCCGAGTGATCAGAGATGACGAGGAAGTCGAGCGGGCGGTCGAGCTGGGCGTCGAGGCCCGTGGTAGCCACCACCTTTTCACCACGCGCGAACTTCAGGGCATCTTCAGGGCCCAGTCGCACGCCGAACCCGAAAGCATCGACCGAGATATCGGTGTGGAGGTGGGTATCGCCCCAATAAGGCCGGTCGGGAAACTCGGCGAGCTCTATCGTGTTCTCGCCATCGCCTTTTTGCGCCTCGCTAGCCCTCGGCCCGATTCCCGAACCGCAGCCTGCCAGCGTGGTGCATGCGAACGCAACCAGCAAAGCCTTGCGCATTTATCCCCTCCCGGTTTCTCCTTGAAACCGGGTTTGCGCCAGCGACTGGCGAGCGTCAACCGATCGTCGCGGGGGACTAGCCGGGTTTGCGATGCAGCAGCGCGGCCCGCTCGCACCGGCAAACCACTTCATCGCGCTGGTTGATCGCCTCGTGCAGGAAGGTGACGATCCCGGCATCGGGCCGCGACTTGCTTTCCTTGAGCCCCACGACCTCGCTGGTGGCGTGCAGCGTGTCGCCGATGAACACCGGCTTGGGCATCACCAGCTTGTCGTAGCCGAGATTCGCCACCAGCGTGCCGAGCGTGGTGTCGCCCACGCTCAACCCGACCATCAGCGAAAAGGTGAAGGTACCGTTGACCAGGATTTGCCCAAACTCGCTGGCCTTTGCCGCCTCGATATCGAGGTGCAAAGGCTGCGGGTTGTGCGTCATGGTCGTGAACAGCAGGTTGTCGGTCTCGGTGACCGTGCGACGGATCTCATGCGTGATCCGGTCGCCAACCTGCCATTCGTCGAAGAAACGTCCTGCCATCAGGCGACCATGACCGACTTGACCTCGAGGAACTCGTGGAAGCCGAAGACGCCCCATTCGCGGCCGTTGCCCGACTTCTTGTAGCCACCGAACGAGGCATTCATGTCGTAACCACCGTTGATCGCGACACGGCCTGCGCGGATACGCCGCGCAAGCTGCTTCGCCACCTCGGTATCCTCGCCCATGATATGCGCGGCCAGGCCGTATTCGGTATCGTTGCCGATACGCACGGCGTCGTCGTAATCCTCGTAACCAAGGATGCAGAGCACGGGGCCGAAGATTTCTTCCTGCGCGATGGTCATGTCGTTGGTGACATCGGCGAAGACGGTCGGCTTGACGTAGTGACCCACTTCGAGGCCCTCGGGCTTGCCGGGTCCGCCCGCGACCAGCGTCGCGCCTTCTTCGATACCCTTGTTGATCAGGCCCTGGATCTTGTCCCACTGCGCCTTGGAGACGACCGGGCCGATCGTGGCATTGCCCTTGGGATCGCCCGGAATGACGCTTTCGGCGGCTTCCTTGGCGGCGGCCTTGGCTTCCTCCATCCGCGCCTTGGGCACGAACATGCGGCTGGGCGCGGTGCAGGTCTGGCCCGAATTGCCCATCATCGCGGTGGTACCGCGCGCGACCGAGCGGGTGAACGAGCTATCGTCGAGGATGATGTTGGGGCTCTTGCCGCCCAGTTCCTGCGCCACACGCTTGACCGTATTGGCGGCATTGGCAGCGATGGCGATACCGGCACGCGTCGAACCGGTGAAGCTGATCATGTCGATGTCCTCATGGCCAGACATGGCAGTGCCGACACCGGGGCCGTCGCCGTTGATCAGGTTGAAGACGCCTGCAGGCACGCCCGCGGCATGCAGGATCTCGGTGAAGATCGCCGCATCGAACGGTGCGATTTCGGACGGCTTGAGGATCATGGTGTTACCGGTCGCCAGCGCCGGGAAGACCTTGCAGGCGATCTGGTTAAGCGGCCAGTTCCACGGGGTGATCATGCCGACGACGCCGATCGGTTCGTAGAGATGCGTGGTGTTGCCGTTGGTCTTTTCGAACTCGAAGTTCTCGAGGATGCCGATGGCAGTGGCGAGGTGGCCCGAAAGCAGGCCGGTATGTGGGCCGCTGGCCAGGCTCATCGGCGCGCCCATTTCGTCGCTCACCGCGCGGGCGAGGTCTTCCTTGCGCTTGTCGATCTCGGCCAGGATCGCGCGCATCAGGTCGAGCCGTTCGGCCTTGGTCGAAAACTGCCAGCTTTCGAAGGCACGCCGTGCCGCCGCAACGGCCTTGTCGACATCGGCGGCGCTGCCGAGCGAGATATGGCCGATGGTCTGTTCGGTCGCCGGATTTTCGACCGGCACGGTGTTCGGGGTGACCGGGTCGACCCACTGGCCATCAATGTAAAACTGCGTGTACTCGTACATGGGGGGACTCTCCTTCTCGGCCAGCGGCTCTAGCCTTCCTTCGACCAGCGCTCAACGACTGCTTCGCCATCCACGGCACTATCCCGGATGGTTCCGGGCGTGCGATCGAAACGCGGGGCAGGTGCGGTGTGCCAGCGCCCGCCGTGTTCGACGAAGGCGCCGCGCGCCTTCATGTGGGGATGATCCTTCGCCTCGTCCAGCGGGACCACGGGCGCAAAGCACGCATCGGTGCCTTCGAGCAGTTCGCACCACTCGGCCTGCGTCCTCGTCGCGAACATCGCCGCGAGGTCTTCGGCATAATCATCCCAATTCGCGGGGTTCATCTGGCCTTCGCGCAGCTTCTCGGGCGCATCGGCGCGTTGCAGCAGTTCGGCGTAGAACTGCGGTTCGATCGCGCCGACGCTGATTTCTTTGCCATCTTTGCACGTGTAGCAACGGTAGAAATGTGCCGCCCCGCCCAACAGGCCCGCCCCGCGGGTGGTGGTGCGCAGCGCGCTGTGCGGTTGGCCATAGAAGAAGCTCATCAGGCTGGTCACGCCATCGACGATGGCCGCATCGACCACCTGGCCCTTGCCGCTCCGCTCGCGTTCCCACAGCGCGGCGAGGATTCCGAGCGCGCAATACATCGAACCGCCACCGAAATCGCCGACGAGGTTCTGCGGCGGAACGGGCAGATCGTTGCGCTTGCCGATCGCATCGAGCGCGCCGGTGATCGCGATGTAGTTGAGATCATGCCCCGCGGCCATGGCGAGCGGACCTTCCTGCCCCCATCCGGTCATCCGGGCGTAAACCAGCCGCGGATTGGCCGCGAGCATCTCGCCCGGGCCCAGTCCGAGGCGCTCCATGACCCCCGGGCGAAAGCCCTCGATCAGAACATCGGCCTTGCTCAACGCATCCTTGACGAAGGCAATCCCGTCCGCGCATTTGAGATCGACCGCGGCGCGATGGCGCGCGCGCTCAACCACCGTGTTCATGGGAACATGCCCCTCGCGCTCGATCCGCACCACTTCAGCACCCATGTCGGCCAGCAGCATCGCGACGTGCGGCCCCGGCCCGATACCCTGGAATTCGACCACCTTGAGCCCGGTCAGCGGGCCCTTGCTTGTGGAATCGGTCATGCGCTCATCTCTCCCTTTGCGTGCGGCCTGCATGCCAAGCCGCGCGATGGGTTGCAATTGCGAACGCGAATTCGCCTCTGCTTCAGTCCCAATCGACCTGCGAAAGCAGCTGGCGCGCGCGCGAAAGGTGCGGCCGATCGAGCATGCCGCCCTTCCAGCCGATCGTCCCTGCGCCGGGATTGGCTTCGAACAGGTCGACGATCTCGCGCGCGTGGGCGATTTCGTCCTCGCCGGGGGTGAATGCCTCGTTGATCACCTCGACCTGTGCAGGGTGGATCGCCAGCATCCCACGGAAACCGGCGCGGCGCACGCCCTCCGCTCGGGTCCTGAGCCCATCGCTGTCACGGAAATCGGCCTGGATCGTCTCGATCGCCGGGACGCCCGCCGTCGCCGCACCCAGCAGGCACAGGCTGCGGGCAAGCTCGTAAGTGAAGGCGAAACTGCCATCGGGATTGCGGTTGCTCTGCGCACCGATCGAATCGGCCAGGTCCTCCGCCCCCCAGGTCAGCGCAACGAGGCGCGGCGCGCCCTTGAAGTCGCCGGCGTGGAACATGCATTCGGCGACCTCGGTGAGCAGCACGATCACCGGGGTCGAACCGCAGTCGATGCCATTGGCGACCTCTAGCGCGGAAAGGTACTTGTCGAGCGCCTCGACATCCTGCCGGCCATAGGCCTTGGGCAGCATGATCCCACCGGGCCTGCCGGGCATGATCGCGGCAAGATCCTGCAGCGTGTAAGGGCCGTCGAGCGGATTCACGCGCACGAAGATGCGGCTGCGCGCGGCAGGGTTGGCGTCGAGAAAGCTGCGGATCAACGCGCGCGCGGCCGGCTTGTTGTCGGTAGCGACAGCATCTTCGAGATCGAAGATGACCACGTCGGCGGCGCCCTCCACCGCCTTCTGCATCTTCCGCTCACTGTCGCCGGGGGCGAACAGCCATGACCGCATCTTCATCGCGAGAACCTCTCTCCAGCTCTTGCCCGATGCCACACAGCTTTTGCGCGACGATTGCAAGGGCCAGGGCGGCTACTTTACCAGCGCGCCACCCTTCATCACATGCGCCACGCTTTCCAGTACGCGCACGTTGGCCAGTGGGTCGCCCTCTACCGCGATCATGTCGGCGAACTTGCCCGGCGCGATCGAGCCAAGCATGTCCGCATGCCCAACCACCGTCGCCGCACTCAGCGTGGCGGCGCGGATCGCCTGCGCAGGCGTCATGCCATTGGCGACCATATAGGCGAACTGGCGCGCATTGATCCCGTGCGGATAGACTCCGCTGTCGCTACCGAAGGCGAGCGGCACGCCGAGTTCGACCGCGCGGCGGAAATTGTCGCGCTGGATCTGCGTCGTCTCGCGGTTCTTGCGCAGATATTCTTCGGGCCAGCCTTCACGCGTGCCAACCTCGTCGATCCAGTCACCGTTGAAGACGTCCATCACCAGCCAGACGCCGTGATCCCGGGCCATCCGCAGGCCTTCCTCGTCGATCAGGCTGGCATGCTCGATACTGCGCACGCCGGCGCGAATGGCAGCCTTGATCCCTTCAGCACCATGCGCATGCGCGGTGGCGTAAGAACCACGCGCTTCAGCGACCGCGATAGCCGCGCGCATCTCATCCTCGGTCACCTCGGGTTCGCCGGGCTCGGTACCGATCGCCAGCACTGCGCCGGTGGCGAGGATCTTGAGGAAGTCGACCCCGTTATCGAACAGGAATGTCGCTTTCTCAGCTGCTTCGGCGGAACCGGTCAGCACGCCAAGCCGCATATCGATGGGCAGTTGATCGTTGGGCACCACGCCGTTCAATTCGCCACCGCCGCCCGGATGGGTCAGATAGGCTCCCGCCACGAACATGCGCGGACCCGGTACCAGCCCGCGATCGATCGCATCGCGCAGCGCCACGTCGGTCAGGCCGCGATAGGTGCCAACATCGCGCACCGTGGTGAAACCCGCCTCAAGCGTGATCTTCGCATTGTGTGCGCCGTTCAACGCAGTGAGCTGGGGCGAGGTCTTGAGCGGCAGCGCGACATCGGCGTCCTGCCCCGCATCGGCCAGGTGTGTGTGGAGATCGATCAGGCCGGGCAGGACGGTATAGGCCGACCAATCGACCCGCTCCGCCCCGTCGGGAGTCGTGCCGCAAGGCTCGATTCGAGCAACCTTCTCACCCTCGACCAGGATGCATTGCCCATGTGCGACGACGCCCGTCTCGACATCGAGCAGTTTCCCCGCCTCGACATAGAGCGATCCGGCCGAGGCGGGCGTGGCAACGAGTGCCGCGGCGAGCGCGAGCGCCCTCATTTCGAGGCCAGTTCAGTCAGCAGCACGTGATAATAATCTATGCTCTTGTCGATATTGCCGATCGGCATGCGCTCATTGAGGCCGTGCGAATAATCGTCGCTGTCCTTGGTGAAGGTGCCGCTGGCGCCGTAGCTGGGCACGCCCAGTGCGCGATACCACATCGAATCCGATGCACCCGACGCCTGCGAAGCAATGATCGGGACATTGCCGAATGCCGCGCGGACAGCCTTGGTCGCCGCGTCGACGAAGGTCTTGTCGTAAGGCGAAGCATCGGCCTCCACGACATACTCCGCATTGATCTCCTCGATCGTCAACGCAGGCTCGTCAGCGACACTCTTGAGTTCGGCGATAATCGAGGCCTTCGAATGGCCCGGGAATATGCGACAATTGACGTAGCCGGTGGCGCGCTGCGGCAGTGCGTTGAGCCCGTGGCCGCCCTCGATCATCGTCGGTACGCAGGTGGTGCCGATCTTGCCGATATAGGCCGGATTGCCGCGGAGCACCGCAATCGCCGCCTTGTCGGTCGGATCCTTGGCGAAGGCACGCATGGCAGCAGCCAACAGGGGATCGCCCTCGAAATCGGCGGCCTTGGTGAAATAGTCGCGGGTGATGTCGTTCACTTCAGGCTGGAACCGGTAGGCATTGATCCGTGCGAGCGCAGCACCCAGTTGCGCAATGGCGTTCTCGTCGCGCGGGGTGGAACTGTGGCCGCCCGGATTGGTCACTTCCAGCTTGAAGTCGCCGTAGGTCTTCTCCGCCCCCTGCCAGCTCCAATAGGCGGGCTTGCCTGTCTCCTCATCGAGCGAGCCCGAAGCTCCGTCGACGTTGAGCACCAGCCTGGCATTCTTCAGCCGCTCGGCGATCATCTTGGAGGTGATCATCGTCGTCTCTTCATCGCCAGAATAGGCAAGGACGATGCTGCGCTTGGGCTTGAAGCCTTGCTTGCGCAGCTCGATCACCGAAACCATCGCCTGCACGGCGTCAAACTTGGTATCGCTGGCGCCCCGTCCGAAGAGGTAGCCATTCTCGACGACCGCGGTGAAGGGATCGCGCTCCCAATCCTCGGGCTTGGCCTCGACCACGTCCATATGCGCGGAGATGACGATCGGGCCCAGCGTGGGATCGCTGCCTTGCCAGGTCGCGATCAGATATGCCGTGTCGTCGACCGGCACGATCTCGATTTCGTCCGGAGACCAGCCTGCCTTGACCAGAGTGTCGCGGAACAGCTCGGCGACCTTGCCGGTTTCGTTCCCCTCACCCCGGACCGACCTCATGCCAATTGCCTGCTTCGACAGGTCGATCACCTGCTGCACGGCCGCCGGCGTGCTCTTGGCAACGGCAGGCGTTGCGGCAGCGACGGCGATCAGGCTGGCAGCAATCAGGGTGGCACGCATGGTCGGGAATCCTCTCTCGGTTTCAGGTAGGCGTAGCACCGCTAGCGGTGCCGTCGAAGGGGCTAAATCGTGGAAAAACGGCGCCAGTTGCCGCGATCGAAAATGACTTCGCGCGCGCAGTTGTGGCCGGGCGCACCGGTAACCCCACCGCCGGGATGGGTGCCGGCACCGCACATGTAGAGCCCCTTGACCGGCCCGCGATAGGCGCCGTTGCCCAAGACCGGACGTGCCGACCACAGCTGGTCGAGGCTCATGTGCCCATGCATGATATCGCCGCCGACCAGGCCGAACTTCTTGTAGAGGCCCTTGGGGCTGAGCACCTGCCGCCCCAGGATCGAGGCGCGGAAACCGGGCGCGTGCGCCTCCACCGTGTCGATGATCGTATCGGCGGCGGCATTTTCTTCGTCGTCCCAGTCGCGACCATCAGGCAGTTCCGGCGCAAATTGCTGGCAGAACAGGCTGGCGACATGCTGCCCTTCGGGGGCGAGGCTGTCATCGACTGTGCTGGGAATCAGCATTTCGACGATCGGCTTCTTCGACCAGCCATGCGCCTTCGCGTCGAGGAAGGCCTTGTCCATGTAGTCGAGCGTGGGCGCCAGGATGATCCCCGATTGGTGATGTTCGCCCGGCTCGGGCAGGCAGGTAAACTTAGGCAGCTCGCTCAGCGCCACATTTATGCGGAAGGTGCCCCCACCAGCTTTGAAGCCACGCATCCGGCGGCGGAAATCGTCAGGCTGGTGGCTCTCGTCGAGCATCTTGCCGTAGAGCAATTTGGGCCCGACATTGGCGATCACGCGCTTGGCCGCGATCTCCTCGCCGCTCTCAAGCTTGACCCCGGCAACCGCATCGCCGTCGACCAATACTTCGGCAACCGGCGCTTCGAGGCTGATCTCGACCCCGCACTGACGACAGACGTCGGCCATGATCTGGGTGATCGTGCCCATGCCGCCGATCGAGTGCCCCCAGGCGCCCTTCTTGCCGTTCACCTCGCCAAAGACGTGATGCAACAGGACATAGGCGCTGCCGGGCGTATCGGGTGAAGCGTAATTGCCGACAACGGCATCGAAGCCGAAGGCGGCCTTGACCGCTTCGCTCTCGAACCATTGGCCTAGGAAGCTGGTCGCCGACTTGGTGAAGAGATCGAGGATATCGCGCTTCGCTTCCAGCCCCAGCTTGGCCATGCCCCAGCCTTGCGAGGCACCGGCCAGCAGCGTGCGCAACCCTTCGCCGACATTCGGCGGCGACTTTAGCGCGAGGTCGCGCAGCACCTCGGCCACGCCTTCAAGCGCGTCGTAATAGGCGGGCAACGCGTCGGCGTCGCGGTCAGAGAACTTGCGGAATTCGGCCTGCGTGCGCTCGAGCCCGCCACCGAGCTTGAGATAGCCGCCGTCTTCCTGGGGCAGGAAATTCGAGATCGGCCGCTCGATCACGCGATAGCCATGGTCGTGCAGCCGCATGTCGCGGATGACCTTGGGCTGGAGCAGGCTGACGGTATAGCTCGCCACCGAATTGCGGAATCCGGGGTGGAACTCCTCGGTCACCGCCGCGCCGCCGACGACATCGCGCCGCTCGACAATGCGAACCTTGAGCCCTGCCTGGGCCAGATAGAAAGCACAGACGAGCCCGTTGTGGCCCGCACCGATGATCACGGCGTCGTATTGCTTGGTCATGCAAACTCTTTCGCGAGAGGGGATTGGATGTGCTGTCGGCCAAAACCGAGGCCGATGATCCGGCCCGGAATGCGCCTCAACAGCGGTATGGCATTGAGCATCCGCACAGCCAGCGGAACCTGATTCACGGCCCCGCGCAGCATGGGCGCAATAACGCGCCTATGGGCCGCGCGCTGGAGAGCTTGCATGCGCACCACCGCCGACCAGCGCCTTTCCTGGACCTTCGCCAGGAGCGGGTCGGGATCCTCTCCGGCGGCGAGTGGTGCGGCAAGTATGTTGGCTGCGGCAACTGCGTCCTGGACCGCCACGTTGATGCCAACCCCGCCGACCGGCGACATCGCGTGGGCAGCGTCGCCAATGGCGAGCAGACCGGGACACCACCAACGCGTTAGCCGGTCGAGCGAGACCGACAGCAGCTTGACGTCATCGAAGCTGCGGATGGACTCGATGCTCGCGGCGAGGCCGGGGACGACCGCCACTGTGCTGCGGCGGAAGGCCTCGATCCCGCGCGCCTCGATGGCGGGAAAGGCCCCCTTCTCGATAATGCGTGCACATTGCCAATAACCAGTGCGGGGAATCGCGACGATCATCGCCTGCCGATTGATCGTACCCAGCGGTACATCGGCACTCTCACCGGTTTCGGGCATTGGAACGCGAAACCACAGCACGTCCATCGGCGCGCCCAGGTCTTCGAGCGGCAGGGCTGCGGCCTCGCGCAGGACCGAACGGCGGCCATCGGCCGCGATGACGAGGCGTGCAGGAATCGCTCCGCCACCGGCCAGCGTAACTCCATCGATCCGGCCCGAAGCATTGCTGGTGACACCGACAGCTTCGGTCGACATGCGCAGGTCGAAAGTCGAGAAGCGGGCAGCGTGGCGCGCGATGAAGTCGAGCAGATCCCACTGGGGCATCATCGCGATATACGGTGCGGCTACGGGCAGATGCCTGAGCGACCCGATCGTATACCGTTTGCCGAGCAGGTCGAGCGTGGCGGTGTCCAGACGCGAGTGCGGCAGGCACAGCAGCTCGTCGAGCAGGCCAAGCTCGTGGAACAATTCCAGCGTCGAGGGATGGACCGTGTCGCCGCGAAAATCGCGCAGGAAGTCCGCATGCTTTTCCAGCACCGTAACTTGGACCCCGGCTCGAGCCAGCAGCAGGCCGGCAATCATCCCGGCCGGACCGCCACCGACGATTACGACGGGGAGCACCTTGCCCATTGCAGCTAGCCCCGGCTCCAGCCAACAGGGGGTTGCTGTTCGAGACGTGCCTCGGGAATGATTTCGCGCATGCGCTTGCAGAAGTGCTTGAGACACACCTCCTTGTCGGAGAGCGGGCCCATCGAGAAGCTGCGCGATGCCATGCCGTCCTGCACGCGGGTGATCAGGGCAGTATCCTCTGCATTGACCTGCCGGTTGATACGCCAGTTGCAGTAGCGCGCGGCGCGCATCTCGCGGCGATCATCGGGCAGGACATAGCTGATCTCGCGGATCAGGCAGGTCGTGGGACCGGTCGGCAGCCACTGCATGAAATCGACCTGGTCGGGATAGATGTCGAAGGCGACGTTCGGCCACAGCTTGAAATAGAGCCAGTGGCGCTGGCTCTGCTCGGGCAAGTGCGGCACCGGCGGAAGCAGTTTCTGGTACATGCGCTCGGACCAGTTGGCGCTCTCGCGGTCGACCATATCGCCCCACATGCGGTCGACATTCGCCTCCGCCTCGACGCCGTAGCTCTTGCCGAACAGGCGGGTTAGGCCGGGATGCGCGACCGGGATGTGCAGGCCATCGGAATAGTTGTCGCCAACGTTCTTCCAATTGACCGAGCGCGGCCGCAGGGTGACGCGGCCCAAGGCGGATAGTTCCCCGAACCGGTAGGGTTCGACCATCGCCTCGTAGGGCGCCATCATCTCGGCGACACTCGGTCCGCCATCGTCCTGCAACCGGACGAAGACGAAACCGCGCCAGATTTCGAGTTCGACAGAGACGAGCCCCGCGCGGTCCTTGTCGAGCGTCGGATAGCTGGCGCTATCGGGCACACCGGTCAGCCGACCGTCGAGGTCATAGGTCCATGCGTGATAGGGGCACACAAGCTTCTTCGCGCAGCCCACCGCGCCGTCGACCAGTCGCGATCCGCGGTGGCGGCAGACATTGGTGAAAGCACGCAGGACATCGTCCTTCCCGCGCACCACGATCACGCTCTCTCCGCAATAGTCGAGCGTGTGCCAATCTCCGTGGTTGGGGACGTCGCTTTCATGGCAGACGACTTGCCAACTCGGCCGGAACACGCGGTCGAGTTCGAGGCGGTAGAATTCCTCGTCGTGGTAGGTCCAGGCCGGCAGGCTCCACCCGTCAAGCGGGTCACCCGCGACTTCCTCGATCCTCTGCGTTGCCATCGCCTGCTCCTTACTATACGATCGTATAACAAGCTGACCATGAGCGCACAACCCGCCTTTACCCGCGCCGATCCGGATGAGCGCCGCCAGAGCCTGATCGAGGCGACTGCCCGCGTGCTGGGCGAGAAAGGCGCAGCGGGTATCTCGGTCCGCGCGATCTGCGCCGAGGCGGGTGTCTCCCCCGGGCTGCTGCGCCACTATTTCGCCGGGGTTTCAGATGCCATCGCCGAAGCCTATCGCTGGACCGGCCAGCGCATCGGCGAGGCGCTGGATGCGGCCGTGGCGGAGGCCGGAACCGACCCGCGCGCGCGCATTCTGGCCTATCTTACCGCCAGCTTCCGCCCTCCTATCGCCACCCCCGACCTGCTCGCGAGCTATATCGCTTTCTGGAGCCTGACCCGCAGCGATCCGGCGGTAGCCGCGGTGCGAGCGGAAGTTTACGGCGACTATCGCGTTCGCCTCGAAGCGCTGCTGGCGCAATGGCGCCCCGACCTGGCCGATCCCCCACTGACCGCAATCGCCCTGACTGCGCTGATCGACGGGTTGTGGCTTGAACTTTCGCTGGGTGACGCGCCGTTCACCGCCGCGCAGGCCAGCGCGCTGGCCGAACGCTGGCTCGACAGTCTGTGCGGGTGACGAAAAAAGGGCCGGGGTTTCCCCCGGCCCATTCACGGTGAATCCTGCGCTTCGACCTAGAAGTCGAAGCCGGCCTTGATGCCCACGATCCGCGGCTTGATCACCACGTCGTAGAACACGCCGCCGGTGGAGCTGATGCCATCCGGGTCGCCACAAGTGGTTTCGAGGCACTGCACGCCGCTGTTGATCACGCCGCGACTGTCGAACAGATTGGTCGCGAAGAGTTCGAAGCGGAGGTTGTCCTTCTTCACGCCGATGCTGGCGTCGAAGGTGGTATAGGCTCCGAACGTACCCTTGAGGTCGTTCTCGAACGGCCGCAGATCGCTCCGGCGCTTGCCGACATGCGCCAGTGCGCCCTGCACATGCGCGTCCCATCCTCCCAGCGGGAATTCGTAGCGAGCGATGGCATTGCCCTTGAACTTCGCAGTGATCGGCAGCCGCGTACCCGACGGCGCCAGCAAAGAATTTCCGTCAGGGACCGTACAGTCGAAGTCCTCGTTCGCAATCGCGCAGAAGTCGCGACGGATCTTGGCATCGTTGTAGCTGCCCGAAAGCGACAGGGTCAGGCCATTGGCGCGATAAGTCAGGTCGGATTCGACACCGCGAATGCGCGCGATGCCGGCGTTACGGATCTCGGTCAGGCCGTTGAGACCCAGGAAGGACAGCTGGATGTCATTCCAGTCTTCCTGGTAGATCGCACCGTTGAAGGTGACATCACCGAAGCGCGTCTTCCACCCGAACTCGTAGTTGTCGAGCGAGTCCGGACCATAGTCGACATCGCCGCGGCGGTTGATGCCGCCCGGGCGGAAACCCTGCGACCAGGTCACATAGACCAGCGCATCCGGGTTGATCGTATAGGTCGCATTGAGCTTGTAGATCGCGTCGGTGTCAGACGTGACCTTGTCGAGGTTGGTACACGGCGTACCGTCCACGATCGGCGGAGCCAGCGTCCCGGTGGGGTTCTGGTTAAGCGGCGTACCGTCGGTGGTGAAGCAGCCCGAAACACCGGTACGTGACGAGAAGTCCCGCGCGTAACCGAAGAAGCCGACCAGCGAGTTCTTGTAGCGGTAGACGCGGGCACCGCCGGTCAGGGTCAGGTTATTGGTGATGTCGAAGCTGAGTTCACCGAAGGCCGCATAGTCGCGGTCGACGCGATCCTGGCGGGTCAGCCAGATATTGCTCTCCGTGCCTGGCACGGTGAAGAAATCGACGATGTTGTCGATGATGTAGTTCTGCTCGATCTCGTGCTTCTGACGCTGCGCGAACAGGCCGCCGATGAAGCGGATCGGCGCATCCTGCGGGCTCGAAACGCGAATTTCACCGAAATAGCGACGGTACTTGTCGCCGCCCTCGATGTACTGGTTCGGGCTGACGAGGTCGTAGTTGTTGTCGTAGAAATAGGCCCCGTAGCCATACAGCGCATCATAGAAATAGGCGTAATCCGAATAGTCGGCATCGGTCCGGTCACGGCGCCACAGGTGGCCGCCGGTAGCAACCAGGTCCCAGTTGCCGATCTTGCCTTCGATGGTCAGCGCGGCCTGGAGCCACTTGTCCTTCGAATATTCGGGATTGTACTGCACCGTCTGCAGGTCGCCATTGACCGCGGTCGAACGCTCTTGCGCGAAGCTGCCATGCGCGGTCTGCACCTGGCCCATGACCGTGGGACGAACGGTCCAGTCGTCATCCAGTTCGATGCCCAGGGCAACGCGTGCACCATAGGTATCGACGTCGTTATAGTCGTCTTCGACGAATTCGGAATTGTCCTGGGTGATGCCCGAGGTCGGATAGGTCCGGCTTCCGGCGATATTGTCGATGTAACCGCCGTCCTTGCGGTACCAGCCGACGACGCGCAGCGCAGCGCGATCGGACAGGGCAAAGTTGTAGAAGCCCTCGATCGTGCCGCCGATATCGCCATGGGCAACGCTGTTCAGCTCGACGTCCATGGCGCCGTAATTGTCGCCATAGTCGGGCTGGTTGGTGACCAGCTTGATGGTACCGGCCATCGAGCTTGCGCCATAGAGCGTGCCCTGCGGACCCGCGAGCGCTTCGACGCGGGAAAGGTCATAGGCGTGAATGTCGAGCGCGCCCTGGATGGTCGTGATCGGCATTTCGTCGAGATAGGTGCCCACCGTCGGCAGCGAGGCCGAGTGGTTCGCGTTCTCACCACTGGCGACACCGCGGAAATAGACCTGGCTGAAGCCCGGTGCGGCGGTCTGGATGGTAACCGAAGGCAGGAACTTCACAACGTCCTGCAGCTCGCTGACCTGCAGCTGGTCGAGCGTTTCGGTGCTGAGTGCGGTGATCGATGCCGGCACGTCCTGCAGATCCTGCGCGCGCTTGTTGGCGGTCACGATGATCACGTTGCGATCGGCTGCGCCCTGCGCCGCGTCAGTTGCGTCCTGCGCGAAGGCCGGACCAGCGACCGTCAGTGCGGTCCCGGCGAGCAAGCTCGCCGCCATGCTGAGGCGACGGGTCGAGTGCTCGAATGCCATAGTTCCCTCCTTGGATTGCGTCCCTGTTACCTATCCGCCACTTTCTGGCGCGCTTGCCAAGCCTTGAGGCATGCCGTGCGTCGAATCCCCACAGCTTTCCGTCGAACCTATGGCGTTTTTGCAACGACTTCATGCCGTCACGCGGTATTTTCTCGCTAGCGCGCGTATGTTTGCGGCAAATCACCCAATGCGGTTTCGAGAGGTCCGAGCCAGGCGCGATAGGGCTCCCACTGGCCAACCCCGTCGCGATTGATCGGCCGGCGGACCTGTTCGGAAGACGCCGTGCGCACGGCACGCTCGTTGCGGTGGAACTCCATGCAGGCGTCTTCGAAGGGCAGGCCAAGATAGGCCAGCAGCGCGCGCACCTCGGCCTCCGGATCGTCCAGCAGTTGCTCGTGGATCACCTTATGGATGCGAGCCGGCAACACTGCATCATAGTGATCCATCGCCCGGATATAGTCCGCATAGTAGCGCCCGATATGGTCGAGCGAATAGGAGAAGCCCTGTCCCTTGGCGAAGTGCTGGCGGAAGTTAGAGAAGCAGCAATCCAGCGGATGCCGCCGCGCATCCACGATCTTCGCATTGGGCAGGATCAGGTGGATGAAGCCGGCATAGCTCCAATTGTTGGGCAGTTTGTCGATGTAGAACGGTTTGCCGGTCTTGCGCTGCACGCGCGTGCGTTCGAGGAATTCGGCGCCCAGTTCGGCGAAGCGTTCGCTCGGCATCTCCGCCACGGCATCGGGCCAGTCGCGCAGCTCGCCGCCTGACTTCTTCGCCTCGCGCATGGCCATGGCGGGGATGTCGGGCAGTTCCATGGTCCCTTCGACCTGGCTATGGCTGGCGAGGATCTGCTCGAGCAGCGTCGACCCGGCGCGCGGCAGGCCAAGGATGAAAACCGGATCGGGCGTCGGGTCGCCGACGCCTTTATTGGCCGCAATGAATTCCGGGGTCAGTACCGCGATCATCCGGTCGACCTGATCGGTGATCGCCTGCGGATCGTAACCCAGTTCTTCGCTGCGCAGTGCGTTGCCACGTTCGTAGTGCTTGAAGCTTGGTTCGGCCTGCCTACGATCGGCATAGGCCTTGCCCAGTGCGAAGTGCAGGTGCAGCGCGTCTTCATGCGCAGGTTCACCCGCCAGCGCCGCCTCCATCGCGGCGACGTCCTCATCGGAAAAGCTGACCGTCTTGAGGTTGGCGAGGCTCCACCAGACTTCACCAAGGTCCGACTGGACCGCCAGCGCGCGGCGATAGGCGGCGACACCTTCTTCCTGCCGCCCCACGGTCTTGAGCATGTGGCCGTAGCTCATCTGCAGCTTGGCATGATCGGGGAAGGTCTCAGTCAGTTCGCCATAGAGCTTGAGCGCCTCGTCATAATCGCCGATCCGGCCAAGCGTGGCGGCCATGAGGTTGCGATTGCCGGGGCTCGCCGGATCGCGCTCAAGCACTTCGTCGAGAACCTTGGCGGCCTCTTCGTAGCGACTCTGCTTGTAGAGCACATTGGCGAGATTGGCCCGTGCGGCGGTGAAGCCCGGGGCGAGTTCAAGCGCCCGCCTGAGCAGTTTCTCGCTATCGCCCAACCGCCCGATGCGCGCCGCCAGTTCTGCCATCAGGCGGATCGCAGCGACATCGGTGGGCTGCTGCGACAGGCGCTGGCGCAGCATGGTTTCGGCTTCGCCCAACTTGCCGTCGGCCAGCGCCACGGCGATGCCGATCATCTGCGGATCTTGGGTGGTTGCGCGGATGGCCGCCAGTTCCGCCGCCTCGGCCGCCTCAACATCGCCCAGCTTGCGCAGCGCGCGGCCCATCAGCCGGTGCGCGGGCGCATTGCCTGGATCACGGGTGAGCGCGGCGTGAAGCCGCTCGACCGCCGCGACCGGATCGCTCTCGACGAGCGCAGCGATGGAAACTGGCTTGGTTGTGGGTGCGCCGCTGGCCATGGCGTCGCCTAACACGCTGCCCGATGCTGTCAAACACCTGCCACGGCTTGGCCCGGTGGATTGACGCCCTCCCACCATCCGCGCACAAACCCGGCGACAGGGATGAGGAATTTCAAGCAGTGACTGTGGCAGGATCTCGACTGGACGGCCGGACCGTCCTCATCACCGGCGCCTCGGGCGGACTGGGCGAACATTTCGCGCGGATTTGCGCGACTGCAGGAGCCAGGGTGGTGATCGGTGCGCGACGGACCGAACGGCTGGAGACTATCGCGGCGGAGCTGGAGGGACAGGGCCAGCCCACGCTGGCGATCCCGCTCGATGTCACCGACCCGGCCACGATCGCCGCCGCCTTCGACGCGGCAGAGGCGCGCTTCGGGCCGGTCGACAGCGTGATCGCCAATGCCGGGGTCGAGAAATCCGGACCCGCACTCACGCTCACCGCCGAGGATTTCGACGCGGTCTTCTCGGTCAATGCCAAGGGCGTGTTCCTGACCGCCTGCGAAGCGGCGCGGCGGATGATCGCCGCCGGGGTGGCCGAACGCGGCAGGGTGCTGCTCGTCTCCTCGATCACCGCGCATAGCGTCGCGCCGGGGATCGCGCCCTATAGCGCATCCAAGGCCGCGGTCAGCCACATGGGCCGGCTGCTGGCGCGCGAATGGGCACGCACGGGACCCAATGTGAACTGCATCTCGCCCGGCTATATCGCCAGCGACATGGTGGCCGACTGGTTCGCCAGCGAAGGCGGCCAGCGTCATCTCAAGAGCTTCCCGCGCCGCCGCCTGGTCGAAGAAGACGGGCTCGACGGTGCGGTACTTTACCTGCTTTCCGACGCGGCGAAGAACACCACCGGGGCGGATTTGACGGTCGATGACGGCCAGTCGCTCTAAACCGGCGACGAACGCCGCTTGACGAATCAAACGATCATTTCAAATATGCGTTTGCAACTCTGGGGAGAGCAGATGCAATGGTAGAGGCCAGCCAGCCGATAGATGGACGCACGCCGGTTCTGGTGGGCGCGGGACAGGTCACCAGCCACTGGGCGGGCGAAGACGCGGCGAGCGCACCCTCGCCGCAGGACCTGCGCCGCGATGCCGCAGCGCTGGCGTTAGCCGATAGCGGACAGGAGGACGCGCTGCGTGGCGCGATCGACCTGGTCGTCGCCGTGCGCACCACCCCGGATTCGATCCCCGGCGCGCCGCAGCCCTTCGGGCGCTGCGCCAATCCGCCCGCCACCGTCGCCGCCGATCTGGGCATCGCCGGCGCGCGGGGGATCTATTCGCAGCTCGGAGGCGACCAGCCGCAGTCGCTGGTCAACGAACTCGCTGCTGCGGTCCATGCGGGCGAGACGCGCGCGGCACTGCTGGTCGGGGCCGAGGCAACCCGCGCGCTCAAATTCGCGGCACGCAAGGGCATGGCGCTCGACTGGACCCGCTCTGCGGAAGGCGAGATGGAAGATCGCGGCTTCGGCGGCGCCTTGCTCTCGCCCTACGAGATCGCCAATGGGCTGGGTTCGCCGACGCAGACCTATCCCGCCTTTGAACACGCGCTGCGGGTCCGCATGGGCCATACCCGCGAACAGCATATGCGGCTGATGTCCGAACTCTGGGCCGGCTTCGCCAAGGTGGCCGCGGCCAATCCCCACTCGCAATTCCCCGAAGCGCATTCGGCGGATTACCTTTCGACCCCCAGCGCGGGGAATTACCCGATCGCCGATCCCTATCTGAAATGGCACGTCGCGCAGGACGCGGTGAACCAGGCGGCGGCGGTGGTGATCACCACGGTCGCAGAAGCCGAGCGGTTGGGCATCGACCGGTCGAAATGGGTCTTCCTTCACGGCCATGCCAAGGCCAAGGATACGATGGTCACCGAACGCGCCGACCTCTCGCGCTCGCCGCCGATCGAACTGGTGCTGAAGCAGGCACTCGAAACCAGCGGCAAGCAGGTCGGTGATATTGCGCTGTTCGACCTCTACAGCTGCTTCCCCGTCGCGGTGCTACTGGCGACCGAGGCGCTGGGGCTCGACTGGCGCGCAATGCCCGCCACGCTGACCGGCGGGCTCCCCTTCTTCGGCGGGCCGGGCAACAACTATTCGCTCCACGCCATCGCCACCATGGTCGAGCGCCTGCGCGAGCGGCCCGGCGACTATGGCCTGATCCTCGCCAATGGCGGGTTCCTGACCAAGGAAGCGGCCGGGGTCTATTCGACCGAACCGCCCGCGCAATGGGCGCCACAATCGAGCGCGGCGATCCAGGCCCAGGTCGATGCGCAGACCGCGCCGCCGCTGCTGGCCGAGGATTGCAACGCCACCGTCGAAACTTACACCGTGGTCTACAAATCGGGCCAGCCCTCGCGCGGCTATGTTATCGGCGCGAGTGACAAGGGCCGCATCCTGGCGCGCACGGGCAAGGACGATGCCGCCATACTTGCCCAACTGGCGGCCCGCGATGCGGTGGGCCGAACGGTGCGGGTGGAAGTGCGCGATGGGATCAACACCATCGCCGCGCTGGGAGAGGCGGCGTGATGGCACCCGGCGATGGCCAGAAGATGCTGACCGGCATCAAGGTCGTCGACCTCACCAGCGTGGTCTTCGGCCCCTATTGCACCCAGATGCTGACCGACCTCGGCGCCGAGGTGACCAAGGTCGAGAACCCGCAGATCGGCGATCCTTTCCGCTATGCCAGCCCACCCGCGGCGACCCCGGGCATGGGCCCGGGCTTCATCGCCATCAACCGCGGCAAGAAATCGGTCACGCTCAACCTCAAGGACCAAGCCGACAAGGCGACGATGCTCGACCTGCTGCGCGACGCGGACGTTTTCGTGTGCAATGTCCGCGGCAAGGCGATGGAGCGGCTTGGACTAGACTACGAAAGCCTGCGTGCGATCAACCCTGAACTGATCTACGTCCATTGCGTGGGCTTCGGGCAGGATGGCCCCTATGCCGACCTGCAGGCCTATGACGACGTAATCCAGGCGGCCAGCGGCACCGCCACGCTGCTGCCGCGCGTCGACGGCGACCCGCGCGCCCGCTACCTACCCTCGCTGATCGCAGACAAGGTTGCGGGCCTCCATGCCGCGCACGCGGCGCTCGCCGCGATCGTGCACAAGCTGCGCACGGGGCGCGGGCAGCATGTCGAAGTGCCGATGTTCGAGACCTTCACCAGCTTCATGTTGCTGGAACACCTCGGCGGGCTGACCTTCGATCCGCCCAATGCGCCGGTGTGTTACAAGCGCCAGATTGAACCCGATCGCCAGCCCTTCCCCACAAAGGACGGCTATATCTCGATCGTCCCCTATATCGACGGCTCGTGGCAGAAGGTGCTCGACCTGCTTGGCGACAGCAGCATCCTCGAACGGCCCGAATATGCCGATACCGCTTCGCGCTTTCGCAATATCGAGGGGCTCTATCGCGAGATGGCCCGGCTGACGGCGGGCTTCACCACCGAGGAACTGCTCGCACTGCTGCAACAGGCGGACGTCCCGGCACAGCCGGTGCGCGATATCGGCGATATCCTCGACGATCCGCACCTGGCGGCAACCGGCTTCTTCCGACGCCGGAACCACCCCAGCGAAGGCACGGTGGTGGAAATGCATCCGCCCTTCGCTTTTGGCGATTTCGACTTTCCCGACCACGCGCCGACCCCGCGGCTGGGCGAACACAATGCGGAGCTGGGTCGGTGACCCGGATCGCGGTGAGCGAGGCGAAGCGCGCGCCCAACAAGACCCGCATGCGGATCATCGAAGCGGCGCGCGAACTGATGATCGAGCACGACCACCTCGACATTTCGATCGCCGAGATTACCGAGCGGGCCGAAGCGAATATCGCGGCCGTTAGCTACCACTTCGGCGGGCGCGAAGGGCTGATGGTCTCGATCGCCCGCGCCGATGCCGATGAACTGATCGCCGACATGGACAGGCTGCTCGCCGCATCGATGTCGCCCGACCAGAAGCTCTACGCGCATGTCCTCGGCGTGGTGCGTGCCTACCAGCGGCGACCCTATCTCCATCGACTGCTGCACAAGCTGCTGCGCGAAGGGTCGAGCGAGACTGCGACGCTGGTCGGCGAATTCTTCGTCCGCCCAGTCTACAACGCGCGGCGTGCAATCCTCGACGACGGGATGGCGCAGGGCTGCTTCCGCGCCGTCGATCCATTCCTTGTCGCGCACGCTCTGGAGGGCGCCTGCGCACAGATTTTCACCTCAGCCGCTTCGCGGGCAGTCGTGCTTGGTATCGATCGGCTCGACTGCGAAATGGTCGAGCGGTTCGGACGCAGCACCGCCGAGCTCGTGGTGCGAGGGGTATTGTCGCCGCAGGCCCTTGCCACTCGCGGCAACAGCTAGGCATAGTTGCTCCCCGCAGCGAACTTGCCCGCCGCTGAAATCACCTGCTCGCCAACCAAACGCAGCTGTTCGCGCGCACGGTCATCGATACATTCGCCGTCGGTCGAGAAGAGTTGTTCCGCCGTGCGCAGCGTCACCCCCAAAGGAGTCGGCCAGCCGCGCAGCGCGTGGACGATCCCCCGCATGGTCAGCAGGGTTCCCATCGCCGCCTGGTCGCCATAGGCGGTGGCGATAAGGCCCACCGGGCGTTCATGGAGGTAGGGCCTTTCGTCCTTCGAGAGGTCTTCGAGATAGTCGAGCGCATTCTTGACCAGGCCCGAGATTGTCCCGTGATAGCCTGGCGCCGCGACGATCAGGCCATCGGCTGAACGAACCGCTTCGACCAGTTCGGTGCCGCTCGTCTCGCCATGGCCGGTGCCGCGATAGTGCGGTAGCGCGCCGAGGTATTCACCGCCGAAGACGGTTACCTCGGCCCCGGCCTCGATCGAGGGGCGCGCAGCATAGCGCAGCGCCATTTCGGTCGTGCTGCCGGGATAGACCGTGCCGCCGATGGCGACGATGCGCAGCGTCATGCCGCAATCCTTTCGTTGCAATAGTCGGCCAACACCGCGGCCTCATGGGGGGATAGGCGCAGACCCAGCTTGGTACGCCGCCAGAGGATGTCCTGCGCCGAGCGCGCCCATTCCCTGTTGCACAGGTAGTCGACTTCGCGCTGGGTAAGCCCATGGCCGAAATGCGTACCACATTCGGCAAGGCTGGCGGCATCGCCGAGGATTTCGAAGGTCGTCGTGCCATAGGCATGTGCCATGCGGCGAACGCTCTGCGGTTCGAGGAAGGGATAGCGTGCGGCAATTCGGCCGATCAGCGCATCGATCGTTCCATGCACGAAATCGCCGCCCGGCAGCGCCACGTCGCCCGTCCAGCCCGAGCGGTCCTCAAGCTCCAGCCTTTCGCCCAGCAGGTCGACCGCTTCCTCAGACAGATGGCGGTATGTCGTCAGCTTTCCGCCGAACACATTGAGCAATGGCGCGCCTTCGTGCCGGTCCGAAAGTTCGAGGCGATAGCCGCGCGTCGCGGCCTCTGGCCGCCCCGATCCATCTTCGACCAGCGGACGCACCCCGGCATAGCTCCAGATCACGTCCGCAGGCGCAATCTGGTGGCGGAAGAAGCGGTTGGCGCCTTCGCAGAGATAGGCAATCTCCTCCGCGCTCGCCTCGACATGGTCCAGCGGGCCGTGATGGTCTGCATCGGTCGTCCCGATCAAGGTGAAATCCTCCTCATAGGGAATGGCGAAGAAGATCCGCCCATCGGGCAGCTGGAAGAAGTAGGCATTGTCGTGGTCGAACAGCTTGCGCACCACGATGTGCGAGCCGCGCACCAGCCGCATCTTGCTGGCATCGGGCACCTGCCCCGCCTTGAGCACGTCGAGCGCGCTGGGGCCGCCGGCGTTGACCAGCGCACGGGCATGGAAGGTCTCACCCCCGGCCTCGACATGCCAGATATCGCCTTCGCGCTTAAAGCTCGTCACCCGGTAGTGCGTGCGCACCTCCGCCCCGCGGTTCGCCGCATCGCGGGCATTCAGCACCACCAGTCGCGCATCGTCGGCCCAGCAATCCGAATAGACGAAGCCCTTGACGAATTCGGGTTTGAGCGGTGCCCCGGCCGGATGGCGATCGAGGGCGATGCTTTCGGTCGCCTTCAGCTCCTTGCGGCCGCCGATGTGGTCATAGAGGAACAGGCCCAGCCGCAGCAGCCAGCGCGGGCGCAGGCCCTGCACATAGGGCAGGACGAAGCGCATCGGCCAGATGATGTGCGGCGCGATTGCCCACAGGCGCTCGCGCTCCGACAGTGATTCACGCACCAGCCCGAATTCGTAATGTTCGAGATAGCGCAGTCCGCCATGGATCAGCTTCGACGAGGCGGAGGAAGTTCCCCGCGCCAGGTCGCCGGCTTCGAGCAACACTACACTGGCCCCACGCCCGGCAGCGTCGCGGGCAATGCCGCAACCGTTGATGCCGCCACCGATCACGGCGACATCGTAAATTGTGGGGACGTCGTCAGCTTTCATGTCAGAATGGGAGCGGTCCGTGCTGGAAATGGGATGGAACTATCGCAGTGTCCGGGGAACACGTGCTTCGCGGTCCTATGACGATAGGGCTGCGGAATAAAGGCCGCGTTGCGCCCGATCTTCGTTAGGGCATCTTCGCGCCTCGCGCAGCAACGAGGACGGCATACCAATCCTGCCTAGTCCAGCGCATGGCCAACGCCTGCACGCACTCCGCGATCCGCGCGGCATTCTGCGAACCGATGATTGGGACAATCCCCGCCGGATGTGCCATCAACCAACTGTACGCCGCGACCGGACGGGTGACGCCCTGCTCCATGGCAATCCTGTCGAGTTCGCTGGCTACCGCCTTGTCGCGCTCGCTCTTTGGGGCAAGCAACCGCCCGCCGCCGATTGGCGACCAGGCGAGCGGCGTGAAGCCAAGGCGCATCGCCTGGTCGAGTTCGCCGTTCTCAAAGCAATCGATCTTCAGCGGACTAATCTCGGGCTGGCTCGCAGCCAGTGGCGTGTCGAGAAAATGCGCCAGCGCCTCAATCTGCGCCTGAGTGAAGTTGGAAACGCCGAGCGCGCGGATCTTGCCCGCCGACACCGCATCCTCCAGCGTGCGAGCTACCTCCTGTGGGTGTGCAAGGATATCGGGGCGATGGATCTGGTAGAGGTCGATTGTATCGACCCGTAGCCGTCGCAACGACGCGTCAATCGCCCCTGGCAGGTACGCGGCCGACTGATCGTATGGCAGTGGCGGCATTATCCCGCCCTTGGTCGCCAGCACCATGCGGCCGCGCAGCGCGGGTTCGGCAACCAGTACCTCGCCAAGCAAGGCTTCCGCGTCGCCGAAGCCGTCCTTGCCATTGAAGCCATAGATATCGGCCGTATCGAGCAGGGTGATCCCGGCGTCGAGCGCTGCGTGCACCAGGCTTGCCGCTTCTGCGACGGTGCGGCCATTCTCGGTCAGGCGCCACATACCCCAGGCGAACGGGCTGATTTCGATAGCGCTCCCGCCGAGTAGACGCGATGTAGGCGGTGGTGGTAGTTGCGTCATTCGTTGTCCCTGGGTGTACGAAACGGGGCGCGCTCCATGTGATGGTACGGCAGACGCCGGTCCCTGCCTTGCTTGCCGTCGCGGAGAGGTGCGATCGCCGACGATATCCGTGCGGGCACCGGCTGCAAGCGGTGATTGCGCCCGGCCCACGCCTGCTTAGGGACGCCACGCGCGTAGCTGAGAGTGCCAAATCCAGGCAATGTGGACGCTACTGCGGTTTATCTGAACCCTTGCGCCTGACTTACTTGCAGTGCAGCTCCTGCCTTGCACCAACCTGCCAGGCCCACCTGGTGAATTGCACCCCGGCGTGCTCCACAATGCCTGTCGGCTGGGCACCCATGCGCATCAGCGCACGCGGCGAGCGGCTCAATGGCAGCAGGAAGGTCACCTCGTTCACGGTCGTTTCGCGCGCGAGCCAATCGAACGAGGCTGCGGCGATCTCTCGACCCTTCGAGAAATGGTCGGGATGCAGCACGAGACCGAAATCCCAGTCGCGCCCTTCCTTCTGGAAACCTCCCCAGCCGGCGTATTCGCCATCATAGTGGATCGCCCAATGGCCCAGGCCGTCGTCATCCCAGCATTTTGCCTTGGCTGCGACAAACCCATCCACGGTCGCAAGATCCCACTCACCCGTGAGCAGGGGCAGGTGTTTGGCGATCCGCGGGTCGCGCATATGGTCGAGCAGCACTGCACGCGGGATCTCTTCCAGCCGATGGAAGCTGATCCTGCCGAAACTCGGCTGAGTTATAGTCTGCACTTGGCCCAACCTCATTTGCCGCCGATTGCGGCGCCCAGCTGCTCGGGGGTGATCGGATTGCCCTGGGCGGCAAAGCCTTCGAAGACGTTGGCGAATGTCCGCTCATTGTCGTGCGCATTGGCCAGCGACGCTAACCCGGTTTGGCCGCGCAATTCCTCGGCATCGATCAGATGCCCGCGAAAGATCACCGCTTCGGGCTGGCGCAGGCAGCGAGGGTCCTGGAGCGGATTGCAGCGATAAAGGACCAGGTCGGCGGCACAACTTGCCGCAACGCAGCCGGATCGGCCGGCAAGGCCCAGTACGCTGGCTGGCGTCGCGGTCGCTGCCTTGATCGCCTTGAATGGCGACTGCAGGGCCTCCGCCAGCAGCTCGACCTCTTCGATCAGCGACAGGCCCGGCACATTGACGAAGATACCGGAATCGCTTCCGGCGACGATCTGGACGCCTTCTTCATCGAGCATGCGGGTGAAAGCCTGGTAGAATTCGGCACGCTCGCGCTCACGCCGGGGGTCCTCCTGCGACCAGCGGGCGATCGACTGACCCGCAACCAGGCGCGCCAGCGGTGACATGGTGCCGATACCCGCGCGATAGGCATAGGCGCCGCCCGATTGCGCAACTTCTACCAGGTTCTGGTGGGCGATCAGCGTGGGCGTGACGGTTTGCCCCTTCTCCGCGAGCTGGCGGGCAATGCTCCGCGCACCCGCAGGATCGATTTCGCCGTGCAGCCCGTGCCAGGCCAGCGATTCCACATGTTCGACGGTTTCGAACGGGACCTGCATGACCTTCTCGAAATCGAGTTCGAACGAAATATGGCCGTTAGTGTCGAACGTCCGCTTGCCTTCGGGGGTATGCCCGGTGATGGCCATTCCGAGACCGGCAGCTTCGTCGCTGGCGGCGGCAAAGGCATCGGGAGCGAGGTTGGAGTAGACCTTTATCCGACGGTACCCGACCTGATACTGCTGGCGCACGGCGGCGCGTGCTTCTTCGGCGGTGCTGACGATCTGGTGGTAGATCTGGGCATCGGGCCCGGCGCTGTTGAGGATCGGACCCGACGTAAGCAGCCTTGCTCCGCAGACTTCACCCTGCTCAACCTGCTGGCTGAGGCGCAGGTGGAACGGCATGCCCGAAAGATTGCGCACCGTGGTGACGCCATGCATCAACTGCGCCGCCAGCTCGGTCTGATCCCAGACATGGGCATGCATGTCATAGAGGCCGGGGATCATGGTGAGGCCCGTGCCATCGACGACTGTGACGTCGTCGTCGATCTCGCTCGCGTGGTCGACGATCCGCGCGATCCGGCCACCCTGCACCAAGACCGAGACGCCGGACCGGACGTCCGGCCTTTCGCCGCGAAAATCGACGGTCGTCACGCCTTCGATAAGCAAGCTTTCACCTGCCGATCCACAGGCATACGGCTGCGCGTCGTTTGTCGAACTTGCACGCGCCTGCACGGACCAAGCCAGCGCGACGGCGGCACCGGCGGTCAAAGCAAGAATTTTCGAAATCACAACGGCCCCCCGGATCCTGGACCTGTTTCGTGCGAGGTGTGCGGTCGGTTACACTCGCCGATAGCTTTGCTAGGCCGCAGCGATCAGTGCGTGCACTCGTTCGCGCAAGGCCGGGATCACTTCGGCTTCGAACCAAGGGTTGCGGGTGAACCACATGCGGTTTCGCGGACTGGGGTGGGGCAGGACGATGGCGGATGGCAACGTCTCACGCCACTGGCCCGTCAAGTTCGCCAGTGTCTCCTTCTTGTCGAAGCCGTGCCAACTCGCCGCATAGCGCCCGAGGACGATCGTCAGCTGTACACCGTCCATCCGATCCAGCAGCCTGCTGCGCCATTGAGCGGCACATTGCGGGGGCGGTGGAAGGTCGCCCCGCTCCCCGGACCCTGGGAAGCAAAAGGCCATCGGGACGACGGCAAACAGCGAACTGTCGTAGAATGCATCACGGTCGATCCCCAGCCATTGGCGTAGCCGGTCGCCTGACGGATCGTCGAAGGGAATTCCCTTGTGATGTGTGCGGCTGCCTGGCGCCTGGCCGGCAATCAGGATGGGAGCCCGCCGGTTCCATTGCAGGATCGGGCGTGGGCCCAATGGCAGAGTATCGCAGGTGCTGCAGGAACGGATAGCACCAAGCAATGCCGCATCGCTCGTGTCCGTTTCGTCTGTCATCTGCTGGTCCCCCTGCTTGTACTCATCCGGTTACGGGCCTTGCGCATCGATACGAGAGCACCGTGGCAAGTCGCTAGATCGCCGGCGGCTATGCGCGCCGCAATTCTGGAGACCCAACCACAGCTTCGGCGAAAGATATGCTGCGGTTACCATAGTTGGGCACCGAAACCGGATTGCCCTGAAAAAGTGATGGCGACGACCGCATCCGCTGTGGGGGTTGGGAGGTTTCAGAAACGATCGCCGCCATCGGCAGGGCGTCATGACAACGCAACTGCCAGGCTGTAAATTCTGGACCAATCGGACCGGACATGGGCGACCCTGCCCGTCCGGTCCGACTGGAAGGCACACGAGACACCACCGTGAAGGCGGCGTCACACACGCCCCTGCCGGTTAGGCAGCCTTTGTCGAAACGACCGGGAAATCGATCTCGGTCGCAGCGATGTGGTTGAAGTAATTGGTGAAGATGTTCAGCGCGGTAACCGCGACGAGTTCCACCAGGTGACCGGCGTCGAAGCCAGCCGAATAGAAGTCAGCAACGTCGGCGTCGCTCAGCACGCCGCGCTGGTTGACGATCTTGCGAGCGGTTTCCACGATCTTGCCGTCGGCCGAAGCGAGCTGGCCGCCGCTGATGACGGTCTGCATATCGGCGGCGTCGAGGCCAGCCATCTTGCCAAGCGCGCTGTGAGCCGAAGCGCAGTAGTCGCAGCTGTTGGCGCTGGCAGCGGCAAGAGCAGCGAGTTCGCGCTGGGCGTCGGTGAAGCGGCCGTTGCCGAGGGCGCCGCTGAAGCCGAGGTAGCCTTCGAGCGCGGCAGGCGACTGAGCCATGGTGCGCATGATGTTGGGCACGCCACCCATCTTGCCCTTGATGGCAGTGAAGAGCCCAGCGACAGCCGCATCCTGGGTGTCGAGGGGAAGTGCTTCGATCCTTTGCATGTTCTATCTCCGTAATTGCGTTTGGACGCGGCGGAGATGCGCAGGGCAAGACAATTGAGCAAGGGACCGGCCTGTTATTGGGATTTCCTGCTAACTGAAGTAGACGTTCTGCAAAGCTACGCCGCAAGGCGTGCACGAAAACTGGTCGGCGATTCACCAAACATGTTGGCAAAGGCGCGCGTGAATGCGGCGGGCGACTGATAGCCGATTCGTCCCGCGACTTCCTGAATTGAGACTTGCCCCTGCCGCAGAAGCGCACAGGCCTTCTGCAGGCGCCATTCCGCAAGATAGGTGAGTGGACCGCAGCCGACGAGCTCCTGGAAGCGTGCGGCAAAGCGGCTGCGCGACATCGCTGCCTCGCCGGCGAGCGCTTCGACCGTCCAGTTGGCGGCGACGTTGTGATGCATCGCCTGCAGGGCCCGCGAGATCTTGGGATCGCCCAAGGCCTCCATCAGTCCCGCCAGCTGAGGCGACTGCGGTGCCGAGGACCGGACGGTTTCGATGAAGATTATCTCGGACATCCGCCGCACGACCGCCATCGAGCCGGGATTGTCCTCTGCCATCTGCCGGGCCATCAGGCGCAGCGCCTCGTCCAGCCAGAACGCCGAGCTGCGCATGCTGGCGCTGACGTGAAGCAGTTTGGGGAGCGATCGCAGTAATGGATGGCTACCGCCCACAGCAAAATCGAAGTGCCCGCACATCAGGTGGGTCGCGGCGTTCTCGCAACCTTCACCCACGACGAACACCGGACCGCCGTCATATTCATTGTCGGCCTTGACTTGATCAAGCGGTGCAGGCTCGCGATCAGGCGTATCGGAAAGGATGTGGGCCGCCCCGCCTGGAACGAGGACCAGATCGCCCTGGCGCAGGAAAACTGGCGGATCGTCACCCGTGCGAACGTAACAATCACCTTGGACAGCATAGTGGAAACGGATCACCGACGCATAGTCGGGCACATTGATCGAGAACGGGTTGCTGAAGCAGGTGCGGAAATAGAACTGCCCCTGCAGCGATAGCGAGTCGAGAATGTCGCTCAGCAAATCCATCGAACCACTCCATTCAACCCATTGGGCAAGCGGCGCCGGACCTTGGGTCCGACGCCGCCAACCTTTTAGAAGTTCCAGAGAACGCCGGCCAGAACCTGGTGGCGATCCCAGCTAACACCGCCGTTCTTCAGATCGGAATAGCGATACTCGATACGGCTGCGCAGCTTCGACCCAAACGCGTACTCAACGCCGCCGCCGACGAGCCAGCCGTCGATATCGCCTGTGCCGGTGAACGGCGAATTTCCCGCTTCCGCCAAGGCGACCTCGACGCGATTGACCTGATAGCCGCCGCGGGCAAAGACCATCGCGTTTTCGCTCACAAGATAGCCGATGCGGCCGGTTGCTTCGTAGGTATAGTCCGGGTCCAGGTCGATCGACGCAGTGCTGTCGCTCAGTCCGAACTGGTCGTCGGCGCCGACTCCAATGGCGGCTTCGACGCCAAGCCGCACGCGCGGTGCGACGGCGAAATCATAGCCTGCAAACAGCTGGAAATAGGCCGAATCTTGCGAGAATTCGTCCGGCAGTCCGACACCGTCGTTCAGTTCGAAGTCGATCTCGTCACGGTTGTAGCCCGCAGCCACACCGACGAACGGTCCCTCAAATTCCTCTGCCATCGCGGGTGTGGCGAACGATGCAAAGGCAATCGACGCGATAAAGAGAGCGCCAAGTCTGGTAGTCATATTCAATCCCTTTTTTGGTTCGCGCTCCATCTGGGCGCCGCCACTTTGTTGGGATTGTAAGACGGAATGCAAACGCACTCGTCAAGATAAGGACAGCATGCAATTCACGCGGGACGATGTGCAAAGTTTCCTCGTGTCAACGCGAAGGCCACGCAAATGGGTCAAGGACCGATGGTTCAGACCATCGGTCCCTGGGCTGCGAAGAGAGCCAGCGTAAAGCCGACAGTGCCAAACGTGCTGGCGAGCGATGCGAGAGCGATAGCGGCTTTCTCGCGGGCGGTTTCCTGAGTCAGTTCAAACATCTCGATTTCCTTTCCAAGCTTGTCGCCACTGCGGCGACAAGAGATGGATAGGAGAGCTCGGTATCGGGCGTATTTCACGCTCAGGGGCAAAAGGTTTCAATTGTTGCTTGCAACCGTAGGTCCGCATCATGCGGCGCGGCGTGCGAGATCCAGCCAGAACCGCTCGACATCTCCGACCAGAGAGCGGATGAAGGTATCGGTCGTTGCCCCGCAGGTGATCGAGAAGCGTAGCAGCTTGCGCCCGCGCCAATCGGCAGTGCGGACGAAGTAACGGCCGGTCGCATTCAAATGCGACGCAACCATCTCCGTCAGGTCGGCATCCTCATGGGTGAACGCAACCGCGAGCTGGTTTAGGTACACCGTGTTCACCACGTCGACGCCCGGCAGGTGGCGCAGCGATTGGGCGAGAAGGTGGGTCGCGTTGCAATGCTCTTCGACCATCCGCTCGATGCCAAGCCGCCCCATACTCTGCATCACCGCCCAGACGGCGAAGCCGCGGGCGCGGCGGGAGAGTTCGGGGACAAAGTCCGCATTGTTGCGCGTATCGCGCATGTCGGGAAGATAGCCCGCCTGCATCGCCATGGCGCGCCGGTGGCAGCGCTGGTCGCGCACGATCGCGAAGCCGCAATCGTAGGGAATCTGCAGCCATTTGTGGCCATCGACCGACCAGCTGTCGGCGAGGTCGATATTGTGGGCGATGTGCCGCAGCCGGCGGCTGGCGCGCACCCACAGCCCGAAGGCGCCGTCGACGTGGAGCCAGGCCCCGAATTCGCGGCAAAGCGCGGACACGCGGGTGAAGTCGTCGAACCCGCCGGACATGATCTGCCCCGCCTGCGCGATGACGATCCGCGCCTCGACCCGGTCGCTGCGCATCGCCTGTTCGAGCGCAGTGCAATCGAAGGTCCCGTCCGCCAGCGAGGGAATCCGGCGGATCTGTTCATCGCCGAAGCCGAGATAGCGCAGCACCGAGTAATTGGTCACATGGCCATCGTCGGAAATGTAGATCGCCACCTCAGGACAGCCGAACAGGCCCTTGGTCTCGAAATCGTGGCCCGCGCGCTCGAGCACGGCCAGCCGCGCCGCCGCGAGCGCGGTGAAGGCCGCCATGGTCGCCCCGGTGGTGAAGCCGACCGAGGCTTCGCGCGGGAGGTCGAGCACATCGAGCAGCCAGGCTGCGCTCGCCGCCTCGGCCTGCGCCGCGGCGGGTGAACTGTCATAGAGGCAGGCGTTCTGGCCCCAGGTCGCGGCGAGCCAGTCCGCGGCGATCCCCGCGGGATGCGAGCCGCCGATGACCCAGCCCATGAAGCCCGGCTTGGTCGAACCAGTCAGTCCCGGCCTGGCGGCGGCATCGAGCGCCGCGATGACCTTGCGCGCCTCGCGACCGCGGCGTGGCAACGGGATATCGAACCCCGAGGCTTCCGCGCGAGGCGCTGCACCCGGATCGAGCGCCGCAGCCCCGCTGCGGTATTCCAGCGCCAGCTGTGCAGCCAGCTCTAGCGCCTCGTTCGCGGCGAAGCAGTCGGGGTCCGCGCTCACCGGGCCTGGAGCCATTTGGGGAGGAGCGAATAGGCGTTGTCGATGCCCGATGGGCCATGCGCCACCCCGGCGTCGTCGAGCAACCCGGCGAGATCGCCGGCATTATGCGCATCGAACAGTTCGGTCGCGCCGCCTATGTGCTGGCCAGCGATAAAGACCTGCGGCACGGTGGGCGCACCGCTGATCTTGCCCAGCGCGCGGCGCACGTCCGCGGCCCATTCGACGTCGGCATATTCGGACCCATCAAGCGCTATCTCGCGATAGGCCACGCCCATCGCATCGAGCAGCTTGCGGCCCGACCAGCAGAATTCGCACCATTCGAGCGAGAAGAACACCAGCGGGGCGCCCGCGCCCTCGATCAGCGCCTTCACGTGATCCAGCGCCTCGGCGCTCGGTTCGGGGGCAGGCGCGGCCGGGGCTGCAGGCATCGGGGCCGGGGCGTCGAAGCGGGCACCGGGTGTCGAGCGCGAAATCTCCATCTCGCCTTCGTCCATATCCTCGAGGATATCGGCAAAGAGCGGGGTCGACATGTAGCGTTCGCCGGTATCGGCGACCATCGCCAGCACCCGCGAACCGGGCGGCAATTCGCTGGCGAGTTTGCGCGCAGTGGCGAAGGTCGCGCCAGAGGTGATGCCGCAGAAAATGCCTTCCTCGCAGGCTAGCTTGCGCGACCATTCCATCGCCTCATCGCCGCTGACCAGGCGGATCTCGTCGATCACTCCCTGGTCGATGGCCTGCTGCGTGACATGCGGGATAAAGTCGGGCGCCCAGCCTTGCATCGGGTGCGGGCGGAAGACCGGGTGGCTGCCCACGGGCGAATTGTCCGTGGCATAGGCCTGCGCGATACCCGAACTGAGGACCGCCGAATTGGCCGGTTCGCAGGCGATCACGCGGGTCTGCGGGCTATGCTTCTTGAGCGCGCGGCCGACGCCGGCGATGGTGCCGCCGGTGCCCAGGCCGCTGACGAAGGCATCGAGCGGCGCATCGGCGAAATCGGCGACGATCTCCATGCCGGTGGTGAGTTCATGGGTCAGCGCATTGTTCTCGTTCTCGAACTGGCGCGGCAGGAACCAGCCGTGCTCCCTGGCCAGTTCGCGTGCCTTGTCGACCATGCCCGTGCCCTTGAGCGAGGCGGGCGTCAGCACGACCTTGGCGCCGAGGAAGCGCAGGATCTTGCGGCGTTCGACGCTGAAGCTTTCGGCCATCACGATGACCAGCGGATAGCCCTTGCGGGCGCAGACCAGCGCCAGGCCAATGCCGGTATTGCCGCTGGTCGCTTCGACCACGGTCTGGCCGGGCTTCAGCGAGCCGTCGCGTTCGGCGGCCTCGATCAGGCCCAGCGCCAGCCGGTCCTTGACCGATCCCAGCGGGTTGGCGCTCTCCAGCTTGACCCAGACCTCGCGGCCCGGGGGGGAGAGCTTTTCGGCCAGCACGACGGGCGTGTTGCCGATGAGATCAAGGACGGACCCGTGCCGACCACCCATCATCGGGCGGGGGGTGTTGGGGAGAGGGAGATGGGCGGTCATGGCACGGGTCCTGGGGCTGTGTTTCGATGCCCGGACACTGGCCCCCGCGCGTTTCAGCCGGATATCGCGGCGCGGCGTTTAGTGTTTCAATTGTTTCGCGAGGGCCGCGCAGCGGCGCCTATTCGGGATCGTAGATATAGCCGAGCCCGCGCACCGTGCGGATCACCGCCGGCTTGGTGGGGTTGTGTTCGATCTTCTTGCGAATGCGCGAGATGCGGATGTCGATGCTGCGATCGAAGGGATCCCACTCGCGATCATGCGCGCCTTCGAGGATCTGGTCGCGATTGAGCACACGCCCGCGGTTCTTGGCGAACAGCTTGAGCAAATTGTATTCCATCGAGGTGAGCGGGATCTGTTCGCCTTCGAGGTCGAACAGCTTGGCGGCCTCGAGATCGAGCCAGGCCTTGCCGAAGGGCAGGCGGCCCTTGGCGGCCTGCGGATCTTCCACTTCCTTGCGCGAAGAGCGGCGCAGCACCGCGCGCACGCGGGCCACCAGCTCACGCAAATCGACCGGCTTGGCGAGATAATCGTCGGCGCCCATCTCCAGCCCGACGATCCGGTCCACCGTTTCCCCCGCGGCAGTGAGCATGATCACGCGCGGCGCGCGATCGTCACCCTGCAGCGAACGGAGGACCGACAAGCCGTCTTCGCCCGGCATGTTGATGTCGAGCAGCAGGACCTGCGGTTCGCGTTCCTCCAGCACCGTGCGCAGGCTCGTCGCATCGTGGGCCTCGACAGTCTCGAACCCGTTCTTGCCGAGATATTCCGCCAGCATTTCGCGCAGCGGCTGCTCGTCGTCGCAGATGCAGACAAGGGATCGCTGGTCCATCTTACTCTCCCCCAGATACGATCTGCTGCGCCAGGGCCCGGACATCGGCCGGTGCCACCGGCTTTTCGAGGTAGGGGCAACCGCAGTTGTCGAGGAAACCGCGTGAATCGGGGCTCATCGTGCTGCCGGTAACGAAGGCGATGCGCCCGACCAGCTCGGGTCGATCGGCCTTGATCCGATCAAGGAAGCCCCGCCCCCCGATCCCCGGCATGTTGATGTCGACGAGCAGCGCGTCATAGTCACTACGCGCAAGGGCTTCGAGGCCCTCTTCCCCCGAATGGACCATATCGACGGTGAAACCGTCGCGGCGCAGGATTTCGGCAATCAGTTCCGCGACGTCGAGTTCGTCATCGATCACCAGAACATGCCCGCGGCCATTGCTGCTGGCATGCCCCGCCCTCTCCTCTCCATCGTCCAGTTCTCCTTCGGCCAACGGCAGGTGGATCCGGAAATGCGCACCCGCTTCCGACGGGATCAGTTCGATCGAGCCGCCATGCGCGGTCAGCACGCGATGGCAGAAGGCCAACCCGATGCCGGTGCCCTGCCCGACCTCCTTGGTGGTGAACAGCGGTTCGAAAACGCGCTTGCCGATATGCGCGGGGATCCCCGGTCCATCGTCCCGGAAATCGATTACCATCAACCTGCGGCCGCGATCCGGCCGGGCCGCGATCGTGACGGTGCCGGCCTTCCCCGACTTCGTCACCGCCTGCTGCGAATTGACCAGCAAATTGGTGAAGACCTGCTCGAGCTGCGCGGCATCGCCGCACAGTTGGGGTGCATCGGCGGGGATGTCGCGCTGCACCGCCAGGCCGAATTCCATGTCGCCTTCGCCGATCGTGCGCAGCGCATTGTCGAGCAGGTCGCCAAGCGCCAGCGACTGCTTCTCCACCTTCTGCTCGCGCGCCATGGCGAGGAAGCTCTTGACGATCTTGGCGCAGCGTTCCGCCGCCGCTTCGATCTGTTCGACCCGGCGCATGATCTCCGGGTCGTCGGTCTCCTCGCGCAGCATCAGGGCATGCCCGACCACCACCGACAGCGGATTGTTCAGCTCGTGCGCGACGCCGGCCAGCAGCTCGCCCAGCGCAGACATCTTCTCGGTCTCGAAGATCCGCTCGCGCTGCGCCGCGAGCATCTTGCGCATCTCCACTTCCTTGGTGATGTCGACCAGCGAGGATACCGCCACGTCTTCGCCGCGATATTCGATCAGGCGCGAGGAAACGAGCGCCGGGAAGGTGGTGCCCTCCGTATCCCTGAGCGTCGCGAAGACCTCGTCCAGCCGCCCTTGCGGCAACAGCGCGGTGACGAAATCGGCAAGGTCCGCCTGGTTGACGAAGTGTTCGTTGACCTTCTTGCCCGGGCCCAGGACTTCGCGTGCGGCCGGGGAGCGGTAGATGATCTGTCCGTCGTCCATCCGCGACATGACGAGGTTGGCGGGGCATGCCTCCATCACCTGCCGCAGCAGCGCATCGGCCTCGCGGTCCTGCTCCTCCGCCATCTCGCGCTTGGTCACGTCGCGCTGGTCGAGCACGAAGCCGCCGCCGGTGACCGCCACCAGCAGCATCTCGTGATAGCCCTGGTCGCGCATCTCCACGACCAGGCGGGGGCTCGACCGATCGCTCTCGTCGAGATTGCTTTCCATCTGCGACAGGCGTTGCTGCGCGGTGCGGTCCATTACCCCGCGCGCGACCATTTCGACCAGCAGGCGATCCCACGACAGGCCGGTTTCGATGATGTCTTCAAGCCGCGGATTGAGCCGCAACAGCGCCGGATTGCAGTAGGTCATCAGCGCATCGGCATCGAACAGCGCGATGCCATGCGGGAAACCGTCGATCAGTTCACGGAACAGCCCATCCTGGCTTCCGTCTCTCCGAGGCCGCGTGGTCGCCATCGCGCGCGCGTCGATCAGCGTCCGACCGCATCGGTGTCGGCGAGCAGGCGCACCAGGTTGACGGACTTGCCATCGGCGGTCCTGCCCTCACCCGCCGAAACGGTGGGGTGGTCGTCACCGAACCGCGCGGCGAAATCCTCGCTCGCGACGATCTCCATCAGCCCGGCGTGTTCGCGCAGGCGCATGGCATCCGCCACCGCCGGACCGAAGACGTCGTAGATATATTTCTGCACGCCGACGACCGAGCCGATCACCGAACCCGACGCCAGGCCGATGCGGCAGTTCCAGTCGATCGGGTGGCTGCGGTTGCGCTGCTCGAGATAGCGGATGAAGCGCACCGCGGCGTCGGAGATCGACTGGACCGACCGTTCGGAGGGATCGGGCATCCCGGCAACCGTGATGTAAAGGTCGCCGACGGTCTTGATCCGCTCGCAGCCGAACTGGTCGCCGATGCGGTCGAAGGCAGTGTAGATGTCGTTGAGCTCGCTCACGATCACGCCCGGGTCCTGACGCGCGACCGTTCCCGAGAAATCGGCGAAGTCGAGGCAGAGCACGGCGACATGGTCATAGGTGCGCGGCGTGACCACGCCGAAGGTCTTGTATTCCTCGTAGACCGAGCGCGGCATCATGTTGAGCAGCAGCTTTTCGACCTGCTCCTTCTCGCGCTTGATCTCGCGCGTGTTGCGCTCGACCATCATCGAATAGGAATCGATCATCGATTCCAGTTCCTTGATGCGGCTGATGTTCTGGCACACCAGCACCGCGACGCGCTCCTTGCCGTCGAGCGCGGGGTTGACCGTCATGGCGATGGTCATCGTCCTTCGGCGCACGCGGAAGCTCGCCTCGCCGGTGAACTGACCCTCCTCGTCGAGCGCGCGCCGCACGCCGGCGGCATCGATATCGGGGAAGACGTCGCCCAGCTGCTGGCCCAGCTCGATCTCGGAAAACCATTCCTTGAAGGTGTCGTTGAAGAAGCGGAACTTGAGGTCCGACAGGTCCAGCAGCGCGACACCGACGCCGATGGCGCGCAGCAGTTGCTCGTTGATGGCTTCGATCGACATCTCAGCGGTTCACCACCAGGTGGCGCCGCGCGGCGAAGGCACCAACGATCTCGGCCGCATCCTCATCGGCCACGCCGTGGTCCTTGAGCACCTCCGCCAGGATCGCCGCGAGCTGGTCGAAGTGCCCGCCGCTGATCGCCAGGTGGCTGTGCAGCTTCTCGATCTGGTTGTCGGTATAGGCTGCGGGGCCGCCCATGACCGACGAAACGAACTTGGTCTGGTGATCGACGATCTTGGCGAATTCGACATCGTCGAAGAAGGGGCCAAGGTCATCATCGTCGAGCAGCCGCTCGTAGAGGTCGAGCACGATCTTGCTGACCACCGAGAAGCCGCCGTATTTGTCGAACATCGACTGTTGCGCCATTTTCGCAAACTCCATCCCACCTGCCGGGCATGCTGCGCCGGGAGGCCGGTTAAATCAAGGCGTGGGCTCAGGCGGCCTCGCGCCGGCGGTAGAGATTGTCCGCGATCCAGTGCTGGTTGGCCTGCATCGCGGTGTTGAGCGAGCGGTGGAGCGAGGCGACCTCCTCCATGCTCCAGTCGAACCCGGCGATCCTGTCCGACAGGCGGAAGATGTCGCGCGACAGCGCGTCACGGATCGCCGGATAGTCGTCGAGCCGGCTGCGCGACCAGGCATCGGCCAGCAACTGCGCATCGCGCAGTGCGTCGGTGATGCCATGCGCGGTGATCGGATCCTTGAAATATCCCGCATCGCCGACCAGCGCCCAGCCGTCGCCGCAGGCTTCGCGCAGGTGCCCGACCTGTCCGGCGAAGCCGCGCAGCTTGCCCGAGAGCTTGGCGCCCGCAAGGTCGCGCCCCATCGCCGGAACCAGCCGGTCCGCCATCGCGCCAAGATCGCCCCCGCGCATCGCGCCGAGCAAATCATGCGGGCCATCGTGCGAGACGGAGAGGAAGACGCAGGCTTCGCCATCGTTGGTCGGGATGATCCCGCCCGCAGCGCCATTGCCCCAATACCAGCGGTAGCCGCAGTCGCGCAGGCCGGAGAAATAGCCGAACACCACCTGCGAGGCATTGGTGCCGCATTTGATCAGCCCGGCCCCGACATGGCGGGCGAGCGGCGAATTGCGCCCGTCAGCGCCGACCACCAGCTCGCAGCGGACTTCATGTTCGCCCGCCTTGTCGCGCAGGGTGACGCCGCGGACGCTGCCGCGCGGTCCCCTGATCACGCCGGTCATCGTCACGCCGAACAGCGTATCGACGCCCGCCTCGCGCGCGCAGCGGACGAGGTTGCGGTCGAGCACGGTCCGCCGCGGGGCATAGAGCGCCTGCGTGCCGTGGCTTTCCGAAAGGTCGATATCGATCGCGGGCGCCTCGCCATAGATGAAGGAGGTCCGGCGGATCGGCGGAGTATTCTCCGCGATGATCGGCAGCAGCACGCCCCAATTCTGCAACTGCATCACCGCGCCGCGCATCAGCGCATGGGTCGACAGCGTGTCGCTACCCTCTTCCGCGCGGTCGATCAGCAGGACCCTGCCGCCGTGGCGCGCCATGAGCATGGCGGTAGCCGCGCCTGCGCAGCGCGCGCCGACGATGACGGCATCGTAGCTTCGGGTCTGGTGGACAATGGACATGACGGCTTTCCTCAGGCTGCCCGCAGGCTGTTGGTGGCGCCCAGTCGGGCGGCGATGATGGGGGTGAGCGCTTCGGCATCGCGGCCGACGCCGTCGATGAAGCTCGAAGCGCGGTGGCGCATGAAGGGCAGGCCCAGCGCGTAGAGATCGGGGATGTCGCAGATGCCGCCCGCCTGGCGCAGCTCGCCCTGCGCGTCGCAGGCGTCGAAGTGCAGCCAGGAATAATCGCGGCGGTAACCGGTCGCCCAGACGATGGTGGAGATCCCGCGCGCCTTGAGGTCGACCGCGCCCCTGAACGGGACCAGCACGCCGTGCTGGCGGCGCGCGGCGTCATCCTCCGGCGCATCGATCCTCTCGGCGGCGATATAGGCATCGATCCGCGCCAGCAGGCCTTCGCGACGTTGCTCGGCCCGGCGAATATTGGCCGTCAGGTCGTCTGCGAATGCGACGGTCGAGCCCAGCGCGCCGATCGCGCGGCCGGCGATCGCGACACCCTGGTCGGCAAGTCCGGCAAGGCTGATCTCGCGGTGGTCGTCGCTGCCGACCAGCTGCATCGAAGGCTGCGCGATGAGCTGTGCCGGGGTGCGATTGGCAGGCGAAGGGTCGGTCAGGAAGCCGCTGGCATCGAGCCAGTCGAACAGGTCGCGCCCGCGATAGCGGCGCGGCGAGCGGACATGGCTGCCCGCGGCGAGCATGGTTGTGCGCCCGGAGGCCGCGATCTCGCTGGCGAGCTGGACGCCGGTTGCCGATGCCCCGACGACCAGCACGCCACCTTCCGGCAGTGCATCGGCGCCGCGATAATCGCTTGAGACGAGCTGGTGGATCGCCGGCGAAAGCTGTGCGCCCCAACGCGGCAGGCGCGGGCGGTCGCAGGCGCCGGTGGCGATCACCACGCTGCGCGCAACCCAGGTCCCGCGCGAGGTAACGGCACGAAAGCGCTCGCCCAGCGGTTCTAGCGCGAGCACGTCGATATTCTCGATCACCGGCAGGCAATGGCCGGTGGCATAGCCTTGCAGCCGGGCCGCAAGCTCGCCCGCGCCCAGGAAGCCGTCCGCCGCATCGGCCAGCTGCTGTCCGGGCAGGCGGGTCATCCAGCCGGGCGTCAGCAGGCGCAGCGATGGCCAGCGGGCGCTGGTCCAGCGATGCGCGATCGAGCCCCGTTCGAGCACGAGGTTCTCGACACCCGCCTGCTGCAGGCAATGGCTCATCGCGAGGCCAGCCTGGCCTCCGCCGATAATCAGGCAATCGATGAACTGTGCCATGGGACAAACTCCGTAAATTCCGTCCCCCGGCTATCGCCGCCGAATGTATCGGGCGTGTGCCGTGCGCAGCGGAATTACGTTTCAATCGTTTCAGCCGCCGCGGCAGCGCCAAAGGAAGGCCCGCCGCACGCGAGGTGCGACGGGCCCGGGCTGACGGAGAGGTATCGGGGGGAGAGGCGTCAGCCGACCTTGGCGGCAACCGCAACCGGAACGCCGTTGGTCATCACGTCGAACACTGCCGAACGGGCAACCGACTGGCGCACGATCTTCTCGAGCGTTTCATCATCGGCATCGCCCTTGATCGCCACGGTGACGCGAACGCCCTGGAAGCCGTTGCGGGTCTGCGGGTCGAGGCCGAGGATGCCGTTGAGGTCGATATCGCCTTCGACGGTGCATTCGACCGATTCCAGCTTCACCTGGCGCATCGAGGCAATGTTGCCGATGCCGGCGGTGAGGCAGGCCGAAAGCGCACCGAGCAGCAGCTCGGCCGGGGTCGGGGCATTGTCGGTGCCGCACAGCACTTCGGGGTGATCGCCTTCGATCGTGTAGGGCTGGCGGTGGTCGTTCTCGGCGCAGGCGCCGTAGAAATCCTTGAACGCGATGCGGCTGTGCGTGCCGGCCAGCCACTGGCCATTTGCGCGGAAGGTGAAGCGGGCGATTTCGCGCTGCGCGTCGACCGCGCCGAGGGTGGCGATGAAAGTGGGGACGTCGACGCCGTTCATGGCGACGCGGGCGGGCTTGGTCATAACTTCGGACATGCAATCTACTCCAATTGATCCATCGTGCTTCCCGGCCACAACGGCGGGAGAACGAAGGGCGTTTTGGAGTGCGATTGTTTCTGCAGGATACCGCACAGCCGCCAATTGGGTTTCAATCGTTTCAGGGCAGGCGGGATCGCCGTGGCAGGTCGGAATGGCGGGCCAGCCGGCCAAGGAGTTGCTCATTTGGGCGGGGCACCCTAGAGGTCCCCGCGCTGGGGTATCGGGAGGCAGCGTCGATCCAGTTCGGAGTGAAGACATGACCTATCTGAAGCCGCCCAAGCGCATCACCGCCCCCCAGATCATGGCGCGCAAGCGCGAAAAGCCGATCGTCATGCTCACCGCCTATACGGCGCGGATGGCCGAACTGCTCGATCGGCATTGCGATGTCCTGCTGGTCGGCGACAGCGTCGCGCAGGTGATCTACGGACATGGCTCGACCCTGCCTGCGTCGCTCGAAATGATGATCGCCCATGGCGAGGCGGTCGTTCGCGGATCCAGCCGCGCGCTTGTCGTCGTCGACCTGCCCTTCGGAACTTATGAGGAAAGCCCCGCGCAGGCCTTCGCCACCGCCTCGCAGATCATGGATCGGACCGGCGCCGGCGCGGTCAAGCTCGAAGGCGGGACGGCGATGGCCGAAACCATCAGCTATCTCACCCAGCGCGGCATTCCGGTGATGGCGCATGTCGGCCTGACCCCGCAGGCGGTCAATGTGCTCGGCGGCTATGCCGCCCGCGGCAAGGGCAACCTCGATTACTCGCGCATCATGGACGACGCGATTGCGGTGGCCGAGGCGGGTGCCTTTTCGGTCGTGGCGGAAGCCGTGGTCGAAGAGCTGGCGATCTCGATTACGGAAGCGATCAACTGCCCGACGATCGGGATCGGCGCATCGGTGAAATGCGACGGGCAAGTGCTCGTGGTCGACGACATGCTGGGCATGTTCGACCGCAATCCGAAGTTTGTCCGCCGCTTCGACGATTTCGCCACGCGCATTGACGAGGCAGCGGCTGCTTATGCCGAGGCTGTCAGGGGCAAGGCATTCCCGACCCAACAGCACTGCTATTGAATATCCGCGCTTGGGCTCTCGCGCAGGCTATTCAATGACAGCGCCGTCCACTCAGGAGGACAGCTTTCAGGTCACTGGCGGACTGGCCGGTTTTGGAATCCGGGACTCATCGTTGAAGGTCCGGTTGTGGGTGGAAAGCGGACATATCTATTAGGCGCGATCTAAGAGCGCTCTTCCAGCGTCGGTCCACTTCCCGCCTCGAACGGACGTGACCTCAACTAACCCGTACTCTGCGAGGACTTCGATTGCGCGCTCCCCTGCGCTAATACATTCGTGGTCAAGAAACTCCGCTTGGCCGCCGCCGATGTACTGTTCGCACATCAATGCGAGTTTGCCGAGCAGCCGCTCTTCGTTTTCTGTCATTGAGAGCGCATACGTTTCCTCGCCGCAGTCCGCAATCGGGTCGTTAGCAGCCCGACCGCTCTTGGCACATTGCTAGCTCGGTGAAACCGTCGTCAGATGGGTGGAAAGCGGACGTTCCTTAAGGTATTGGAAGCGAGTGGACTTTTCGATCATCCTCCTCCTGCCATTCAGCGTGATAATTGCGTTCGCATTTTGCATTGTGGCTGCATTGAGGAGGAAGGCCCGCCCTAGACTGGTTTGGCCCTTGGCTGTTTCATCCCTTTTGGCATCGCCTGTATTTGTAGGCCCACCTTTTCAACCAATCATTGAATGGTTGTTTTACGTCCTTCTCATCTTGATGTGGTCAGCCATAGGGACCCTGATAGGCGCATTGCTTGCGAGTATCGCGATAAGGGTGGCGCAGCTGACCAAGTCCTAATGTCCGCAACCGGGTCGTTAGCGGAATTCCCGCTTCTGGTGAGATATGCCCTTTAGCTGCCGGTCGGCTTTCGAGAAGCGAGCCTCTTGGCGCGAATGTCCGATTGTGGATGGAAAGCGGACATTGATTATTGGGGACACGTGACAACGGTGTCGTGAGAAGCGATGATTTGCCACCGCCCATCACGTTTAAGCCATGTGTCGGTCCAGATTTGGCATCGCAATGCCTCGTTGCCTTCCACGTCCTTTCGTATTCGGTTTTCCGCTCCATAAGCGATGGCATAGGAGTCGCCAAAGAACCGCACCCTTACATCGCCGAGTTGGCACTCGCGGGACAAACTCGCTTTGATCGGATCGGTTGTGATAGCTTGATCCTTTCCGAAACGCTGGCCGCTTGTAAATGTGCCTTGGAAGTCGTCCGCAATGATGTCTTGCAGGCCCTCCTGAGGGCTACACTGTGCATCTGACCACTTCGCAGCGGCCGCGATCATGTATTTGACATCGTCCTCATCTGGGGATCCCCACCGGGATTCCTGGGCGATGCCAGATGAAGCAAATCCAATGAGGAGTGGCATCGCAAAAACAAAGACAGCGACTTTTGATTGTGCACTCATGGCTCTCGTCTCCTGCCAAGGCTCGATAATCGCAACCGCAGTGAAACCATCGAACCGCCCTACAGTTTATGCACGGAAAAAGGGGGTGACAAAAGCGTCCGCAATCGGGTCGTTAGCGGAATGGCCGCTTTCGTCGGTGGCTGCGCTCAAACCGGACAGCCTCCTGAGGGCCCAAGGGCCGACGCCGGAAGTCTCTAGACCATGTCGTCCGGCCGAACGAGGCGGTCGAAGGTCTCGGAATCGACCAGGCCAAGTTCCAATCCTGCTTCCTTGAGCGTCTGGCCATTCTTCAGCGCGTGCTTGGCGATCTTCGCGGCGTTGTCGTATCCGATCTCTGGCACCAGCGCAGTGACCAGCATCAGCGAGCGCTCGACCAGTTCGGTGATCCGCGCCTCGTTCGGCTCGATCCCCTCGATGCAGCGGTGCGCGAAGCTATCCATCGCAATGGCAAGCAGTTCGATCGAACGCAGCACGTTCGATCCGATCAGCGGCATGAAGGCGTTCAGTTCGAACTGGCCCTGCATTCCGCCAATCGAGGTAGCCTGGTGATTGCCGATCACCTGCGCGGCGACCATCGTCAGCATCTCCACCTGCGTCGGATTGACCTTGCCCGGCATGATCGAACTACCGGGCTCATTCGCGGGAAGCGACAGTTCGCCAAGCCCGGAGCGCGGGCCGGAGGCGAGCAGGCGAATGTCATTGGCGATCTTGTTCAGCGCCACGGCGAGCGTGTTGAGCGTACCCGAGAAGGAAACGAGGCCATCCTTGGCGGCGAGCTGTTCGAAGAGGTTGTCGGCCGGCCGGAATGTCTCGCCGGTAATCTCGCAAAGCGCCGCAACCATATCGCCTTGCCAGCCTTCGGGCGCGTTGAGCCCGGTGCCAACCGCCGTCCCGCCAATGGCGAGGACATTGAGGTCGCGCTCCAGCGAGGCCTCGATCCGCTCTCGGCAACTGGCAACCTGCGCCGCGTAGCCGGAGAACTCCTGCCCCAGCGTCAGGGGCGTCGCGTCCTGAGTATGGGTACGCCCGATCTTGACGATGCCAGCGAAGGCGCGCGCCTTGCGGTCGAGCGCCGAATGGAGCGTATCGATGGCGGGCAGCAGCGCCTGGCGCGAAGCCAGCACCGCCGCGACGTGGAGCGCGGTCGGAAAACTGTCGTTCGAGCTTTGCGACTTGTTGACGTGGTCGTTGGGGTGGACCGGCTCCTTGCCGCCGCGGGTGCCGGCGAGATGCTCGTTGGCGATCCCGGCGATCACCTCGTTCACATTCATGTTGGTCTGCGTGCCGCTGCCGGTCTGGAAGATGGTGAGCGGGAACTGGTCGTCATACTCGCCAGCACGCACCGCCTTCGCCGCCGCCTCTATCGCATCGGCCAGCTTCGCATCGAGGCCATGTTTCCGATTAACCCGTGCCGCGGCCTGTTTCACCGCCGCCTGTGCGTGAATGATCTGGATCGGCATGCGCTGGTGCGCTGGGAAGGGAAAATTCTGCAGGCTGCGCTGCGTCTGCGCGCCCCAATAGGCCTCCGCCGGAACATTGATCGGTCCGATAGTGTCGATTTCGGTGCGCGTGTCACTCATGGGCCTGCCTGCAAGAACTGCCTGGGTCTGGTGCGATCAGACCCTTGTAGGAGTTGCGCGCGAAACTCGCCACTCACGCAAGCGAGGCACTCGCATGGCAGACCGGACTCACCCGCGGACCGGAAGCGTCAGCGGAAGAAGAAATGGTGCCCACAAGAGGCGTCGCATTGATGATGTAGAATATCGACCGATCCGCCGGTTCCACCCTGACGGCGCTACGGGCGGTCGGCTGCGTCGTCACAGCGTTTCTAGCAGTGCGTCGATTTGCGCAAAATGCTCCGGCCAATCCGGGGCACGAAACCCTTCTATGCGCGACACCTGCGCTGAACGGCGGGGGCTCTGGTCCTTGGCGTAATCGCGAATGGCATCCTGCCACGCCGCAAGGTCGTCGACGGGCAAGAGTTCTGGCACGCCTTGACCAATCTCGCGAAAGACGGGGAGATCGTTCGCAATCACCGGGACCTTGGCAGCGAGTGCTTCCACCAGGGGGATACCATAACCCTCTGTAACGCTGGGAAATAGGAGAGCCCTCGACCTCGAAAGCACGTCGGCCAGGCGATCGTCATCGAGCGGCCCCAGTTCAACGACGGAGTCGCCGAAAGCTCCGCTGTCGAGCTCTGCAAATACCTCGTCGGCTTGCCAGCCGCGGCGGCCAACAATGAGGAGGCGAGGTTTGGTCGCAATACTCTCGTCACCAAGCAGCTGCCGCCATACTGCCAGGAGCAGGGCGTGGTTCTTGCGCCCCTCGATGGTGCCCAGGATCACAAATGTAGGCTCGCCATCCGGTTGCGGCGGCAGGGATGGAAGCGCGGGCGTGCCCGGCCACGCGACCGTAGCCGGAGGCAGCGTTCGACCCTCGACCGCGGCGAACTCTCGCAAAGTGTCGAGCGTGTGCGCGCTATTGGCAATGACGCCGCTCGCGGTGTCGAGAGCAGTCCGCATTCGGCGTCGATGGCGTTCATCTTCGCCTTCGCGACAGAATTGCGGATGAGTGATGGGAATCAGGTCATGAATTAGATGGATGGGCCGCAGGTTTCGCCGCCGTACCCACTCGGCCAGCCCCAACCTGTCGAGCCCGGTGTGTCCCGGGTTGAGCCAGAACCGCCCCCGCCCATCGAGCCGATCGCGCAAATGCGCCCCCCGCCGGACTGCGAGTGCACCCAGTGCCATACGAAAGCGCACCACGTCACTGCGTGCCCGCTCGGGCAAGGTCAGCAGCCTGAATAGCTTCTGAGAGGTTTGAAACGGCAGGATGGCCTGACCATGGCGGTGAATGATGACCGCCTGCGCACGCGGGCCATAATGCTCTATCCAGGCCTGGCAGATGCGATCGATCCCGGTCGCGCGAGTGCCTGCCCAGCGGCGCCACACCATTCGCGAGACGTCAAGCAAGAGTGGTGCATCATTGTCTTTCACGGCCAAAACCAATCAGAAACTCCGCACCAGCAAGGTCACTTCGGCGCGCGTGAAATCGAGCGCGTCGAGGTTGGGCGCATAGAGGCATTCGCCCGCTGCGGCACGCGCGGAGCCGTCGCTACCCAGCACTTCGCCCGCCAGCGGTAGCGCCAACAGCGCGCCCGAATAGGCGGCGCGGGTCGCCGCGTCGGGTACGCCTTCGACCCGATCGAGCCGGAAGTGCGGACCATCGACCAGCAGTTGGCCGCGTTCCTCCACGCTGGTGCGATGTTCGGCCGGGTAAGGCACACCCTGCGCAACCTCCAAGCCGCGTTCGAGGTGCAGTTCGCGGGGACGACCATAATCATACAGGCGGAAGGTAGTATCGCTGTTCTGCTGCACCTCGACCAGCGAAAGACCCGGCCCGATCGCATGGACCGTGCCTGCAGGCAGGTAGAACAGGTCACCTGCGCGCGCCGGATGCCAGGTGAGCAGTTGTTCGATCGTGCCGTCCCGGGCAGCCGCGGCAATTTCCTGCTGGCTTACTTCGCGTTCGAACCCGATCGCGAGGCATGCATCCGGCTCCGCTGCCAGCACCAGCCAGCATTCCTCCTTACCCGCCTCGCCCGGCAGGGCCTGGCTGTCGGAAGGATGCACCTGCACCGAAAGCTTTTCGGAGGTGAACAGATATTTGACCAGCACCTGCGGCAGTTCGGGCGGAGGCTCGAACCAGATCTCGCCGATGCGCTCCCCCGCCGGGGCGCTGAACGGCGGGGGCAGGTGATCGCGGCCCCAGACCTTGGCAACCATGCGGGTGGGGAGCTGGCGCGCGCTCACTGGTTTGCAGCTCCGGGGAGCTTGCCCACCAATAGCGCACCCTCGCGGGTGGTAACCAGAACCTCGTTTCCGGAAACGATGATACACACATCCTCCAGCCCCACGGCTGAGATACGCGGGCCGTCAGTCAGCGCGAAGACGCCCCTGCACTTGGAGAGATCAACCGGACCGCCGCGGGTCACGTTCCCCTCACCATCAGCTACCCCTGCCAGTGCGTCGGCGAGTGCAGCCCAGTTGCCGATATCCGACCAACCCATGTCCACCGACACCATCGCCGCTGAGGAAGTGTTTTCCATCACCGCATAGTCGATCGAATCGCCGACAATTGCAGCGAAGGGCTCTGCCGCCGGAAGGAAGCGCGCGCCCTCCTCGTGTCCTTCGGCCACCGCCTGGCGTACCAGGCTTGCCATTTCGGGGCGGTGTGCGGCGAGCTCCTCGAGCAGGCGACCGGCACGAAAGGCAAAGATGCCGCCATTCCAGCTGAACTTGCCGCTGGCGAGATATTCCTGCGCCCGCGCAAGGTCAGGTTTTTCCACGAAGCGGGCAATTGCATAGCCGCCTGCAAGCGGCGCGCCACGTTCGAGATAGCCATATCCGGTCTCGGGACGGTCAGGCGCGATACCGAAGGACACGAGATGGTCCAGCCTCGCCAGTTCGGCAGCGGCGAGCGCAGCAGCACGGAAGGCCCCCGCGTCGGCGATGTGATGATCGCTTGGGCACACCAGCATGACTGCGTCTTCCGGTAGTAGCGCGGCAGCGAGCGCAATCGCCGGGGCGGTGTTGCGCGCGCAGGGCTCTACCACCAGTCGCGCACCAGGCGTATTGCCGAGCTGAGCCATGATCAGGTCGCTATGCGCCTCGCCCGCGACGACCAGAGGAGCAGCAAAGCGGTCATCCCCCGCAACGCGGCGGACCGCCTGCTCAAAGAGGGTCTCTTCGTTCACCAGTGGCAGGAACGGCTTGGGAAGCGCCTTACGGCTCAATGGCCAGAGCCGCATGCCGCTGCCGCCGCACAGGATAACGGGATAGATTTGCGTCACGCGCGATGCCTCTCCTTGCTGAGTGCGCCTGCTATATCAGGGGAATAGTCGCTACTAGAGGGAATGCCACAGTCAGCTGATGAATTCCCTGCCTCGATCATTACACCGTAATGCAGGATCAATAGTTTATAATTTCCGTCATTCTACGACCAAAGACGATCGCCTGCGATCAAGTCACGAAGTGACCAAGTTACACTCATCAAAGCAATCACTCTCTGTTCGGCGAATGTCAGTCCATGGCTGTCAATTAATCCCTGTGCAAGGAACGTAGATTGATATTATCCTACACATTTCTGTGTATTAACTATTACCTCTGTATAACTGTAGCCACGTTCACTGCGGGCAGGATCGTTTGCGGAAGAATCCCGACGAAGCGCTGAAATTCCGCAACAGGACAGTGGTGATGTAGATGAAGTCACTATCATCCATCCGGAATTGCTGCGTGAGGTAATACGCGGCCGGGTCCTTGAAATCAAAATTATGGATCACCGGATCACGCAGATTGGCCGGATCGCTCCAGTCCCGCCAACGGAACAGGAATACCCCGCGCGGATTGGCGCACCCGTGCTGCAGGCCGCCTATCTGTCCGAGCGCCTGTGACAGGTGACTCCGAAGATTTCGAAGCGGGCTTTTTCGTAACGCCCGGCCGCACCTAGCACTGTAAGGCTGTGACAATGCGGTCACGACATCATTGCGTACAAGAACAATATTGCTCTCGTCCTGCTCGATGATTTGGTTCAGTGGAAGGTGAAAGTTTTTTGCCATCCCCTGCGAAATGCGTCGTTGTGAGATTGACGGACGACCTGATCCCGCCGGCCACTGCAATCGAATCCTACAGACGCCCGCCTATTGGATAAAAGGGCATTCGGGTGGAGTGGTTGGGCTGCGCAACGACCGTTATCGTTGCGGTCTCGCATTAACAATGTGTCGAGTTGATCAAGCAGGGTGAACCTGAACTCCACGCGCGAAAGCCGTCAGGATTTTTATCGTTTATATTCAATGTCTTGAGAATAGTGCCGCCCATGGACCTAAACTGCCTCTTCAGGGAAGGTCACCGGTTGGGTCGGAGCTCTTGCGACTATGGTCATCCTGCCGGCGGGCTGAAGCGTAACGGAGGACAACAAACAGTGGCAGAGCTGGTCGCGTCAGAATGACTCTTCACCGACACGGTGGACAAGCTTCAGCCCTCCAAGAGCGGCCGCCACCAGTGTTCCTTGTCGAGGTACCATTGCAGCGTCTGACGGAGACCTTGTTCGAAGCCGTGCCGAGGAACATAGTCGAGCTCGCTGCGAGCCTTGGTCTCATCTATGGCATAGCGGCGGTCGTGGCCTGCCCGATCGGCGACAAAGGTCTTTAGGTTGGCGGTCGCCTCGCCCCGAGCAGCCGGAGCGTCGGGATAACGATCGGCCAGCCCGTCGATCTCAGCGAAGGCACGGTCGACTTCGGTGCAAATCGTATCGACAACGGTCATGTTGGGCAGTTCCGCGCCGCCGCCTATGTTGTAGGTCTCACCCGGTTGGCCGTTGGTCAGACACGCCTCAATCCCGCGGCAATGGTCCTCGACATGCAGCCAGTCGCGCACATTCATGCCGTCACCGTAGATCGGCAATTCGCGACCGTGCAGAGCATTGAGCAGGAATAGCGGGATCAGCTTTTCGGGATACTGGAAGGGCCCGTAGTTGTTCGAACAATTGCTGGTCGTGACTTCTAGCCCAAAGGTGTGGTGATAGGCGCGGACCAGATGATCGGAGGCCGCCTTTGACGCCGAGTAAGGCGAATTGGGTGCGTAGGGGGTCGTCTCGCTGAACGCCGGGTCATTCGGGCCAAGCGAGCCGAATACCTCATCGGTCGAGATGTGGTGGAAGCGATGTCCGATCCCATCGCCGGCAAGCCAGACGGCACGTGCAGCCTTCAGCAAGCTGTTGGTGCCCAGGATGTTGGTGTCGATGAACGCGTCCGGACCCGTTATTGACCGGTCGACATGGCTCTCTGCGGCGAAATGGACGATGGTGTCGATATCACGCTCGCTCAACAAGCCTTCGACCAGCGCGGTATCGCGAATGTCGCCAACCACAAGCTCCGCGTTGGGCGCACCTTCAAGCGTCGAGCGGTTACCGGCGTAGGTTAGCACATCGAGCACAATTACCCGGTCTTCCGGATGATGCGTGTTCCAGTAGTGTACGAAGTTACCTCCGATAAAACCGGCGCCGCCGGTCACGAGCAAATTAGCCAAGCGCTGCTTCCTCTTTGAGCATCTGGCGCAGGTTCGTACGCCAATGGATAGGGACGTCGCCCAGCGTCGCGCGGCAAGTGCTGCAGTCTAGCAGCGAAAATGCAGGCCGCCGGGCTGGCGTCGGGTATTCGGCGGTGCTGATCGGTCGGATCGCCGGGATGGCTTTCAGCAGCCCCAGCGCTTGAGCCTCCTCAGCGATTGCGACGGCAAAATCATACCGGCTGGCCACCCCGGCATCGCTGTGATGGAAAATGCCGGTCGCGCTCTTTTCAACCAACCCCCAAATGCTTCTGGCCAGCCCGGTCGCCCAGGTTGGTGCACCGATCTGGTCGGCAACGACGCCGAGTTGGTCGCGCTCCTTCATCAGTCTGATCATGGTGCGAACAAAATTCGCCCCGCCCGCTTCATAGACCCAAGCGGTGCGTACCAGCAGGTCAGTATCGCGAAGGTGATCTTCGCCCTCGGCCTTGGTTCGACCATAGGCGGAGAGCGGGTTTCGCGGATCTTCGGGCAGATAGGCGTGCGAAGAAGTGCCGTCGAAAACGAAGTCGGTCGAGACGTGCACCACTTTGCCTCCGGTGTCAGCCATCGCCTCGACCATCGCCTCGACCGCCCCGGCGTTGATCGCACGTGCAAGGGCTTCATCACTCTCGGCCTTGTCGACTGCGGTATAGGCCGCCGCGTTGAGAATCAGTTCTGGCGCTTCCACTGCCAGCATTTCGCGCAGCACCGACACATTGGAGAAATCACATTCCTTGGAGCCAATCGCGCTGACTTCTGCCCAAGCCGGCGCGAGCCGCTGCAAGGCCCCGCCAAGCTGACCGTTCGCTCCGGTGATCAGCACCCTCATGCGAACACCGGAACATCGGCGAGCGACAGCCCGCGCGCATCCTTGTCAGAGATAATCGGATCCAGCCCCTGCACCGGCCATACGATCCCCACTGTCGGATCGTTCCACGCCAACGTAAATTCGCTCTGCGGTGCATAGGGTGCGGTGCACTTGTAGAGGAAGTCGGTATTGTCTTCGAGCGTCAAGAAGCCATGACCGAAACCTTCGGGCACCCATAGCATGCGCTTATTCTCGGCGCTAAGCTCAACGCCAACCCACTGCCCGAAGTTGGGCGAAGAGGCTCGCAGATCGACTGCTACGTCGAACACCGCACCGCGCGTGACTCGGACAAGCTTGCCTTGCGGTCCGGGGTTCTGAAAGTGCAGGCCGCGCAAAACGCCCTTCTGTGAGCGGCTATGGTTGTCCTGCACGAAGGCGAGATCGAGCCCGGCCCCGGCGAAGGTGGTAGCGCTCCATGTCTCCATGAAAAACCCGCGCGCATCACCAAACACTCGCGGCTCGACGATCAGCACGCCCGGCAGACCAGTTTCAGTGATGTTCACGACAGCGCTGAACCTTCGAGAAGGCCGAGTAGATACTCGCCATAGCCTGACTTCCTTAGCGGCTCGGCAATCTCGCGCAGGCGATCGTCCGTGATGAACCCCTGGCGCCAGGCGATCTCCTCCGGACAACTGATCTTGAGCCCCTGCCTCTCTTCGGTAATCTTTACATAGGTCGCGGCATCAAGCAGCGAGGTGTGGGTCCCGGTATCGAGCCACGCGAAGCCACGCCCCATCATCTCGACCGACATGTCGCCTTCATCAAGATAGAGGCGGTTCAAGTCGGTAATTTCAAGCTCGCCGCGCTCCGAAGGCCTGAGTTCGCGCGCGCGATCCACCACCGTATCGTCATAGAAATACAAGCCTGTAACGGCGTAATTGGACTTGGGGGCTCGGGGCTTTTCCTCGATTGACACCGCCTTGCCGCTCGCATCGAACTCAACCACGCCAAAGGCCTGCGGGTCATTGACCCGGTAGGCGAATATCGTTGCCCCATTGGTGCGCGCATCGGCGTTTTGTAGCAGGCCGGGAAGGCCGTGCCCGTAGAAAATATTATCGCCCAGGATCAACGCACTGGGCGCCCCGCGCACAAAGTCGGCGCCGATATGGAACGCCTGCGCCAGGCCCTCAGGTTTCCGTTGCACCGCATAGGAGAGCGACACGCCGAAATCCGAACCGTCGCCAAGGACACGCTTGAACTGCTCCGCGTCTTCTGGCGTGGTGATAATCAGGATGTCGCGAACTCCCGCCAGCATAAGCGTGCTAAGCGGATAGAAAATCATCGGCTTGTCGAACACCGGCATCAACTGTTTCGACACCCCGCGCGTTAGAGGATAAAGACGCGTGCCCGACCCGCCGGCCAGAATGATGCCTCGCCGCCCATCACATTCGCTCAAGTTACTCATTTCTCTCTTTGCAGCTTAATTGTCTGACTGTCTTTGGCTGGGCGTGCCTCTGAGCATCAGGCTACCAAAATTGCAAACTGTTTGATGCCAATTTTCGACAAGAACACAGGAAAGAGAAGATGCGCCGCACCACGATCTGACCAGGGTATCGTGTTGAATACCAACAGAAAATTATCGGGTCTACGCCTGCAGGCTTACAAGAGTCGCTGACTTGTTTCTTTGATTGCTGCCATTCAGAGGTTGAGTCTCGTTCTTTCATGATTGATGTTCGAAGAGATAGCAACGTGTCAGGGGGCATGCTCCCTGGCAAGTTCGCCGGCGAACTGGGCGGGGGCCTTCCAGCCCCGTTTCGAGTGTGTCCTGACCGTGTTGTAGTCGCGCCGCCAGGCAGCAAGCACGAACTCGACGTATCCCAGCGACGTGAACAGCGCCTCGTTAAGGCATTCGTCGCGCAGGCGACCGTTCAAGCTCTCCACGAAGCCATGCCGCATCGGCTTACCAGGGTACGGCATAGTGCCGCTCGATGTGCCGCTCCTGCAATCAGTACAGGATGGCCGACGAGGTCAGCCCCGTCCCGACCTGCCTCGCATCCCGATCAAGCTGGTCACAGTTTCCGGGCGACCCGTGCGCCTGGCGGCTCTGTGTCAGGCATTCCCGCGTGTAGGCATCGACCACGTAAAGGATGCGCAAGCACCGACCGCAGATCGGACTGTCGGAGACGAAGTCGAACGACCACCATTGGATCGGTCCATCTCAGCACCATTGGCCTGCGCATGCCCAGTGCCCGTTTGCGACCGCCACGGAGACGGACCCGCAGCCCACAGATCAATATATACCTTCATTATTCGTGCGCGTTCATATGACTCTCATTTTAAGCGCAAAACATTCTTGCGCGAACTTGCATCACGGAATTGATCAGAACCACAGATACTACATGGCGACATAATTAGTCCTACGACTGCTTCTCACAGGTAATTACTTCAGTGTATTCGCCCAAAATACCCATACCTCTATCGGCGAAGCGCGTTATTTCTACCGTGAACGGTACCCAATATGCAAGCATCTGATGGATGTCGTATCCGTAATCAAAAGTGACAAGTGCACCTTCGCCATTGACCGGATTTCCGTGTATCTCCGGCTCCTCTAAGTAGGTTAGAGCTCCATCTGCAGATCTGTGGACACGTGGCTTGTGCGATTCGACTTGGTATTTGCGAATAGGGAATGTACAAATGTACAATCCACCCGGCTTTAGGGTTCTATATATCTCCTTAATCATCATCCCGGGCTCAAACACGTGTTCAAAAACGTCCAGAGTAACGACTACGTCGAATGTTTCGTCTGGAAAGGTCTGGCGCTCAAGGGATTCATTCCGAAATCCTCTCACTATTTGACCAAATGGTGAATCGGGAAAGTAGTGGCTACCAACGTAGTTTTTGCACTCGTCTCGCAATTTTATGGACACACCCCGCTCGGCAGGGGAAGACTCGTGAATGGCCAAATTTCTCCAATCAGGCCGTTTGCGACCGAGCACGAGCGCCAAGGCACGCTCACGCGGCACCGAACCGTTCTTGCAACTCTGGCAATATAGGCCGCCTCTCAGCCACCGGTTCTTTGAGACAAACGTCGCAGCCTTCTCGCATATTGGGCAATAGCCCTCTATCGTCAGATTGAAACTTTCTTCCGTCATGCTTGGTATCCAAATTCCGACTTGATAGCGTCGCGAACTACTTCTCGAAGACGCAGCATTTCGGGACTGTTGAACGCCTTTCTAACCTTCTCGGGGTAGTCGGGATATCGTCGAATGACCCTATCGACAGCAGAACCAATCAAACGCTCCTTCTCCTCACCGAAGCTCGCGCTTCGAACATGAAAAATGTAGGTGTTTGGCGAAATGAGGTTGACCCATCCGGCAGCCAGAGCACGCATACAGAAGTCGTTTTCCTCCCCATACCCGCGCGGGAATGCCTCCTCGTCAAAATGTCCTATCTCTTGGAACAGCTCACGTCTGATAAACATACAAAAGCCTGAACCTGTAGGAACCTCCACCGGCTCCAGGCATCCTGATCGAGCTGTAATTGACGCGACATACTTTTCGTGCGCAACTGCGTCAGGCTTCGGATTAGGCTCATTAGCATTCGGGAATGAGAATGCCCCAGCATTGTCCCCCATTGCTGTGACGGTCCCCACCTTAGCCCTAGATCGCGCCGTCTTTCGCAATCCATCAAGGAAACCGCGCGTGACGACAGTGTCGCTGTTAAGGAGAACTACGTCGTCTTCCTCACACCAATGAATCCCCCGGTTGATTGTCTTTGTGTATCCGAGGTTCTGTTCGTTAATTAGCACGTGAAAACCCTGGCGGCGCGAGTAACCAGCTAGAAGCTCCCGGATACGCTCATCGGTGCTACCATCATCTATGACCAAAATTCGGGCGTCAGCTACATCGATGCTCGCCGCCAATGAATCCAAGCAGCCTTTAACCTCTGCGTATGCGTTGAATACCGGTACGATAATCGTTGTTCGCCGCGCGGCGCTTGAACGCATCGCCAATGACCTGCCCAAGATCTCCTCCAGAGCGCGCCAAAGATTTTCCCTTAACGTCGTGGGGGCATTCCGCTTCACGACTTCTGAACGTCCCGCTGCTCCCATTCGCGTTATCAGGGTCTCATTCGACGCTAACTCTTGTACGTGCGCGGCAACCCGTTCAATGTCGCGATATCCCGCCAACAATCCGGTGCGTTCATGCTCGACCAGTTCAGAAACTGCGCCGTGATCATAGGCGATCACTGGTCGACGCGCGGCCTGCGCCTCTGCTATGGTTCGACCGAATGACTCCGCAAAATGTGACAGGCTTAGTAGCACATTGATCTGAGCCAGCGCGTCAGCGGGGTTAGAAGAATAACCTCTGAACGTTAGATTCGAGGGAAGGCCTTCCTTCTTCCACTCCTCAACATATTCGTTCTCAGGACCAAAAACGAAGAATTTTGCGTTTGGCACCGTTTCTTGGCAGCGCCACGCCACATCAATGAAATCGGCAATTCCCTTCTTGGGTATGTTGCTGCTGATGATTCCGAACACGATTTCGCCGGATGCTTCGTTGAGCATATCAAACCCGCTAGCATCAACGACGTTAGGGGCACAAAAAGTCCTACCCTTTTTAAAGAACAAATCATGCGTGGCCAAAGAATTTGCGACGACGAAATCGGCGCGCGCCCAGACTTCGCGGACAATTTCTTCCGGACGCATACCAATTTGTTTTATGAGGTGCTCATCGCGATCTATAAGTTCCCTAGCATGCACAACGGTTCGACATTCCTTACGACGAGCAGCAATTAAAGGTTCTAGAAGAACGATAGTATTAGCATACACTAAATCTATGCTTTGACTCTCAATCAGTTCTGACAATTCTGCGATGATATCTTCATCAGGCAACCGACCGCTGGCCCACTGACGATACGTGACTATGGCAACTCCGATGGATTTTCCTTGAACAAGGTTAATATACTCTCGGTGATTACCACTTGGGAGAACCACCACTACGTTGAGGTGCAACTGGTTAAGTGCGTCCAACACATCAAGGAAGCTGCGCTCACCACCAAAGAGCTTATCGCTCACCACATGTGCACAGACCAAGACTGTCGGTGCCCCTGAAATCCTCTCGATATTCCCATCGAACCATCGCGGGGAACCGGACCGACTGGGTCTTGGCGAACTGTCTATGACCCGTGCAGCAACCGTATCCAATCGCTTGACTTCAGGTCGCCCCAGCACCGATCGAACCGCTTCCAAATATCCTCGCCCGAACCGTACGGAAGGTTCTAGCGTGGTACCCTCTGCCCACTCATTCCACGCATTGATAAAGACAAGACTTTCTGAATTCTGGTTATGCAGCCGTTCTTGCTCAACAATTCCCTTCAGCCAGTAGTGGAAGCGCGCAGGAGTCGCTCCCACAAAAATCCGGGAGTCGTACTGACGTCGGGCAGTGTTATCCCATCCAAGCATGGCTCCTCTGTGCACGGGCCATGGGTAGCCGGCTTCAAACCGTTCCAAGTCGCCGTCGACGACGGCATCATAACTGAATATCGTGCCATGAAAATCCGGAGCCAGGTCGAGCACTTCAGACTTAACATCTACTCTCTTTGTCTCGTGCGGAGGGAACAGAACGAAAGAATCCACCCCAAAGTCGGAGGGCTGTCCATCGAGCTCTTCTAACCCAAAGCGAACCGCACACAGATGTATGTCGCCAAGGCCTGATTGCCGACATTCTTCTCGCCACATTGACGCGGTCTCAAGCCAGTTTGGGATTACCTGGATGCGATACACGAGAAGAACTGGTTTTCCGTTGTGCCGAATGTAACGTGAATCCTTCATCATCTCTATGAATTCACCGATTAGTGCCCGGTTCGATTCAAGAGAATAAGACTGCTCAAGTAGAACGTGCCTGTTCTGGCCGTCCCAATTGCGGGACCAGTTTTCGTTCGCCCAACATACGCAAAAGGGAAATTTCGGGCTGCTAGAATTCAACATTTGTTCAATAGGACGGTTCAGTAATTTCCGCCCCGCAAACCAGTAATAATAATAGCAAAAGCCATGTATTCCGAACTCGCTGGCCAAGTCGGCCTGCGCTTCCTGCGTCTCAGGTGTTCTTAAGTCGTAGAATCCCAGATCCGCCGGAAGATTCGGCTGAAAATGGGAACGAAACATCGGACGCGCTTTCGCTACGTTGGTCCATTCGGTAAATCCCTTGCCCCACCATCGATCGTTCTCATTGATGGGATGAAACTGAGGCAGATAGAAAGCGATAGCCTTAAACTCGGGCCCCTTCTGGACCGCCAATGCGCCATTTTGGCCATGCGTTGACCGTTCTAATCCGGCCTCAGAGCATATAGCGGCCAGCACCGCAGAGGCGAGCCATTGTCCAGAACGATCGCCGGCGATCTCTGCGGGCTGAATGCGATATGCGGGAATTTGCTTCAGGATGAGCGGGTGTGTCACGACCACGCTACCAAACGGACAGCCATCCACTTCGTCGGGCCTCTTTCGGCCAACTCGTCCCATGAAGGTGCTCATTGCGGCATATGTGCCGGCCCTTAGTTCTTCCGGAAGGACTTGAAAGGACGATGCATATAGACCCGACTGGGTTGCCCATTCGGCAGGTTGCCTCCCGATCGAGCTAGGGCAACCTTCATTTATATCGCCAAAGAAACCCGCCCAAGATACCGTTGCATAGTGCGCGAAAGCACCGGAATTCACCAGATGGAAGAATGCCTGCCATGCGCAAACTTTGTGCCCGTAAACCGCACCGACGTAGTTGACCTCTGGCGGAACATGAAGCGCCAGTCGCGATGCGAGATTCCTCTCGTGCGTTATGAGCACCACGTCCAAGTCCGTCTGCAACGGGTGCAGGGAACTGATCATATTCTGAGCAGCAGCCTCATCGTCGGACCATATGACAAGGGCGCGTTGGCTCACGGGTGGTTTCGCACGGAGCAGAAAAAGATCAGGAAGCCCCGACCCAGAATCTTCGCAGATTATCCGATCCGCTTGAAGACGAGCTGTCTTTTGAGGCGATGGTAGTCTGCCGATTTTCGAGCCGATCCACAAATAGTGCTCGAGCGGGTCCATGCCGAGCATCTTCACATCCGGGTATTGCTCAACATACCATTCTTCATCGAATGAACCCGCACCAAGCACAACTTCTTGATCCCCGTTACGAATGCTCTTCATGCTCGACTAGGTCCCTGACTTTCCATATTCACTCGAGGCGCTTGACGCCTTAATTCAACGAAGTTGACGCCCTTCGCCCATGCCGTGCAGAATATAGTGCGTCAGTGCATCAAGCCCGGCTTCCGCCACGTCAGGGTTGGCGATTAGGTACGCTTCTGCATCGAATAGCCCTTTTTCTTTTAGTAGCCGCCGTCTTCTCGCTGCTCTAAATTTTCCCGGCAGTAGAGTTAGGAACCAGCCACTTACTGATTTCGGTCCGAAACCACTCAAAAGGACACCAGACACATTCCTCAGCCAAGCGGTCTCCTCCGCAGCGGAGATTTCAGCCCTCTCCTTCTCACTCAGAAGCCGGGTCAACGTCGCAATCTCTTTGAACCTATCGGAAATGCGCGATCGTTCGCGCTGAAGTTCCCCGTCTAGCCGTTCGATGTCCTTGCGATACGCAGCTTCAGCCTCTCTTGCTCTCTCCTCAGCGGCATCAGTCTCCGCGCGTCGAGTATTTTCGGCTTCTGCTACCCGTCGTTCAGCACCTTCAATCTCCGCTCGGGCCATCGCAAGTGCCGACGACAACTCATCTGCCTCAGCGCTACGCTGAGCCAATGCGCTCTGGGTGTGAGAGAGCTGGCCTTGCAACTCGTTGGCCTCAGATCGAAGATTGTCCAGTTCCGCTTGGGTCTTGTCTAAAGCTGATCGCACACCCCCGAGTTGTTCGGTCACCTTTTCGCAACGGGATTCGGCATCCTGAAGGCTGGATTCGACAGTGTTGAGCTTCCGTTCAGCATGCTGGCCGACCGCCACCAGACGAGCGAATGCTGGTGCCGCACCGTCAAAGTCTGTGCGGATACGGTCCAACACAGCATAATCTTCCTCCCGCTCACCTTCCTCAGCCCAACGCAGAAAAATCGCATAGCTCTCACGCAACCAAGCTGAGAGTAAGGGGTTGTCCGATACGCTTTTGGCAGAATGCCGGTGGTGACGCAGACGATCGCTGAGGGATTGATCGATCTCGCTGCTCACCAGTGGCGACAGCCTGGGCCAACTAATGCCCAGAGCCGCCTGTGTTGCCGCGACAAGGCCGGGCCAACCGGCGAGCATCCCCTCGTATGAAGTATGAAGCCGCGGCATCCCGCGTGTTGCAGCCTCTGCATCAAGCACGTGCCTCAACCAAAGCAAATGGCCGAGTGCGGGATTAAAGCCGTCGCGGTTTGCCAAAGAATCGGCAACCTCCAGCGGATTTCGCACTGGTATGACGACAGCAGGCTTAACTCCGGCTTCATCAAGCACGTCCAGCCAAAATGGCGCAATGCGGCAAATGCGTGGATCCTTGAGTACGAAGAGCGGTGAGCTACCGAATTCGTCCTCCAACAAAGTAAGCGCTTTTTCCTTGAATTCGGCAACGCGAGGAGAAGAGTACCAGCCAGGATTGACCGGCAACCAGTCCCACCATTGAGTACCAGCCGAGCTCAGCAGCTCATCGTCCATCTGCGATATGGGCAATGATTCCCAGTGACCGGTTTCGTTGGTTTCACCGCCACTCATGAGTGTCTTTGGCAAATCGCATCCCAGCAAGCTGAATACGCGGGAGAGAGCGCTCGTCCCCGAGCGGTGCATACCTAGGATAAGCACCCCGATACGTTCGCGCGGGCGAGGCTTGCGTGCCAAACTGTTCTGAATCATGGGGCCTCTTCTAGCCACGACGGAAGCATTGGCAACCTCTAGAGCGTTCTGCGGACAACGTGAATCGAAGGATTCCTGTGGGTTCTATTTTGTGATGCAGGCGCATTGGAGGTGAGCCGTGGGTAGAGCGTATTCATCGGATCTTCGGTCACAAATTTACGGACCGATTGCGAAGAGCGGTTATCCTTGCGCAGCGTCAGACACCAACGGGTTCGCTGGCGCCCGCCAAGCCAAGTCTACCTGCGCGCAGCGGCGACCCTCGGCAACCTGTTCAGCCAAAAGAGCGAAATGGCCAGCGCGACCCTCAAGGCACACGGGACATAATTCCTCTACCCACCACCAGTTTGGTCCAGGGATTTGATGGTGCGGGATTGATAATAACTGCTGGGGTTCCTTGGTTCAGCATTTGCAGATCTATTTGTATGGCGTGAGGTCATGGAGGGGTTTGAGCCGCTTTGCAAAGTTCTAGGCGTTGTGGGTTGCGACGAAGTTGGCGACGCGCTCTCGCAGGTGATCGTGCGTTTCGTAGTAGAAGCGATTTACCGTTGCTTCCTTGATCGTCGGGTCCATCCGCTCGACGTCGCCGTTGATTCATGGATGTCTTGGCTTGGTCGTCCGGCGACCGATGTGGTTCCTGGCGCAGGCATATTCGGAGGCTGTGCCCCGTCAGCACTAATGGCACAGATTTGAGGTTGTGATTTAAGGAGTGTTGGGGCCTCATCTTCGTCCCTTCGTCACTACGACGAAGCCCCAACACTCCTTGAAGAAAGATCGCCTGCGAAGGCCCCTGCTGAGCAGGCGGTGAAGGACATCCGGAGACAGAGCCGTCGCAATTTCTCGGCCGAAGACAAGATCCTCATCGAGCTGGATGGCCTGCGTGGCGAGGACAGCATCGCCGAGCTGTGTCGCAAGGAGGGTATCGCTCAGAGCTTGTATTGCACCTGGTCCAAGGACTTCATGGAAGCCGGCATGCGTCGCTCCGCTGGCGACACTGCTCGTGCTGCCACCACCGGCGAAGTGCAGGACCTGCGCCGTGGTGATCGCAAACGGGCACCGAGGGCACGCAAACCAATGGTGCTGCCGAATGGTCCGAACCAACGTTGGTCACTCGACTTCGTCTCCGACAGCCTGATTTGCAGTCGGCCCTTCCACATCCTGAACGTGGTCGACGACTTCTCGCGGGAACGCCTGGTGCTGGTGGCCGATACATTGCTGTCAGGGCACGGGTAGCTTGCGAACTGACCTCTTCGGCCATTCTGCGCTGGTCGCAGGAGCGGAAGGTCGAATGGCATTATATCGCACCGGACAAGCCAATGGAGAACGGCTTGGTGGCAAGCTTCAATGGCTGTCTGCGCGACGACTGCCTCAATGAGACGCTGCTCACCTCGCTGGCTCACGCCCGGATCGTGCTCGCTGCCTGGCGGCACGACTAGAACAACCTCAGGCCACACTCGAAACTAGGCGGGAAGACCCCCGTCGAGACCGTCGGCGAACGTGTCTGGGGCAGGCCCCCAGCCACGTTGCCATCCCACTAAACATCAATCACGTAGGAGAAAGACCCCACTTCTGCATCGTAACAGTCAGGGGAACACTTCGCGCCACACAAAGATGGCTGGGTGTGCAAACAATGCGAAGAGCACCTGCTAAGTGACGAAGGGATGGAACGCTTGCTCGCGACTAAGGACCATCATCGCCTAGGACTGCCCCTCAAAGTACTCCATCCACGCTTGGCAGGTATCGTCAGCCCCGACCGATCAAGTTCCGGCTCAGCGCCGCCATTCAAGCGAAGGAGCATCTAGCCGGAGGGGCATCGATTTCTCTAGCTAGCACGGCCGATGCGGTTCAATTATTGCCGTTGAGAACCCTCTCGAGGGTCACCAACGGGTAGAACAACTGACTGAGAATCTGCACCAGTTTAGTAGGCTGGTTCGCCTCGGCATTGCCCACATAAAGCACGTCCTTGTCACTCATCGCGAAACGCTGTGCGAGGATGTAGCTGCTCGCCTCCGTCATGTTGAGGTGAAAGACGGTGGGCACCTCCACGCCGTCTTGCCCTTCGAGGATACGGAAGACGAAGATCGCCCGCGGATCGCCAGCGTTGGGATTGGAACCGCCCGCGAGCGCCACCGCCTCGGCGAGCGATAGGCTGGGACCGGGAAAGGCGATCTGGTTGCTGCGGCCCGCCGCGCCAAGAACAGAAAAACTCTGTGGAGCACGCACAAGCAAAATGCGGTCGGCAGGGAAGATACGGATATCCTGTTCAGGCTGCGCCAGAATGTCGCTCATCCGAAACTGGCCAAGTGTGCCCTCGCGCTGGATCCGTACAAGAATATCCTTGATCTCGCCGGTATTGCCCCCAGCAAGCGCAATTACGTCGGAAAGACTTTCCTGATTGGTTGGTAGCACAAGTCGGCCCGGATTCCGCACGTCGCCGCCGATGATGACTGAATTGGTCAGTCCTTCGGAAATCGCCACCAGAACTTGGGGGTTCTGAGACTTGCCACGCAACAGTCGGCGCAGCAACACTTCGATCTGGTCAGTGGTCTGGCCATTGACCGCAACTTCACCTACGAAGGGGAAGTTGATCGTGCCTGTATCACTTACACGGAACGGCGGGAACCGCTGGCTACGTACAGTGGGATCGATGCCGGAAGGCGCCGCGGCCACAACAGAACCCGCGGCCCCGCCGAACAGCGTCACGCCCGTTTCATATAAGGCAATCTCAAGCACGTCGCCCGGGCCAACAAGCTCAGTTGGCGCTGGCGGCGTGTAGTTTTCGGCAAAGACCGGAGCCGGGAGCGCGCTAGCGGGCAGGTCAGCGAAGTCGCGCAGTTCGACCAACTTCATCGGCAAATTACCAATATCGTCAATGACCTGCGACCTGACCTGAGCCCCTGTCGGCCCGCTTGAGGGGATCGCCGCACACCCAGCCAGAAGCATCGTCAGTGCAGCGAGGGCAGCACCGGAACGGAGCCGGGAGCGTTGCGGACGGAAAGCAAAAAAAGCAAACACTAAGTTATTTCCTCAGGACATACGCTGCGCGAGGGGGCCGCGCCCGCACCGCTATAATATTCTACCAGTAAGGCGCAACACATCCTCACCGGCAAGCGCTACCATACCTCAACGAGCGATCAAACCAGCCCTTGACCGTCGGCCGGAAGCCTCTTCGGAGCCCGAACAGCTTGTTCGCACAAACCCCTCACCATGGTAATGATTAGGCCGTACTCGGGCGTCTCTAATTGCCGTGATCTGCTTCAAGTCAAGCGCGCCCAGCGCCACGTCAGAAAAGGCGAGGGTGTAATACAAGCAGTCTTCGAAGTAAGAATGCGTCACATGCCAGTAGCTTATACGCCGGGGAGGAGTCAGCAGGCCGCCTCCTTGGGGCAAGTTGGCGCACCAAATCAGCGCTTGGCCCTTGCGGGCAAGAAAGGTTTCTGCCGCCGCGCCTTCAGCCTCGCACTACGCCGCCCAGGCGAGCTCAAATGGATTCTGCGCCGAAACTAGTGATGTGCCCGCCCCTCGCCGACCGGCAAGCGGTGTGAGCCCGGATAGTAGAACAACGGTCCCGCATCAATCGTGACATCCTTCATCGCCAACCAAACACCACACATGAACTTTTCCGGCTGGCCGAAAAAAGATGCACAATATCGGAATGCGGACGTTGCTGGGTCTCGACTGGGAAATTGAGTGTTTGGAAAGGGAAGGCAGTTCGGCCGTAGAGCTTCGCAAGCAACTCCGTTACGCCGGGGCTCGAAGCGATTGCCTACACTCCCTCGTTAAAGCGCCACGCATCCTGTATACGACGTTCGACGCATGTCTTGTCGCTATCGGGATTAGCGAAATCAACACCGTAGCAGGGTGCCAAAGCAGCCGTGATCCGGTCGATTCGCGGGTCAAGATTGGGATCGGGAAAATTGAACACCGCAAAGCCGCGTGTGTGTAGTTCGAGCCCGACGCGCGTCACCTCATCGTTCAGATTGAGACTTGGCACCAGCGCCGGGAAAAGTGGCGATTCAACCAGCGGGAGACCATGCAGTGTATATCCGTTATGTTGTTACCCTCGCCATAACGCGTCGCGGAGCCTGTCTGTCAACAGGCTGAGCGCCCGCTCAGCACCGCCACGCCCAGTGGCCAGCTGCCGCATCAGGCTTCCGAAATTCTGCCGCACACTCGTGCGCTCGTCGAGCCCGCGGTAGATCCGCCAAAATGCTTCACGGCCCAAGAGGCGAGGCATGTGCCACACACCATGATACCCGAAACTGGTATCCGGACTCCCCGCTCGCTCTGCCGAGAAAGCATCGGCGAGTTCCCGCGGGGCGAAGCGCAAGCCATGTGTCTCCAGCAAGGCGCGATTGTGCCGAGCGATCGCCAGGTCCTCTGGGTGGGACGGATGGAAGGCAGCATCGTGGCACGCCTCGAGCAAAGCGCGACTGCGTAGCGAGAAGCCACCATTGCCGACATCGAGTCCATCACCAAACTGCGGCCAGCTTGCCCCTAGATAATCGTATTCGAGAAACGCGGGCCGCCACCGTCTCGCATCGATCACGTAGCCATCCCATTGCACCAATAGCACGTGCGAAGTCGCAACATGGACAGCAAGTTCCCGCAGAACGAAATTGGAGTAGGCGCGAGCGGATTCGAGCGGACGAATCACAACATGTTCCAAGCCCGGAGGGAGCAAACCGGGGTCGCAGTCGGTCAGCAACTTGGCTGCCCCGAAAGCGATTGCGCCCATGCTTTTCTCAAGCGCGGCCACAGTTGCCGCGACATTAACCGAGGTGGCTGCCAGAAGGGTCACATCTGGCAGGGCGAGGCGCTGCTCAAGGAAGGTAGCGTTCATGCTAAATCGCCAACGCGAACTGCTCGCTCGCCCGGCTGAGGTGCGGGTGATGATAGGGATCGAACACTTCGTCCGTGCGCCAGCGGTGCTGAAGCGCTGCAAGCTCACTCGCGAAGCGCGTCGCGCCAACTGGGTCCCGGTCGGGCCCGCGCGATACTGACTCGTGGTGCACCAGCACCGCACGCGGCTCATAGAAGGACTGCCAGCCGCGCCCGTTGAGCCTGAGGCACAGGTCGACATCGTTGAAGGCAACTGCAAAGGAGTTCTCGTCTAGCCCGCCCACAGCTAGAAACCGTTCGCGCTTCACCACGAGACAGGCCGCAGTCACCGCAGAAACGAATTGAGGTAGTGCATGGCGCCGAAAATAACCCTCCTCCTCATCAGGCTTGAGAAAGCGGTGTGCGTGCCCAGCCGCGTTGCCCACGCCAATCACTACGCCCGCGTGCTGCAACCGCCCGTCTGGGTAAAGCAGTTGGGCGCCAACTGCGCCGACCTCGTCTCGCAGAGCTTGAGTGGCCATGATGGCCAACCAATCGGGCGCAAGCATCTCGACGTCATTGTTAAGCAGACAGAGGAGCTCACCGGTCGCCTCAGCGACGGCGCGATTGTTGATTGCGGAGTAGTTGAAAGTGCCTGGATGGCGCATCACGCGTATTGTGAGTCCCGGTCGGCTGTGCCCAGGAAGCGCGGCGAGGAACGCGACCGTTGAGGGGTCATCGCTGTCATTGTCGACCACAATCGCCTCAATTTCCGGATAGTCCGCAGCCGCAAGACCATTGATACAGGTCGCAAGCAAATCCATCCGGTTGCGGGTCGGGATGATCGCAGTAATGCGGGGGAGCGCAGGCGCGATCGAAACGGCGGGGAGCGGTAAGCACGGCTGTGGTCTCTGGCGACGATGATGAAGGACCTGACGTAGGTGCACTGCACCGCCCCCTTCAGCCACCGCTCGATCAACGAGCGCACCTGCCCAGCCAGCTCCCGCTTCCGCTGCCGTTGCCAACCCATCATACCCTACACGCAAGATGCAGGCCCCGGTAAGATAGTCATGATGGCGGAAAAGTTCGGCATTCCAGTCGGGTTTGAAATGGGGGGCGGTTCGGCGACCAAGAAGGTCGCTGAGGTCATCATCGGCGAAGATTGCGGTGACGCCCGGCTCACCCATCGCGGCACGATAGGCTCGCGCCGCTCCTATGGCCAACCGGTCCCCGGCGAACAACGGAAGCAGCCATGCTTCGCAGCCCCAGTAGGGCAAGTCGGCCAGGCGGGCGAGATCAGCGGCGGGATCGTCGCCGACGATCAGCACGTGGACCCCTTCCGCGGCGAGCGAAGCGAGCGTCTCTTCCAATCCTGAGGCTCCGGTCGGGCAGGCCACCAGCGCGATGATCACTGGTGCGCCAGGCGGGCTAGGAACAGCGATTTGCGCTTGCTGCAGCACCCACCGCTTGTATGCCCTTGATGACCTCGTAAGCAGAGGCGCAAATTGACCGCGCGCGCGAACTCGCTTGCGCAGCAGCCACCACTTACAGGCAGTAAGATAGGGACCAGGGGCAAGTCGAAGCGCGTCGAAATGTATCCTCAAAGCGAGCAAAAAAAGGACAAGTCGATCGAAGTGCCCTCGGCGGATATGGCAAGGCGGGCATTCCTCAGCTTTCCCTCGCTGAGTAGGCAATGAGACGGGCATATTATTTCGATTACTTGATTCACCTGGGGTGTGCAACGACGCGAGGGGACTGCGGCCTTGCCGTGCTAGCAAGGTATCATGCAGTTAGGACTATCCATTCCAGATTACCCGATAATCCAGCACCGCGACTTAGCTGCTGGTTTGCCTAGGGCGAGACAACCCCCACTTAGGCACTCGTCTGCTTCCCGCTGACCTACCCCAGCGGGCAGCCATTGCTCCCACTGATTAGCAACCTCTAAGAAAAAGCCTTGGTCAGTACCTTCAACAATCTGGCCTTGGGCGATTAAAAGATGACCACCACCCTGCCCGACAGCACCAAGTATCGTCGAGACCTGGAACGCCGAATCGCGCTTCAAGGATCGCAGCTGAACAATTGCAAAAGGCCGACTTTCTCGACGCTACCACCTACGATCCGGCTGCGACTTCCGATCTCGACGGCATTCCGCCTTGGAACCGCAAGGCTCTCCTCTTTGGGCCATTCTAGGCAGTTCGGAAAGGGCGCCTACGAGGACTCGGGAGAACGAACCCAACTTGGTCAGAACTCATATCCGCTCGAACCGTACCTAGCGCAGCCATGAAAACCTACTAGCCACTTGCCACGCCTAATCTTGTTTCGACTTCCGCCCCTCACTAGATCAACTTCCCAAAGAACTATCAGGGCTTAAACGCTATATCCGGCCTGGGATTATCCCGCCATTCTCGACATGCCTTCATAAGCCTGTATTGCCAAGTCTACTGTATCATATTCTCGAGCAACACCACCTTCCAAGAATAGTGCCCTATTGCAATATTTACGAATTGTATTCATGTCGTGACTTACAATAATCATAGCACAGTGCGCTCTCTTTACGAACAATTCGTCATGGCATTTATTTCGGAAAATCTGATCTCCGACGAGCATGACCTCATCGATTAGATAGCAATCAAAGTCGATTGCTAAGGACAGGGCAAAAGCAAGACGCGCCCGCATCCCTGAGGAGTATGTCTTTACAGGCCTTGTCAAGGCGGAGCCCAGCTCCGTAAATTCTTCCACAAAGCCCCGAATATCACTGTAGTAGGTGCCGTAGACCCTGGCGATAAATCGAGCATTGTCGTATCCCGTCAAGCTACCCTGAAAGCCTCCACTAAATCCAATCGGCCAGCTCACGGTCATATTTCTTATGATTTTCCCACTATCGGGATACTCAACGCCTCCGATTTGCTTAATTAGAGTGGACTTTCCCGCCCCATTTCTTCCGATTAGCCCGATTTTTTCACCACGATCGACTGAAAAATCTATTCCCCTTAGTATAGCTCGACGACTATGGCCGGACTTATAGCTTTTATGAATGTTGACACACTTAATCATTCGATCACCAAATGACGCCGGACATAACGACACAACAACAACCCAATTGTCATACAGGGCAACGAGAATGCCAAAGGGTATACAAAGTCATACGTTGGACCAATTGACGGACCAAACAGACCATGCCGCATCATTTCCATGCCATGAACTGGTGGAGACCACAGGACCACGGAAGCCGCCTCAGGCGTAAGTGCGCTAACAACATAAAAGGCGCCAGAAAAAGGAATCATCAAATACGTAGTTACGGGTACCAATTTTTCCAATATTTCGTTAAATTCACTTAGTGGTGCTACCACCAGGCAAACAGAAAATGTGAACAATGCATAATACGCCCAGCCGAGTATAAATAGCCCGAGATCGTATGGCCAAGGGAAGAAACCCAATGCCCCAAGCACTAATACTATAAAAAGGTAAGCCATCATATGGCCGACCAACTCTACGAGGAAGCGAACGAGCAAAAGGTCAAGAACTTTGATTTGCCGGTGATACATGAGACTGCCGTTCGCGGTAAAGCTGTGGACAGCTCGCGAAATTGAGTGCCGAAACAGCACCAGAGGTACATAGCCGCTAACCACGAATGCCATGATGTCTATGCCAAACTCTATCGGCCCCTTCGTGGCCCTCCACAACAGTCCAACCAATACTGCGAACAGTAGTGGTTCTGCCATTACCCAGAGAAATCCGATGTTCTCCCGTCCAAAGCGAGTGGTGAGCTCACGTATCATCAGGGCTTTGAGAACGCGGATCTGAATATCCCACCCCTTCGCCAATGACGCCACGGCCTAATCCTCCGGGGCGTGTTCGAGGATGCCCACCACAAACATCCAGATTATGAAATACAAGCAAAGGGTAAACCCAAGAACGGTCAGCACGGTCCTCAGCGCTTTGGGATATTCTGGTTCATCTGGAACGTTCGGGCTTACCACCCGCTCGAGATAGAATTGTTGCTTAAGTGCGTCGGTCCGTGCACCTTCAAGCGATGATTGGGCGAGGACGAGCAATTGCGAGGCCAGCTCTTGCTCGAACACCAGCGCATCATATGGAGGCAACTTGCCGCTGATGGTATTGCCTTCTCCGACCACACGTTCGGTCTGGCGAGAGATTTCCCGAGTGAGCGAAGCGATCTGTTCGCGCAGGGCGGGTATCGCGGGGTGATCGGGCGTAACGCTACGAAGCGTCGAGAGTTGTGCCTCAAGCGCGGCGCGTTCGGTTATAAGCCGGTTCGCAATTTCCGCCACGCTTGCCGCCTCTTGGAGCGGGTCGACCACCGATGCACGATTGCGATAGGCAGCGATCGCTTGTCGTGCTTCGGTAACACGCTTTTCGGCCTCGACCACCCGGCTCGTCGCCTCCTCAATCGCCTTGGTGCGTGCGTTTTTATTAAGCTCATTGACCAAATTCTCACTCTGCCGGAGCAGGAGCTCATTTATTTCCGCAGCTTCCCTGGGGTCAAAAGCGACAGTCCGTAGCACCACCATACCAGTGTCTGTGTCCCGCCGAATCTCAACCTTACCCCGGTAAAAGTCAAAAAGGTTTTCAAAACTACTGGTCTCCCAGAATCGAGGGAAACGAGAAAGAAAATCTATCTTCCCATGGCCATAGAGTTCGCGCACCGAGAGTTCTTTCACAAGAACTTCTAGAGCTGACCGAGAACGGACATATTCAATAACTTGGTTCGATTGTTCCTGACCACCGGAAAGACCGGTCGTTTGGATCAGGTTGGCAATCGAGGTTACCTGTGAGCTACGCTGGTTAGGAGACTTTACAACGAAGCGAGACTCCGAGACATATTGGCCAGAAGCAATGCCAAAATAGTAGATCGAACTCAACAGGACCGGAAGCACGACCCCTAAGAGGAACCACGGATTGCGTCGCGATTTTTCGACGAGTTTGCGAATTAGGTTCATGGCGGGCCCTATGCCGATGTGGTAAGTGCGGCGCCAGAGCAAATGTGCAGCATGACCATTTGTACTGGTAGTTCGGATGCCCCAACGCATTGCCTGCATGTCGGGGAGCTCAGCCTCAAACGATTCCGATCAGACGGAGCCAACGTTACGGTCATCGCCTTCCCGCCTTCAGCAAGTTATTGATTTTCCCTATAACACGCCGAAACGACACAATGGTGCGCTCACTTTTTCGCAACTTCAAAGGGCCGATGTTCAGGCGCTGAACCAGCACTTCCGCAGGGCACGGCAGGCCGGATAACGGATCGAGGTAGCGTGGATATAGCAGCAGGGCAGCCGCCACCATTTCGTCGAGCGTGCGGCGGGTCGTCCGGCGAGCGGGCACGGGTCCGCGATCGATGGTCAGACCCCACCCGGCGTAGAACGGCACCCCGTGGACGGTCACCCTCTTACCGCGCATCAGTGCCTCGAACCCAGCGAGCGAGCTGTTCACGTGCAGTTCGTCGACCATGTCGATGAGCGCCGCCATCGGTGTGTTGGTCTCGACCCGGTCGGCGAGAGCGGCCATTTCGCGCTCGGGAATCAGTCCGCGGCGGTGACCCGCCAGCACGTCGGGATGCGGCTTGTAGATGAGATAGGCGTCAGGGCCGGCCTCTGCCCGGGCGCGGCGCAGCAGTTCGAGGTTGGAGGACAACGCACCACCGCTGGTGACGGCGCGATCGTCCTCGACCTGGCCCGGGACAAGCACATGGCGGCGATCACCGCCGAAGCGCACGAGCGGTTCGCCGCTACCCTTCTCGTATTTGGAGAGCCCCCCGGCAACAACCGCGGCGCGCAACGCACCTGCGCGGGCGAGGAGTTCCGTCGAGAACTTCCCATCTTGCAGGAGGCGTTCGATCCCGCTCGGCGCGCCGGGAACAAAATGCGGCCCCTCTTCGTCGACGATAATCGAAAGCGGCGGGACGCAATCCGCGCCGAGACCGGCGGATCGAATGAAACCGTCTTCAATCTCGAAGACCGGCGGTGACACCATTTCCAGCTTGCGCGCCTGTGCGGCGGAAATCCGGGTTCGCCATAATGCCACCGCTCCGCCCTCTGGCAGGTCGGTAAGCGACCGGTTGTACGGCACCGGGCTACCTGCCCACAGCAACGCGGACACGGTCGGTTTCTTCCAATGGGCGATGCCCATGACCGAATGGATCCGGCGGTTGGCATCAATCAGCGCACGCCACATGCCGCACAGGGCAATCGCCTCCAGAGCCGAGAGCGCGCCGCCGTCAAAGGGGTTGTGCCACTGCCACCCGGCAAGGTGCGCTTCGAGAAGCCGTTCTGCGTCGGCCTCTCCTGCCTCGCGCTCGCGGCCGTTGTCGGATACCAGCGTGACCGGCACCTCCGCGGCGAGCGCAAGCAAGGCGCGTGGATCGCCTTCGGACAGGCGGGCACAAGCGGCGCTATCGAGCAGGGTCCATGGATCGCACGTGGCAGGCCACGCAAAGGCTTCCGGCAAGGGCTTCGCCGTTCCATCGAGAACTGACACGCTTGCAGGATGAGGCAGTAGCGGCCCCCAATAACAGCCTCCTACCCTGTGCTTGGCCAAAGCAGTAAGCAGGGCGGTCGGATCGCCGGTGACGGTGCGCCCCGGCGAGGCGAAGCGCGGCGCGCGAGCCCCGGGAAAGGGCGGAATGGCAAGGAGCGGAACTGGCTCCATCTCAGTTCAATGCGGCGATAGCGACAATCTTGCGCAACAGCGCAGGAAGCTCGGCAAGCGGGACCATGTTTGGCCCATCCGACAAGGCGCTATCCGGATCCGGGTGGGTCTCCATGAACAGCCCATCGACCCCGACCGCCATTGCTGCTCGTGCGAGCGGTTCCACAAACTGGCGCTGGCCGAGCGAGCGATCGCCGCCGCCGCCCGGAAGCTGGACGCTGTGGGTAGCGTCGAAAACCACCGGCGCGCCCATCTCGCGCATAATCACCAGCCCACGCATGTCGACGACCAGATTGTTATAGCCGAAGGTCGACCCGCGTTCGCACAGCATGATCTGCGGATCGGCAACTCCCGCATTCTCCGCCGCCGCCTGCGCCTTGCCCAGCACAGCCGCCATGTCAGGCGGGGCCATGAACTGGGCCTTCTTGATGTTGACCGGCCGACCACTGGCAGCGGCAGCCATGATCAGATCGGTCTGGCGGGCGAGAAATGCCGGGGTCTGAAGCATGTCCACTACCTCGGCCACCGCCGCGACCTGATCGGGCAGGTGCACGTCAGTAAGCACAGGCAGGCCGGTTTCGTGGCGAACCTTCTCGAGAACCCGCAGACCCTCCTCGATCCCGTGCCCCCGAAAACCGCTAACCGATGTGCGGTTAGCCTTATCGAAACTGGCCTTGAAAATCACCGGCAGATCGAGCTCTGCGCCGATCTTGCGCAGCCGCTCAGCAATCGACAGGCACATGGCCTCGCTCTCAATCACGCAGGGGCCTGCTATCAGGAATGGCGGCGATCCAGGCGCGCGGTGGAAAGAGGGCAACATCAGGCAGGCTCCAGCCCTGCACGCCGGGCCAGTTCGGCCTCGATCAGAGGGACGTCGGTAGGGTTGTTGAGTTCAATCATTTCCCAAGCGGGCGCTTCGCACACTGCCACCCCAACGGGCAAGCCCGCATCGAGAAACCGCAATTGTTCTAGGCCCTCCTGGAGCTCGAGCGGCACCGGCCCGTGCGATGCATAGTCCTGCAGCGCCGCCGGGCGGTAGGCGTAAAGCCCAAGATGGAGCAACACATTCTCGCGCGGCACAGTGCCGGGCGGGACGTGGGGAATGATCGACTTGGAGAAGTAAAGGGCGCGACCCGTGCTGCTGCGCACCACGGTGGTACCCCCGACCCGGCCCGCGGCGGCATCGGACTGGAGGTGGGCGAGAACGGCCGGGCTGGCGGGCACCGCGACGGTTGCCATCGCGAGCGACGGATCAGCTTCAATCAGCGTCGCCAACGCCGCGACAAACGCCGCGGGTGTCAGCGGTGCGTCGCCCTGCAGATTGACGACGAGATCAGGCTGCTCGCCAAGCACCTCCAGGGCCGCCGCGCAGCGTTCGGTGCCGTTGGCGCACGTCTCTGGGGTCATCACCACCGCCATGTCTTGAGCCTGACAGAGCTCAGCGATGCGCTCGTCGTCGGTGGCGACGACGCAGCGGGCATTGCTGCCGATCTTCCGCGCCGCGGCGAGCCCAGCCTGCCATGTATAATGCAGCGCCGGACGAGCTATACCGTCTGCGCCGATCAGCGGGGCAAGCGGCTTGGCCGGGAATCGCGTTGAGGCCAGCCGCGCCGGAATGATAATCAGGGTGGAGTTCATCGCCGCTCAGGGCGCGATTGCGGTCGAAGGCGGGGTCGCGATGTCGTAAATCTGAACTACGCCCAAGGGGATGCGCGGCTGTCGCTCGTCCACGACGAACAGCACGGTAATTCGATGGGTGTTCATCAGTTCGAGCGCTTCCTGTACCGTCGCCCCGCTGTTAATGGTGCGCGGCGCATGCGACATTACGTCAGCGGCGGTGTTGAACACGAGGTTGCGCGCGTGGCGTCGCAAGTCGCCGTCGGTGATGACCCCAACCAGTTCACCTGCTGCATCGACCACTCCGGCCATGCCGAGGCGCTTTTCGGTCATGGTAACCAGCACGTCTGGCATGGGCGTTTCCAGCCCAACCAACGGGAGGCGTTCGCCGGAGTGCATGACATCTTCGACGCCGCGCAACTGTAAGCCGATCGCGCCGCCCGAGTGCAAGAGGCGGATATCCGGGCCGGAAATGCCGCGCGCGCGCATCGTCGCGACGGCAAGCGCATCGCCCAGGGCGAGCATCATGGTCGACGAGGTCGTGGGGGCAAGACTTGAGGTGCAGACTTCCTCGATCTTGGGCAGGCACAGGCCGAGGTCTGCGGTGCGCATCAGCAGCGAATTGGGATTGCGCGACACACCAATCAGCGGGCAGCCGATGGTCTTGGCATAGATGCACAGCGGCTGCACTTCGACGGTGGCCCCGCTGTTGGAAAACACGATCAGCACATCGCCGGGGCTTACCATACCGACATCGCCGTGCGCGGCCTCTCCGGCGTGGACGAACAGCGCCGGCGTGCCCGTCGCGGCGAGGGTCGCGGCTATCTTCCGGGCGATATGGCCAGACTTCCCTATCCCGGAGACGATGACGCGCTGCTTGCAGCCAAGGATCATTTCGACCGCTTGGGCAAACTCGTCACCGATCAGACCGTTCAGCTCCAGTAGCGCATCCGCTTCCATGGCGATGACGTTGCGGCCGACCGCAATGTGGGATTCGCGAGAGCTGGCCGTCTGATCGACGGGCCCTGTCGCGATACGAATGCTGGGAGATACCATTTCTAATTGTCTCTCGATAATCTGTCAGATTGGGCCGTACGACCTGAGGCGCCTTAGGGGGTAGGCGTTTATTTCATGCATGCCGGCCATATCATTTTCGATCTCACCGCTGCTGAAGCCGCGGATTTGCGGGTCACGCTGGTCGAAGGGAACTGCGGCATCACCGAAGCGCTCAAGCGCGATCCGCGTACCGAAGTCTTCATCACCACGTCTCCGCTTGTCGAAAGTATGCAGGGTCATCGCAATTCAAGTGCCGATGGATGAAGGGATGCGCGTCCCGAAGATACGGTCCCACAACATGCCGGTAATCGCGAAATTGCCCTTCACCCGCAGGTGATGGTGGCGCATGTGGTGCGCCTTCAGCACCCGGCCGAACCGCCCCTTCATTGCGAACTGGTGGCAGGCGTAGTGCACGAGGTCGTACACCACGTAACCGAGCATAAAGCCCAGCAAGAACCAGGTCCCCGCCGGCCCGGCCGTCGCAACTGCGACTACCCATATCAATGCCCCGACCGGAACGCTGACGATTTCGGGCATGAGATTGCGGAGCGGGTCGTTCGAGTCAGCGTGGTGGTTGCCATGGATGATGAAGACCGCACGCTGCAACAACGCCGAGCGCGGCTCGAAATGGAAGACATAGCGGTGCAACAAGTATTCCGTCAGCGACCAGACCAGCCAGCCAAGGACGACCAGCGCCGGCGCCCAAGAGGTTGGAGCGTAGGTCAGCGCCGCTATCGCAATTGCGGGCAATAGCACCGCCCACAGCACGACGAATCTTCGCATCGAGATGACGGTCAATCGTTCGAGTCGGGAGCTACGGAACAAGGTGGCGCGAGGGCGCGATGACGGCAATCCAACAGACATGCATCGGCCCTTCTTCCACTGACCCCCAATGTCAAGACACTTACGATGTATTACGCTGAAATTGCGACGATTTGACTTACCAAAAAGTAACCAGAGAAAAGCTGATAAGTCTTAACCACGTTCATTTCAGTGAGAAATCGATCAGTGCCGATTCTTGACGCCCGGCTAACTCGCTGTCTTGTAGTAAGAATGGCGAAAGAAGCATGCTCCACACACCCCCGCATCTTAATCACGGGCGCCTCAGGAGCGCTTGGTCGCGAGCTTGCCTTCAGGCTCGCACGACCAGGAGCGAGTCTGTCGCTGTGGGGCCGCGACGCCGAGCGGCTTGAGGCGGTAGCGGACGGCTGCCGGGCGCGCGGCGCATATGCGGATGCCCGCTCGCTCGACCTTACCGATCTCGACGCGGCACTGGCCGCGCTGAAACAGGAGGATGCGACCGTCCCCTTCGATATGGCGTTCCTTGTTGCGGGACAAGGAGACACCCTCCCGCCAGGCGCCATGGTTGAGGACCCGGCTCAGGTTACCCGGCTGTGCCAGGTCAATTTCGTGGCCCCGGCAGCAATCGCAGCAGCTATCGCTGAGCGCATGGTGGCGCGCGGCAGAGGACGAATCGCTTTGGTAGGGACCGCCGCAGCATCGCATTCCCTGCCCTTCGCGGCCACCTACGCGGGTAGCAAGGCCGGCCTCGCCCGCTATGCGGATGCGCTGCGCCTGTCGGTCAAGGGTCACGGAGTAAGTGTTACCTTGGTCTCGCCGGGCTTTTTCATAGACACGCGAGCCGGTGGTACAAAACCCTCGATGCCCGGGGAAATCTCGGCCGGCCGCGTCGCCGAGAAAATGATCGCGGCAGTATTGGCGGGCCGTGCCGAGCTATCAGTGCCCCGGCGGTTCTTGCTGCTACGCTGGTTTGACCGGCTGTTGCCGCGCCCCCTGCGCGACAAGATTCTGCTATCGCTCCGCCTCCCCTAAGCGGATGGCATCGAGGATGGTGTGATGGAGCTCTGCCGGGGTAAGGTCGCGCTCTGCACCACTGCCCTGGATCGGCGTCCCATCGCTATCGAAGCGAACCATTACATAGGGCGTGTGCCGTTCCGCGCCGGGTTCGCTCGCGCCTGGGATGCTCGGTCGGTGATCGCCGAAGAAGCATAGAGTCGTGGGCCGACCCAGGCGCGGCAGAGCCTCGAGCAGTCGCGTGAGCATTGCATCGCTGTTCGCGAGAAGCTTGAGGTAGGGGGCGGCGCTGCGCGTGGCGTCCGTCTTGTCGGGAGGCCAGGGGCCGTGGTTTTCGATCGTTACCGCATAGACAAAGCCGGCGCGCGGACTGTCATTCGCGATCGCAATGATACGATCGGCGACCGCTGCATCGGTAACATAACGCCCCTCGCCGGGTCCCGGTGGAGCAAAGGCCTCTTCGCCGACAAGCCTATCAAACCCGGCTCGCGGCATGAGGCGATGCCGCCCATAGAAACGCATGTCATGTGGGTGGACCATGCAGGTGTCCCATGCCGAACGATCGAGCCGGTTGGGAAGCGCCCAGCTGGTCTCGCGATGAGCAGTCAGGAAGGGATCGAAGCGGCGTGTCCCAAGTGCTTCCTCACCGCGTCCGAACAGCACGCCAAACTCGGTCCGCATAGTATAGGCGCCAAAGCCCGAAACCAAGAGCCGCCCGTGCTGCCAAGAAAGCTTTCGCGCCGTATCAAGTCCCGAAGCAACCAGTGAGGTGTCGTCGAACAGCACCGCCGGATCGGTAAAGGATTCGCACTGAACGATCACCACCAACTGGCCCGACCGCCCCGGGATCGTCGGCACGTCACAGGGTTCGGGATCGATAGTACCGCGCCACGCGTGCCAATGCCCAAGGAGGCACGCCACCAAACCGTGCTGCATGACATCAGCCCCGGGATCGGGAACGCTTTGCGGTGCAGGCCAGCCAATGCGCCGAAGCAGCATTGCCAGCCCTCCCCACGAGCCCAGTCCCAGCGCGAGGCCTGCGAACCGCGGCGCCAGATCGCTGCTCGAGAGCAGGGCCAGTGCCGCCAAGAGTCCCGCCACGCCTCCGCCGAGCATCACGACTTGTGTCGGGCGCAGTGCGGTGAGGTAGAACTGCGGGTGCTGGAACACCGCGCCGATCAATGCGAAATCGCTGAACACCAATGGCTCGCCCAACACCCGGCGCTTGACGTTCGAGATCAGCGAAAGAGCTGCAAGCAGAGTCGCGACCACCGCCCCAGACACGAGTGGCGCGCCGGTCAAGAATAGCACGACCCCGAATGCAAGCATCGCGGCGAGAAGCAGCACGATTGTCCCGTGATGACTGCGCGGCCCCAAGGAACGCGGTCCCCGCGGCGCCGCGAAGGCATCAGCGACGATGGCGAGCATTCCCACGAGGGGGGTCACGATGGCAAGATCGTACCAAATCCCGCTCATCGGCTGCTCCTGAGCCTCTTCATCGTACATCCCTCGCGATGCAGTTGTTCGATCTGATCGTGCGCGCCGCTGGTCATGGCGGTCGGCTAGCTTCGAATTGGACCGGAAAGCAAAAACAAAATTCCAGTCCGGCATCGACAAACCGCAATCGGGGCGACTAGGGGACGAGCATAAATTGTACCGCTCCCTGAATGGTCCAGAAAAGAACATGACCGCTCAACCGACCCCATCGTCGATCAATCCAATGATACACTCAGGAACACCTCGCCGCGTGCTGCTGTTGCAGGGCCTGATGGGACCGTTCTTCCGCAAACTCGGGCTGGGTCTACGCAAGGCCGGCCACGAAGTATTTAAGGTCAATTTCAACGGCGGCGACCGAGCTTACTGGCGATTGCCGAACGGAATAGATTATCGTGGTACTTTGTCCGAGTGGCCCGAAGCCTTCGCCCACCTTCTACGCCGGCATCAGATTACCGACGTCATTTTGTTCGGTGATTGCCGCGATCATCACGTCGGGGCGCTCGAAGAGTGCCGCGCACAGGGCGTGACTACCTGGGTATTCGAGGAGGGCTACATTCGGCCTGACTGGGTGACGATGGAGATTGGCGGCGTCAACGGCCACAGCCAGTTGTCGAGAGACCCGCAATGGTATCGCGACCGCTCGGCTGAACTGGCGCCAGTGCCGCAGCACCGGAAGGTGCCGTCATCTTTCCGCCAGCGGGCGATGCAAGGCCTGTGGTACAATGTTGCCGATGTCCTGACCCGATGGCGCTATCCCGGCTGGCACACGCACCGTCCTTGGCATCCGCTGGTTGAAGGCGCCGGGTGGGCCCGCAAGCTCATGCGGCGCAAGGAACAAAGCCAGCAAGGCGCGGCGCTCCTCGCGCGCTTGCAAGAAGGAAACGCCGGCTACTTCCTATTCCCCTTGCAACTCGATTCCGACGCGCAGATTCGTCTGCATTCGCCTTTCGCGGGGATGATCGAGGCGATCAAGCTGGTGCTGCAGTCCTTTGCGGAGCATGCGCCGCCCGGAACACGCCTGGTGGTGAAGGAGCATCCGCTCGACAATGGAGTGCGCGAATGGCAGCTCGAAACTCGCGATCTTGCAGAGCGGTTCGGCATCGCCGATCGGGTGGATTATCTCGCATGTGGCGATATCGAGACGGTTGCCGAAGGTGCGCTCGGCATGGTGACTGTCAACAGCACCAGCGGCACCCTTGGGCTTGGCCGGGGTGTTCCGGTAGTCGTGCTGGGCAAGGCCGTTTATGATCTGCCCGATCTGACCTTTCAGGGCGGGCTCGACCAATTCTGGACACAGGCAACTCCACCCGATGCAGCGACCTTTGCCGCATTCTACCGAGTGCTCATCGATATTTGTCTGATTCCCGGAGGGTTCTTCTCTGACGAGGCTCTCGACAAGGTCGTGACCCATGCGATCGCGCGGTTCGAAGGCCGCCAGCTTTTGCCCGATTGATTACGGCCGGATCGGCGAACCGAATGGCACCAGTCGAAGAGGCTTAGGAGTCGACCGGAGGCCGGGCTTCGCATTTTTGCCAAGGCTGGCCGATGTACTTTTCGAACCTGTCACGAAACGCCCAGAGCCAGCCGATACGCCGTTCGGCTATGCCGGGGAGACTGAGCAGATCTCCCCCCAACCAGGGAAGAAACGGGTTGCGGCGGGCGTAAGACCATATTTCCACCCGCTCTCCCCATTGCTGCGCGGGGCCGCGTGCATGAAATCCAGCGGTATCGGCCACTATCAGAGTATTCGCCGGCATTGGCAGGGCCTCGGCCGGGCCAAAACTCATTTGCTCCAGATCCGCCTCGCCAATTCGCGGCGAACCACGCGCCGAAAGCCGATCGATAGCCTTGGGATCGGCCAGACTGCGGAGATATTCCCATTGGATCCGCTCCGGAGTGAAGCGATGCGATCCGCGAACATAGGTGAAGGGACCTTGGTCCAAGGCAACCGGACGCAGGAAAAGCCAGGCCTTCATCGATGCATGAAAGCTGTCGGCGTGCAGGGTCTCCTGCGGATCAGCCTCGTAGCCCGGGCAGTTGCTGACGATCGTCTGGACATAATGGAGCGGCGTCGTCCGATACGTGGCGACGTAGTGGAACAGGGCCTTGATGTCCTTGCGCTCGAAGAATCTCGCCAATGCGGGGACTGCATTGAGCATCGCTGGATCGACGGCGATGCGCCGCGTGATCGCGTCACCCTGGCGCATCTCGCGCGCCTCCCACGCAGTTCCCAGCAAGGCGTCGCGCAAGCCGGAAAACTCATCTTCCGGAATGACATTCTCGATCACGACAAAGCCATTGCGCTCGAATTCTTCACGCCATGAAGCCGGAACATCGCGGGCAAGACGGCTACGCCGCCAACGCGCCAGACCATCCGCGATCTTCACCCGCATGCGGTGCAGTCCCATGCGATTGAGCCTCCTCGAACCGATCAGGGGGTTGTCGAGAAAACTCTTTGCGCCAGTGCCTAGCTGGATGAACCAGATTGGACTGAGGGTGATCGTCTTGAGGGCGCGGGCTAGAGACATAGTAGAAAAGCCAGACAGGATATGATCCTTGTTTCGATGCCGAGAATCTGGGTCATGTGCACGTCCAAATTATCAAATCGCAGAGCGCTGGGAACCGGGAAGAGGGCAACCTTTGAGCGTTAGCTTGCCAAAAGGCCAAGGCGAGCGCCCACAAGTGTCCGCGCACTTATGGGTCAGAAGTCTGGAGCTTACGCAATCACTTGCAGGCCACGCTTAATGAAAAAATGGTGCCAGAAGAGGACTCGAACCGCTCTCAGAATGTCGCAAAACTGCGAGAATCTTGACCTTGGTTGCTTAAGTGAGGCCCCCGTCGGTGCCCCCAGAATGCATTTTTACCAGAGGATTTGGGTCCCATCCCCGAAAAAACTCAATGATTTCAATAGGTGCCTTTTAACGCAGAACGCGTCAGATCTCCAGCAAATTTGCATGGCCGACCAGCTCCAATGCGATGCATTTGGGGCGGTGGCAACTAGCTCCGAAAATGGGATGCTAAGTGAAACGATAATCAACTCTGCTACAATGCTGCTCGCCGCATCGAGCTGGAGAATTGGCGTTGCTTATCGCACCTGAAGATCCCGGTTCCGAAACCATTCGGGTGCCTGTCCTCAAGGTCTTTGACGGCGATGGCTTCCTGACCCGTATCGACAACCCCCGACGAGGAGCAAGCCTTGAAGTGACAATCAGGCTGGGGTTCATCGATGCTCCGGAGATGGAGCAGCCTGGCGGCATCGAAGCGCGTGACTTCCTTCAATCGCTGATTGGCGGAAGGGATGTCGATTTGGCCATTCTAATGAAAATGGACACTGGCGGCATTGTCGATCGCCACAAGCGGATTGTGGCCGTGCCCTACTTGCAGATGGATCAGAGCAGTGAGGCTAGCGGTGCGGCTTCCCGGCTCGGGCAATTCTTTCGGGGGCTGACTGCACCGTCTCACCGCAACATCGAGTTGGAAATGATCCTCAATGGATGGGCATGGGTGCTTGATCGCTATGGCCCCGATGAAAGCTACTTCGATGCGCTCGAAGATGCTCAGCGAAACCGGCGCGGTATCTGGGCGAATGACGACAACGTTCATCCGTGGGAATTCAAGAAGCAGCGCTACAGGGCTCGTCGAGCGAAACCAAAGCCTGCTTCCCAAACGCCGCTCTTCGACACACCTGAGTCAACAATCCCGTGCCCGATGGAAGGCTGCGATGGCCAGCTCGTCGAGAAGAGCGGGCGTTTCGGAAACTTTCTCGGATGCTCGAATTTTCCGAGATGCCGTCACTCGCGAAACACCGGCAACTAGACCCAGCGACGATCAGATTGGCCTAGCTGGCTTCCCAGACGCCCAGCCGAGATATAGCGGCCTACTTGTTTGTGTTTTCGCCAGATAGAGACGACCCGGTTCTGCCTCGATCCCCAGCAGCCCGCAGAATGCAGCGAATGCGTCAAACCATTTTCGCGTCGGCGAGAACGAATGGACGATCATGGCCGCTGCGTCAGCCTTGTATCTGTCCGCTTCGATCAATGCCGAAACTGTGCGGTGGAGGAGCTGGTAATGGATAGTGCCGGGGATGCTGGCTGCATCGAGACCAAGCGAGCTTGCGAGGTAGGAAAGCCTCTCAATTTTTCCTGGCGAGGCATTCCTGAGCCAGTCGGTAAGCTGGCGATCAAAGGATTCATCGACTTTCCCTTCGATCATGACGGCCACGGTAGAAGGGTCAGCTCTGACGAAGGCAAAAATGTCATTTTGACTTTCGCCTCGTGATGATCCCGGGAGGGCGACTTTGTGCTCTGGAAAGGCAAAGAGCAGCCTAGGTTCGGGCGCAATCGTTTCGAGCAAGACACCGACCTCGGTGGGTATTCCGCGCGCGTCTTCCCAGCACTCAGCTAAGGACTTGGCGGAGTATCCGTCCCGCCATTGTTTGTCTGGTTCCGCGAGGAACTTTCGCCAAGCGTCCGCTCCCTCCGTGGGCACATAGAATGGCATTTGCTTGCCTCCTCGCGGGATACGGATTGCAGCGATTTATCCCGCAATTCCGGAAATCGCGAATTTGCGGGATAAAACCATATTGTTCATTTCGCTCACTCTGCCTCCGGCTCCCGATCCACGAACAAGGCAACCAGCGGCTGATTGATGTAGTAATTGTTGCGACCTTCGCGGTGCTTGAACAGCATTCCGCTTTCGGCGAGTTCATCGAGATATTTGGTCGCTGTTGGACGAGAAACCCCAATCTCCTCCTGAACGAATTCGATGCGCGTGTACGGGTGGCGGAAGAGGTTGTTGAGGAGGTCCTGTGAGTAGATTTTCGGGTGCTCGGTTCGCATCCTTCGCTTCGTCTCGACCATCAGACCACGGATCGCTTCGACCAACCGTAAGGTTTCAATGGCAGTCTCCTCCACGCCCTTGAGCATGTAAAGAAGCCACTCTTCCCATTCACCGGTTTCACGTACGACCTGGAGCAGGCGATAGTACTCTCCCTTGCTCTGGGTGATGTATCGGCTGAGGTAGAGGATTGGGATATCGAGCAACCCGCAGCGTGTGAGATAGAGCACGTTGATGATGCGCCCGATGCGCCCATTCCCGTCCGGGAAAGGGTGGATGCTTTCGAACTGGTGATGGATGATTGCCATCCGAGTCAAAGGGTCGAGATCGACCCCATCACCATCTTCGTTGATGAACTTTTCCAGCGCCCCCATTTCATCGCGAACTTCTTTCGCATCCTGAGGCGGAATGTAGACGAGCGCGCCCGTTCCCTCGTTTTTGAGGGCGGTGCCCGGTGTTTCGCGGAAGGTTCCATCGGTCTTCTTCAGAATGCGGAAGATAGCGATGAGCATGTTGTTCGTGAGCAATCCGTCGAGACGCCGTTGCTCGTCATATCCGTACCGCAGTGCGTCCCGATATCGGGCCACTTCCTTTGCCGCAGGTGATCCCACACTTTCGGGGAATGCATTGAGCTGGAAGAGCTCATCTTGCGTCGTGACGATGTTCTCAATTTCGGAACTCGCTTTCGCTTCTTGAAGCGACAGCGTGTCGATCAGAATGCCCTGATTGGGGATGGTTGCAGCGCGGCCTTTAAGTTCGGCAAGGTAGCGATGCGCGCGCGCAAGTGCTTTCAGCACGCTGGGCGTTTCAGTAAGGCCGGGGGGCGGCAGGTCCGGAATGGCGTAAGTCGGTTTGAGGGCCACAGATCGTCTCATGCAAAGAATATGCGGCAAGACTTATCACGATTGCCAGACGTGTAAAGATTTTTCGATTTTCTTTGCATGTTCGTATCAACGTGCAAAGCGAAAGCACGTTTGCTTGTCATTTCGGCTCAAGCTGCGATTCGCGCGAAAACCGGTCTCCCGACGCACCAGAACCGTAGATTCGGACCTGCATTGCCTAGGAGCGGACACCAGCAGGAAAAATTCTTTCAGTCCCGGACTGTCCATAGCGATCCAACATCGTCCATCCGACATTGCGGAACGACATTAGTTCTCTTTTTGTTCTTTCCTACAGTATTGCGATTCGCATAGCTTGGCCAGCGTCACCTAAGCCAAGGGTGGCGCTGAGTTGGAACTCTGATTGCACGATCCGTAACGGCAAACTGAAAGCAACCCATCGTCGCGAGGGGACAAGCGGCAACGGTGACAGAACCCTGAAGCAAAGGAGTCTGTCATGTCGAATATCGAACTACTCACCTGCCATGAGGTCATGCGCCTCACCGGCATTCGCAGCCGGACAACGATCTGGCGACGCATCCGCCGGGGTGCCTTCCCTCATCCCATCGACATTGGCGGCGGACGTATCCGCTGGCGGTCCACTGACATTGAGCAGTGGATCGAGGCCCTCCCCCTGCGCAGCTATTGACCCGTCCAAAGCGGGCAATGGCCCGCAGAAAGCCGATCCCCCATGTCTATCCTTTCCGTGATCAACGCGGCCCTGCAGAAGCATGGCTGGCTGATCGCTCGCCTTCCGAGCGACGAAGAAGCGCGTGCGGCCCAGCTCGTAGGATTGCTTGTTGAAGACAACGCCGATGGGCGCGCCCGTCGCCACACATTGCAGCCCTGGCTATGGTACGAACGCCCGGTCCGTGAGCGGTTTGAGGGGCAAGAGTGTTGCCTGACTGTCGAGGGCCCGATCTACCGCAGCAGGGACGGAACCGGGTATCCGCTTGGCAGCCAGCTTCGCACCGAATTCGGGTGGCTGGACCTCACGCCAGAAGAAACCAACCAGCTTGCAGATGAGGTTCGATCAGCGATCGACCTCGTACTGCTTCGCTGGTTCACGCGCCCCGATATGGTGGATCGCCAGTTGCCTTCCCGCCAGTCGCGGGATCGATACTATGACGACTATGTCGCCCGTAATCTGATCCTGTCTGCGACGCCTCCAACTGCACGCATGGAGCAAGACGTCCATGCCAATTGACCGGAGAAAGACGGGAGAAAGAAGGGGCCACGATACTGCGTATCGGACCCGTAATTTTCATACACACCCCACGCACGTGTGCATCAAGGATTTATGCGGGATTGAGAAGATGCGGATAGCATCGCGTTCAGGCCCCTTACCCGGAATCCTCGCAATTCCGCCATTCTTCGCGATGGCGGATAGCATCGCCACCGGAGCGAAGCGATGAGCGCGCGTGCTCAGACGGTGCGCCTCAGTCCGTCGCAATATCGGGTGCTTGCAGACTTCGCCAAACGTCGCGGTCTTTCCGACTACGCCATGCTGGCGCGGGTCGTGGAAGCGGGCTTTCTCGCCATGCTCCACGGCAAGGACAAGGAGACCGATCTTGCAGAATTGACGCGCGAGATAGGGGCAATATCGGAGCGCATGGCAGAGGCCGAAAGGGTGCTCGACCGCACACTGTTCACGGCCTGTGCGGCCTACGCTTACGCCCGCCATGCGGCGCTGGGAACGAAGAAAACCGACGAGACAATTGCAGCCGAAGCGCGCGCCGCGTTCGAGCGCCAGCGCTCGCTTGCCCTGGAGATCGAGCCATGAATTCGAACATCGATTTTGTCACGCGCGCCCATGCCTTGTGGCGTGTGCGCATGGCGCAATGGCAGCAGCGGTTTCGCTTCTTTTCGACGATCACTGTCGGTGCAGCAGGGGCCGGAGCACTCATCGCCCCGCAGTTCCTGCTGCATGGGCCTGCGATAACGACAGCGGTGCAATATGCGTGGGCCAACTTACTGACCCTGCTCGGTTCCCTTGGGGGCAGCGACATCAAGATGAACATTGCGATGGAAGGCCAGCGCTGGACCGTTTCCGCCGCCTGGTTTGCTTCTGAACCGCTCTTCACTGATACCTTCTGGCAGGTCGTCAGAGTGATCGCTGGCGGTGCAATCACGGGCTTTGTGATTGGCCTGTTCACGGTCTGGGTGCTCCAGCGCACCATGTCCGAACAAGGCAAAGATACGCTCGCCGACCGGGTGATCGGCGGCACGCGCGTGGCGGATGAAGAGGATGTCGCTGCGCAAACGACATTGCTCTGTGGCGGGGACGCCCTGCGCATCGGCCCGGTCCCGGTTCCGCGTCGGATCGAGACCCGTCACTTTGCCTTTCTCGGCACAACTGGCAGCGGCAAGACCACTGCCCTTCGCCAGATGCTCGATGGGATCGAGAGGCGCGGCGAGGCAGCTTTGGTCTATGACACGTCGGGCGAATTCATCGCGCACTATTACAACCCCGCGCGCGGGGATATCATCCTCAATCCCTTCGATGCGCGCTGCGCCTTCTGGACGCCCTTCGACGAGATATCGCACCCCGCCGATGCCGACCGGATAGCGCGCCAGCTCGTTTCGGAAACCAGCAGCCAGGATGACGATGTCTGGCTGGAAACAAGCCGCATTCTTGTCGCCAACATGATCCGCTCGCTCTGGGCAGAAAAGAACTGCAGCCTCGAAGCTTTGCTCGAAGCCTTGCAGGTCAAGGACAAGGTGCAATTGAAGGAGTGGCTGGGGCACACGTCGTCGGCCCGCACCTTTGCCAATGACGCTGACCGCGCCACCGGCAGCGTGCTCTTCATGCTCGCCAAGGCTGCAAACCTGATCCAGTTCCTGAAGGTCGAAGATGAGGAAGAAGATCGCTTCGCCTTCCGCGATTTCATCGCCAAGCTGGATGAGTGCGAGTGTGCCAGGCCCTGGATCTTTGTCCCCCGCAAGGAAGACTATTTCGAAGCGTCCAAGCCGCTGATGGCATGCTGGCTCGAATGCGCGGCGAGTGCGGTGCTGGGTCTGTCCCCGTCGCCAGACCGCCGCATCTGGTTCGTGCTCGACGAACTGGCCGACCTGCCGCGTGTCGAGAACCTCGCTCGCCTGCTGCCGGAAGGACGAAAGTTTGGTGCGGCCATTGTGCTTACCTTTCAGGCGCTCGGGCAGATGCGCAATCGCTATGGTGACAACATCGCCGAGGCCATGCTGGCCTGCTGCAACACCAAGCTGTTCCTGCAAACCGTCGATCAGGAAACCCGCAAATGGGCGAGCGAGACCATCGGCCAGTGCGAGGTGGAATTGCGGGTTGCCACCGACACACTGTCGATTGGCAGCGAAGTGCCGCGCACCACCATTGCTACCCAACGGCAATTCCGCCCCGCCGTGCTCGAAAGCGAACTGCGGCTCTCTCCGCATCAGGGCTATCTGCTGCTCCCCGATGGCCTTCCCGTTGCACGCATCGGTCTCACCGCCGATCATATCACCCGGCGTGGCGAGCCGCGTCAGCCCGGTTACGTGCCAGGCGATCCGGCAGGGACGCTGTGGAACCGAGTTAGCGAGATCGCGAAAGGTGCCGAGCCCGACGCGAAGCCGGGACCGGTGTAGTGGTCGCTTCAGTCTCGGCCCTGTCGAGTGCCGGGCAGGCTGCGAACTATTACGAAGCCGACGACTATTATGCCGAAGGCGGCATGGCTCCGTCCGAATGGTTTGGCGAGGCATTGGAGAAGCTGGGCCTGTCGGGCGAAGTCGATCGCGAGCAGTTTGCTGAATTGCTCGAAGGCCGCGTTGCCAAGCAACAACTTGGCACCACGCGTGATGGCAAGGTCGAGCACCGGCCAGGCTGGGACATCACACTGTCCGCGCCCAAGTCGGTCTCGATCATGGCCGAGGTTGCCGGAGACAAAAGGCTGATCAAGGCGCACGGCGCAGCGGTGAAAGTGGCGCTCGCCCATGTCGAGAAGCACATGGCGGCAACGCGGATCAGACAGCGCGGCGAGGTCCGGCGCGAGGTGACCGGCAACCTCGCCATCGCCACTTTCCGTCATGCTACGAGCCGGGCGCAGGACCCGCAGTTGCACACCCACAGCGTGATCATCAACGCGACGCAGGACAAGGATGGCAGCTGGCGCAGCCTTGAGCCGCGCGCCTTCTATCAGTTGCAGAAGGAAATTGGCGCGATCTACCGGCAGGAGCTGGCGCATGGCGTTGCCGCGCTGGGTTACCGGGTCGAGGCGGGCAAGGACTCGCTGTTTGAGATCGCAGGCGTTCCGGAGAAGGTGGTCGATGCGCTGAGCCAGCGCACAGCAGCAATAGATGCCCGGCTTGCCGAGCGCGGCACCAGTCGCGAGCAAGCCAGTGCCGCCGAAAAGCAGATTGCCGCTCTCGACACGCGCGAGGCCAAGACCAGTGCGGATCATGGCAGTTTGCGCGCCGAATGGCGGGCGACTGCCGATGCCAACGGGTTCGACATGGCAGTGCGAGACAGGCTGATCGGTCAAGCGAGAGAGCAGGCCAAGAGCAGCAAAGCGACTGCCAGCCCGGAATTACTGGCACGGCAGGCGGTGACATGGGCCGCTGCCAAGCTATCCGAGCGAGAGGCAGTTTTCGCGGCAAGCACGCTGGCACGCGAGGCAGGGGAATTTGCCTTTGGCAAAGCCGGGCACGGCTCCATCAGTGCTGCGATTGCCGAGGCCGGAGAGCGCGGCAAGCTTGTCCCGCGCACTTTCCTTGACCGGTGCGGCGCGGAGTTTGCCGGGTTCACCACCCCGCAGGCCATCGACACCGAGCGAACCATGCTGCGCCTTGAAGAGGCCGGACGCGGCATGGCGCAATCGCTCGTCAGTCCGGTAGCGGCGGCTCGGGCCAGCGAGCGCGCTGCACGGCAGTCGGCACGATCCGGCTATGCCTGGACCGATGACCAGAAGCGGGCGACCGCAGATCTGCTTACTACGCGGGATCGTGTCGCCGCCGTTCAGGGCTATGCCGGGACCGCGAAGACCACGACCGTGCTCGCTACTTATGCGCGCGAGGCAAAGCGGCACGGGCTAGCGGTGACCGCGCTTGCACCGACCGCATCGGCAGCGACCCTGCTAGGCGAAGCGCTCGGCCTACGCGGCGATACCGTGGCGCGGCATTTACTCGCATCCGAGGCCAAGACAGCGGGCAAGGACGCCGTCTGGATCGTCGACGAAGCCTCGATGCTCTCTGCTCACGACATGGCGAAGCTCTTGACCCGTGCTGACAAGTCCGGAGCAAGGCTCGTCCTAGTCGGCGACGTCAAGCAGCTCGGATCAGTCGGCGCGGGCGCAGCCTTCGCCCAGTTGCAGCAGGCAGGCATGGCGACCGCGAAACTTGCCGAGGTGGTCCGGCAGACCAATGCCGAAACCCGCGAAGCCGTAATGGCCTCTATCGAGGGCCATGCTGGCAAGGCCCTGGCCGCACTGGAACGCGGCGGCGGCAAGGTGCTCGAAGGTGCAACGCCGGAGGTGCGCCTTGAGGCGATGGCCCGGCACTATCTGGCCCTGTCGCCAGCAGAGCGCGCACGAACGCTGGTAATCGAGCCATCCCGCGAAGGCCGCGACAGGCTCACCAGCATAATCCGTGCGAAACTGACCGAGCGCGGCGAGCTGACGGCAGGAGCCATGCGGTTCGATGCTCTGGAGGCGAAGGGCCTGACCCGTGCCGAAGCGCGCGAGGCAGTAAGTTATGCCATCGGCGATGTCGTCCGGTTCAGCCGCGATTACGCCACCAAAGGTGTGCGCCGGGGCGAAAGCTTTGCGATTGTCTGTATCGATCCCGAGCGCGGGCGGATTGCCCTCGAAGGCCGCGATGGCCGTTCGCTTGACTGGCATCCCCGACAGTGGGGCGCTGGCAGAGCCGAGGTGTTCGAGCCGAAGCCGATGGAGCTGCGCACCGGCGACCGCGTGCAATTCACCCGCAACGACGGCGAAGCCGGACGGGTCAATGGCCTTGGCGGTGCCGTTACCCGCATCGATTCCGACCGTGGCCGGGCAACGGTAAAGCTCGCCAACGGGCGCGAGCAAAAGCTCGATCTCTCCGATCCTCGCGATGCCCATTTGCGCCACGCCTATGTTCAGACCGCTCACGCATCCCAGGGACAGACCGCCGAGCGCGTCCTGATCCACGCCGACAGCCGCTCCACCAATCTGGTCGATCAGAAAATGCTCTATGTTGCCCTGTCACGCGCCAGGGCAGAGGCTGTGGTTGTCACCGACGATAAGGCCCAGCTTGTCCGCGCAATCTACGAGCGCGCAGGCGAGAAGCAGACGGCTATGTCTGCGAGCACTCCCGAAGCCGGAAAGTCAAAGGCAATGGGTGCCGGGTTGGGCTGATCAAAAGCCTTGGCAGCGGAAGACCATGGCATCCTTCGTCCTGCCGTTGGAATGAACTGCTCCTCTTCGACAGGCCGTGCCGGGCGGGATCAACAGCCTGCCCGCACCATTCGGGCTCACGCCCTCCCGTGTTGGCTGTTCCGCGTAACCGCTGACCCGCCCGGACAATCCGGCCCGTCCCTTCATCCGCGTTCCCAACGATTGGACGAAGGATTTTCACCATGGCTAGCACCACTACCGCCAGCATCTACAACACGATCGCCAACCAGATCATCGCCGCCCTTGAACGCGGCACCGACAAGTTCTCGCTCCCTTGGCATCGCAGCACTGCTCCGCTTTCGCGCCCCATGAATGCGGCGACTGGGAAAGCCTATCGCGGGGTCAACGTGCTCGCCCTCTGGGCCAGTGCCGAAGCGCAGGACTTCGGGCATGGCCTCTGGGCAACCTATCGCCAGTGGCAGTCGCTTGGTTCCCAGGTTCGCAAAGGCGAGAAGGCTTCGCCCATCGTTTTCTACAAGGTCTTCGACAGTCGTGATGACGATCAGGCCGAGGAAAGAGACAGCTCGATCCGCATTTTCGCGCAGGCCTCGCATGTGTTCAACGCCTGCCAGGTCGAAGGCTACGCCATGCCCGACGTGCCGGACGGCGAGGACTTCGACCCGATCCCGCAGGCGGACGCTTTCGTTTCTGCCACGGGGGCCACCGTGCGCATCAACGGCGACAGCGCCCACTACACGCCCTCGACCGACACCATCACCATGCCGGACCGCGAGCGGTTCTTCGCAACGGCCAACGCCAGCGCGGCGCAGAACTGGTACGCTACCTTGTTGCACGAGCTCGTCCATTGGTCTGGTGCCGACCACCGTCTTGCGCGGGCTTTCGGCAAGCGGTTCGGCGACGATGCCTACGCTATGGAAGAACTGGTGGCCGAGCTTGGTTCAGCATTCCTTTGCGGCGACCTTGGTCTTTCCTCCAGTCCGCGTCCGGATCACGCCAGCTACCTCGCGAGCTGGCTCAAGGTGCTGAAGGCCGACAATCGGGCGATCTTCACCGCCGCGAGCGCGGCGGCCAAGGCTGCCGAGTGGTTGGAAAGTTGCCAGGAGTGACGGCAACTAAAGCAAGATCTTTTCGAGCCTTGCTTTTCTTTTTTGATGATCCGGCATCATACGATCGAGAAGGTTCCAAAACTCCGCACCATGGTTGCGGTGCTCAAGATGGCAAAGCTCATGAACAAGAACATAGTCGATGCATTGCCGAGGAGCACGGACGATATGGCGGCTCACGACGAGGTTTCCACGTGACGTCAAGCTTCCCCAGCGATGAGTTAAATCTCGAACGATCAAGCGCGGGAGTGGATGATCCAAAACGGCAAATGGGGCGAACACCTTGTCTAGGCGTTTGCCGATTATCTCTCTGGCCTGTGTGAGATACCAACCGTCTAGCAGTGCCTTGCGTTCCGCAATGCGGTTCGGTCGGTGCATTGTTAGGACTATGCGGTCGCCCGAAGTCTTGACCGACTGCGCTAATCCAATTTCAGCCGATAGCCGATACTGCCGACCAAGAAAGAGGTGTGTCTCACCCAATTCATATGTGCGTGCGGGCGTTCGGGGCCGCCAGCGTTCAGCGTTCATCTGATGATAGCTTATCCAACCGCCGCGCTTCGCAATTCGTTCGATCACTTCCTCAATATCGGCAACATTCGGGACTCGGACAATAACGTCTCCGTGAGGGTCCACGGTAATTGACATCGTCTTGCGTTCGGACCGAACCACCGAAAACGGAATTGACCGCCCGCCCCACGCTGCAACGCCTTTCTCGGTCATTTGGGCAAGCGTTCACGAGCGATAGTCAGAATTTGATCGACCAATCCGTCGATCCTTTCGGGATCGAGCGAAAGCCCAAATTGCTCTGGGGCGGTATCAAAGAAGAAGTCGTCGGCAGCGGCGCGCATTCGGTTCTGTTGATCGCGATCTTCTTGCCAGCCCACCCTGCGATGTTTCTCGACAATTTCCAGCAGTTTGAGTGCGATGTCAGGCGCATGTTCTTCAGCCTCCTGCGATAGTTCGCCGAGCTCTTTCGCTATTACGCCCCAGAACGCCACGGCATGACCATTGCCGCGTAGCCCCTCCGGAACTTCCTTCGATTCCGCACGGGCATGCGCCTGATCTTTTAGCCCACGTGCCTTCTTCAGATATTCCTGTTCGCTGATCCGCTTTTGCCGGAAGCTGTCGATCGTGTCCTGCACCAGCTTGGAGAATGCTTCGTAAAAGGCGGGATCTTCATCCCAGTTTTCAGTGATGGTCCGGCTGATCTGACTGGTTATTTCATCAGCGACGGACGCAGCGCTCCGCCCGCCCGCCATTTGCTCCTCAATGGCTCCTTCATCAAAAATGTTGAACGGATCGACCACGGTATCGACACGGTGCGCAGTGATATGTTCGGCGAGCAGTTTACGGACGCGACCTTCGTATTGTGCCCAATCGATAGTGTCGGCGTAACGGCGGCGGACATCCTGGCGCAGCAGTTCGAAGCGACTGAGATCCGCCTTCCAACGGTCCAATCGTTCGCGCGGAGCAGATTCGACAAATTGGCGTGATGACAAGGCGACGTTCAGCGTTGAGGCGAACGCCGAAAGTTTGCGATGAAAAAGATCGCGCATCGCCTCATCCGCCAACGCTTGCGCATAGGCTTCCTGATCGTAGCGGTTAGCCACGCCCGCGAAGAGATCGAGCAAATCCGAATGCAATCCCGGCAGCTTCTCGGCTTCGGTGCGAATTGCGAAAAGTGCGCTGTTGATATCGGCATCGTCGAAGCCGGCCAGAGCATCGTAGCTTTCCAGTGCCTCGTTAAGCTCGCCCAGAACGCCGCAATAGTCGACGATGTAACCGAAGGGCTTTGGCGGTGCATCGTCGGCGTCGAACACGCGATTAACGCGGGCAATGGCTTGCAGGAGATCGTGTTCCTTGATCACCCGTGTCAGGTACAACACTGTATTGCGCGGTACGTCGAAACCAGTCAGCAACTTGCTGACTACAATCAGCAGGTCGGGACTTTCGGGTGAATCAAACTCCGCCACGATCGCTTCGTTGTATTCGTCCTCGGTCTTGTAACGGGCCATCATCTCGGCCCAGAACCTCTTCACCTCCTTTTTCGGTGCGACTCCAACCTGATCGTGGCCTTCGCGTTTGTCGGGCGCAGAGATAATCACTTCAGCTGTGACCTGATCGACTTGGCCCTCGTTGAGCGCGTCGAATAACGTCCTGAGCATCACCGCAGATTGCTTGTCAGGTGCGACAACCTGCCCCTTCAGTCCGGTTCCCTTGAAGCCTTGCAGATAATGCTGTCGGATATCCCAAGCGATCGCCTTCAGTCGCGCTTCAACTGTCTGTATCACCCCCGGCGCGCTCATTCGCCGCTTGAGTTCAGCTTTCTGTTCCGGCGTCAGGCCGTCACTCGAACGTTCGAACCAGGCATCGAGCGCCGCGGCGTTGAGGGTTTCCGCTACAATGCGACCCTCATAGAGGAGCGGCACAACAGCCTTGTCCTTCACCGCACGCGAGATTGGGTAAGAATCGATAAGCTCGCCGAATTTCAGAAAGGTGTTTCGCGCCTTGTCCTTGAACAGCGGCGTGCCGGTGAAGCCGATATAACAGGCATTCGGCAGCACCCGGCGCATGTCTTCGTGCATCGAATCGTCATTTCCGTATTGGCTGCGATGGCTCTCATCGACGAGAACAAAGATGTCCGAACTGTCGGACGCGAGCGCCCGTTTCCGCACGCCTGAGCGGAACTTGTTGACCAAGGTCGTCACGAGTGGCGCGCCGTCTTCGATCAACTTCATCAGATGCTCGCCGGTGCGCGCCTGAGCGGGTTCGAAGCCTGTGGCAGCGAAGGTCTTCTTGATTTGCCGGTCGAGATCACGCCGGTCGGTAACGATCACAATTCGAGGGCTCGCGTCCTTCAAGTGGAACGCCAGCGCACGCGCTAGCATGACCATCGTGAGTGATTTACCCGAACCCTGCGTGTGCCAGATCACCCCGCCTTTGCGGCGTCCGGCTTCGTCGCGCTGTTCGATGCGCTCAAGAATTCGATAGACTGCTGAGACCTGCTGGTATCGTGCGACCTTCTTCGTGCCTTTGTCAAAGAGGGTGAAGCGTCGGGCCAGATCGAGCAGGCGGTTTGGGCGGCACAAGCCGACAATCGTCTTGTCGAGTTCCGTCACCCAGCGATGCCCCGCTTCGCGCAGTGCATTGTGGCGGCGGGCGTGAGAGGCGAAATCGGAAAGGATTGCGGCCATGACGTCTTCGGGCGGCTCAGCGTTTACTAGAGCGGCGACTTCCGCCTCGCTCATCCCACCGTGCGCGGGCTCGTGCCACGCCGACCAGAACTTGGCAGGTGTACCAACAGTGCCATAGCGCGGCTCGGCAGGGTTGCCGGCGATCAGCAATTGAACGGGCACGAAGAGTTGGGGAGCGCCTTCAGCCTGGCCCTGATTCCGGATAGATTGGCTAATGCCCTGCGATGTCTTTTCGCCCGACCGCTTGAGCTCGATAACCGTCCACGGTATGCCGTTCACAAACAGAACGATGTCACAGCGGATTGCATCGTTTCGCCCATCGACCGCGTACTCGGCGGTCATATCGAAACTGTTCCGTTGCCACTCGCTTTCGCCCCAGGCGACGAAGCGCAACTGCCGCTCGCGGGTCAGTCCATTAATCGTCTGGGGAACGGCAGTCCCGAGCTGAAGATAGTCGGTCGCCAGTTCATTGGTCCGGAGAAGTCCGTCGAACCGCAGATCGCGCAGGCGAGAAAGCCCTTCGTCGATGGCTTGGCTTGTGAAGGGATGATCCACTCCATCCTGATCGATGCTGTTGATCGACGCCAAAGCTTCCTGAGCGAGAGGGGTTAGTATGACCGAACTACGGTGTCCCTTTCGCATCGCGTCAATTTCCGCGCGGGTGCGGTAGCGCCAACCCATATTGGCCAGCGTCGTCAGCACTTGCAGCTGAACGCCGCCGCTTTCAGACAGCGCGAATTCGGGGGAAACGGTCATGACATGTCGTTGGGCAGGTGGGACGGCATCTTGCCGATAATCAGGCGGCGACCCTCTTCATCCCAAGCGTAGTACATGCGGAACTGCTCGGAATTCTGGCGCGAATTTCCGTATTTGAAGTGGTCGTACAGGACCCAGGTGATCGTGCCTTCCCTGACCGAATATTCCGGCTTCTCGCTGGCCTTCTCGCGGCGAGTGAAGCAGCCTTCGTCTTCGACCCCAAGTGCAGCCAAGGCGCTTGTTGCGGCCTCTTTCCGGTCGAGCCCACCTTCAAGCTTGAACGGAATCCAGTGGTCACGAATGGCCAGCAGAGTGTTGGCAATCCGCTCCAGCATGTCGGGGTGCCCGTTCTTTCGGCACTCGCGGATTGCCTTGTTGTGAATGAAGATGTGGGGGCCAAGCACTTCGTCGGCCCAGTCCTCCAGATCGTCGTAGCTGGCGAGCTCCCGCTCTGCGGATTTCTCCTCGACGACCGTCGCATGCTGGGCCGAAGAGCGGAGGCGATAGTTTTCCGCTTTGAGTCGACCGATCTCGTCCTGCATACGCTGGACGTCTTGCTGCGCGGCCTTTTCGGCAGAGGAGGCAATACGCTCAAGGCCCGCCGCAACTTCCAGCTGCTCCTTCAGGTCGGCAACTTCGTCCTGCAATGCGGCGATCTGTGCTTCGAGCTTCTCGGTTTCGCTGCCAACCGTCTCCATGGCAACGGTCGCCGACGCAGCCTTGCGGAGCTGGCCGATGTGCCAGAAGCGCGTTTCGCCTTCGTTGTCCTGAAAGCCGAGCGGAAAGATGCGTTCGGCAAGCTGGTTGATCAGCGCGTGATTTGGCCCGGCCTTCGGGATGAGCCACAGAGGATGCTGAAACGGATCCTCGTCCTCTTCTTCGATCCCCGGCATGTAGATGCGCACGCCACCATTGAAGGTGGACATGCGCTTGCCGATCAGGCGGGTAAGCTCCCAACTGGTTTCAGGACCAGCAGCATAGAGATGCGCAGCCCCCGACAGCCGGACGCCGAGCTGGTGCAAATTGACCTGCGACCACCCATCATAATCGGTGGAAACGACCACGATGGGCAGGCGACGCTTAGGTCGGTAGATCAGCCTCGCCAGAGTATCCGCGTCGTCATGCGTGGTCAGATTTGCAGGTGCATCGGTGATCGCTTCGCCATCTGCCTCGGCGGAGAGCGTGGAAAGGAGATCGTAGATCAGGCGCGGCCGGCTAGGCCTGATGTCTGGGCTGTTCGAGGGACGCCGCACCATTAGTTGCGCGCCAAACCGGACCAGGCCGCCGATCGGCCTTTCCACGAACATCTCGGTCGACCAGGTTTCACCGGCACTGGGCTTCGAGCCGGGCTCGTCGATGCGCGCAGCCCAGATGCTGCCACTGTGGTCGTCCACACGCACGGCATGGCAGGGGTGAAAGCCATCCGCCCCGCGCGTATCGAAGCTTGCGAGCGCGCGCGCTTCACCCGGCAGCGCCCCGCCAATCTTCCCCGCCAGCCAATCGACGGCGAACTGCGCCGACTTCTCGAAGGCATCCTTGTCTGTCAGCGAAAAGCTGATGCGGCTGACTGGGCGAATCTGCGTCGCGGACGGAGCGGGCTGCTCGATCAGTGCGCCCAAGGCTTCGGAAAGCTGGCTCATATTAATGCTACCTCCATGACCGCACTTTGGTGTTTGTGATCAAATGAGAGAATTTTCTGCATCAGGCCACGCCTTTGCTCGCGAAGCAGCGTCGCACGTTCCGCAAGTAGATCGATCTCGCGATCAAAAGCGTCGAGCAATTCGGCAGTCTCATTCTGCTGGGAGATTGGAGGCAATGGCACCGATACCTCACCCAAGTCACCGGCACTTATCGCTGGATAGTTGGAACCCGTCAGCCTCGCATTAATCTGGCGCTCGAAATCCGGGCTCGTAAGCAAATGATACAGAAACCTCGGATTGAGTTTCTCGCCACCTCCCAAAACAGCGTATCCAGTCGAATAGACTGCCTTTGGATTATCTGGCGCACGGAAGCATCGTCGCAACAAAGGACGTACCGTTGAATAGATTGCGTCTCCGGGTTTGGCCAAGCGACGTGCCCGAGAAGGGCTCTCGCCGAAAGTCATCCAGCCAGCGGCATCGAGCTCGTCATTAAGGTCAGTCGCGATAGGAAAATACTCGAACTCGAAATTGGGGTCTGTAGCTTCTGAAAGTGACGAGGCATTGATCGACGTAACGGTCTTGAGGGCGGCAAATGGAACGTCTGGTCCAAGTGCCCCAAGGATTTGAAACGTGAGATTCCGTTTCCGCTGCTGTTTGGCCAAGATCATGGCGTCGGTTGCTTCGATGGCGCGCTCGAAGTCTGCGAGCATTTCCGCAATCCGCCGCTGTTTGGTTATCGGCGGAACTTCTACCGGAATTTGCGTGAAGTCTTTGGCATAGAGGCGAAGGCGATCGTTGGTGAGGCCATAGGAGTATGCCCAGAACAGATAGATCATCCGCTCGGACTTGAACCAATATGACGCGAACAGGGGATCGATCATCTTTTTCGGGCGAACGACCACATAAGCCGGGCTAACGATGCCGTCTTCAGTGGCAAGGCCCGATGCGCCCTGCCACATACGCATCATGTTGTAGGCGATGTCGCCGGGACGGACGCGCAAATGCTCGCCATCCTCCAGTTCGCTTTCTGTCTTACGGTCGATGGAATCGCGTCGGACCAGGCCATCATGCATCGTGACCGAAAGCGTCGGTAGACCTTCGCTCCCCTTCTCGCGACTGATCGAGAAGAAGTCGCCCAAGGTGCCGCGCATCATGGCATCAGGCTCAGCCATCGATCCCGAGCTCCGCGAGGTGCAGCTCGATCCGCTTGCGCGTCTCGACCAGTTCTGTCTCCAGACGGTCAATGTCCTTCTGCAATGCCGCCACGTCGATTTCGGGCTCGGGCTCGTAGGTATCCACGTAGCGCGGGATGTTGAGGTTGAAGCCGTTGGCTTCCATCTCGGCAAAGGTGACGATGCTGGAGTACTTGTCTTCAGTGCGGCGCTCCATCACAGTCGAGACGATGTGCTCGACTTGGTCGTCGCCCAGCGCATTCTGGCGCTTGCCCGGCACGAATTCGCGCGAGGCATCGACGAAGACCACGTCCTTGACGTTCGCGCGCGCGCCACCCTCTTCGCGCGCCCGGTCGAACACGAGCAGGCACACGGGAATGCCGGTCGAAGGGAAAAGCTGCGCGGGCAGGCCAACCACGGCGTCGAGCAGGTTTCGGCGGACAAGGTCTTCGCGAATGCGCCCTTCCGCCGCGCCGCGAAACAGAACGCCATGCGGCGCAATGCAGACCACGCGCCCTTCGCCCCGCTTGGCGATTGCCAGCATGTGCAGGATGAAGGCGTAATCGCCACGGCTCTTGGGCGGGATCACCGGCTTGAACCGCTTGTAGGGATCGGTTTCGGCGACATCCGCGCCCCATTTGTCCAGGCTGAACGGAGGGTTGGCGACGACACGGTCAAACTGCATTAGCCGGTCGTCTTCAATCAGGGCGGGCGACGTGAGGGTGTTGCACCATTCGATCAGCGCATTGTCCTCGCCATGGAGGAACATATTCATGCGCGCCAATGCGTGGGTGGAGCCGTTCACTTCCTGCCCGAACAGCCGGTGGTCATCGGACTTTGCCGCCTCGCCCGCACGAATAAGCAGCGCGCCGGAGCCGCAGGCCGGATCGCAGATCGTCATGCCGGACTTCGGATCGGCCAGGCGGGCGACGATCTCCGAAATCTTGCGCGGGGTGTAGTATTCGCCCGCCTTCTTGCCACCGTCCGCTGCGAAGCGGCTGATCAGGTAGATATAGGCTTCGCCGATCGCGTCCTCGCTGACCTTGTCTGGCGTCAGGACCAGCGAAGGCTTGGCAAAATCCTCCAGTAGGAGCTTGAGCAGGCGATTGCGCTCCCTGGTCGCACCGAGCAGGGTCTCCGAGTTGAAGTCGATCGGGCGAAACACGTCCTTGAGCTTCGCCTCGTTCTCGAGTTCAATTTTTTCCAAGGCCTTGTTGATCAGCTCGCCGAGATTGTCGGCCAGGCGCTTGGCGTGGATGGTCTTGAAATCGGTACCTTCCGGCAGGACGAAGCGAGCGCGCTTCATCTGCCGTTCGACGCGCGGGTCATTGGGACCGTACCGCTGGGCGAGGTCCTTGCGCTGCCATTCAGCATGGTCCGAAAGGTACTTCCAGAACAGCACGGCAAGGATCAGATCCTTGTAGCGCGTCGCGTCCACCGCCCCACGGAACGTGTCGCATGCTGCCCACACCGCGTTGTTAAGATCGTCCTGATCAAGTTTGGTCGTCATGTCTTGCCTCAATTCTTATCAAGGGTGAGCGGGGCGACCTTGCGGCCGCCCCGCCTTTCTTCACCCGCGCGGCGGAAACGGATCGTTGCCGTAGCTTTCGCGTTCGGCGATGGTCCCGTCCATGTTGTGGATGAACAGCTCGCCCTTGATCGAGCGGGCGTAGGACCGGCCATAGGCAATGGCCGGGGGCTTCGTCGAAGAGCGCGTCAGGACGGTGCTACTGCCACCTTCCTTGACCTGCCATTCGCCCGGATGGGCGTGCCAGGTGACGTGCACAGTACGAAGCCGGTTGCGGTTCTGAGAGAGAATGTTCATTTAAGGGGTACTTTCTGTATCAGCGGAAAGAAGGTCTGAGGACGTTTGCGCGTCGTTCAGACCGGTTATGCGCCCGTGCTGGGGATTGCCGTCCTCGGCACGGGCCTTCACCATCGCACGATGGAGAAGTTCGGAATGGAGGCGCTTGCGGCGCTCCATGATTTCTTGAAGGATCGTCAGCTCCTGCTGCGCTTCGAGCGCAAGTGAGCCGATCATGCGCTGCTCAATCATAGGGGGCAGCGGGATTTCCAGGTCGGCAAGGGTGGGGCGATTGAGGCGCACGAAGCCCGTGCCCTGTGCCCCTTGCGCCAGATTCGCCTGAATGTGCGGTTGGTTGATGTAGGCAACGACGTAGGCCGGTTCAGCGACATCGCGGTCCACCCGGATGACGAACAGTTCGACTGTGGGGTAAGCATCGACATGCTGCTCACCCACCATGGCTGCCGAGAGATCGGGCCCGCGGCCACGCACGACGATGTCGTCGATGCGCAGCTGCGAATCGGAGCCCTTGACCGGACCCCCACCTTCGACAGCATCACCGACGATTTGGCCCTCGATGACATTGGCCAGGCGCAGATAGCGAGCCTCATCGCCTTCGGGTGCGGGCGTCGCCCCCATGCTGATGTCAGAGATGTCGCTCAATCGCTTCATGAACGTGCCATTATGCCAGACTGCGAAGCTGTGCAAGTTTTTTGGTGTGAACAACTTCAAACTGTGGTTTTGAGAGTGGTGAAGGTCTTGGGTGGCTGCCCTGCCGGGCGACCTGCTCTATCCGCTGACGCGGACCGGGCCTGTAGTCCCGGCCCGTTCGGGTGACGATCAGGAGCGGTTTGAAGCGGAGCGGGAAAATCTGGTGGACGCGCTCTGTCCCGCGCATTCTGCGCTCCTGAGGGCGCGGCATCCTTGAGCTAACCCGCAGGCACTCTTGCCTCTCTCATTGCCGGAGGCCCGCTGGCGCACTGACCGCGCGCGCAGGACCTCCGTCGGCTTCGCGCCGTTCCAAGGGTGCCGTTCCTTCTTGATCGCAAGGCGATCCTTTGGGATGGCCGTAGAGACCTTCCTTTGCACTGTGTTCGACCAAGAGGATCGATCGAACATATTGCAATTGCGACGCTGTCGATCCGGCGACTACAAGCACTTAATAACCGCCCGCTACAAGATGCCGAGGTAAGAGCCGATATGAGCGACATTAAACTTTACCGAATGGCTCAGGGCGGCGTTGCCGAGTTGTCCGGCGGAGCGGTTGCACTGGAGAAGTCGCTGCAGACTTTGTTCGAAGCCAATCTTGAGAGCCTTCTCGGTGTTCGTTTTCTTGCGAGCGAGTTCATCACCAACGAGGGCGGTCGGATGGACAGTCTCGGGATCGACGAGAACAACAGCCCGGTGGTGATCGAGTACAAGCGTTCATCAAACGAAAACGTGATCAACCAGGGCCTGTTCTACCTCGACTGGCTGATGGGACACCGCAAGGACTTTGAATGGCTTGTGCTGGAGAAGCTCGGCAAAGACGCAGCCAAAGCCGTCGATTGGTCCGGGCCGCGCCTGATCTGCATTGCCGGAGATTTCGGGAAGTATGACGAGCACGCGGTCAAGCAGATGAACCGCAATATTTCGCTCATCCGCTACCGAAAATTCGAAGGAGACCTTTTGCTACTGGAACAACTTACGTCGGCTAGCGCGAAGGGGCCGACTTCAGTCGCTGTGCCCGCTTCGCCAACTGGCGCCAAGCCAAACTACAAAACTATCGAGGATCAGATGGCGGAGGCTCCCCAGGCTTTGACCGACCTCTACCACCTGATGTCAGACTTCATGCTGGCACTTGGCGACGACGTCGAAACCAAGACGACCGCATATTATGTGGCCTTTCGGCGCATCAAGAACTTCGCCAGCCTTGAGTTCCGCAACCAGGCCAAGAAGCTGCTGGTCTATGTCAAGGTTGATCCCGACTCTGTCGTGCTTGAGCAGGGCTTCACGCGTGACGTGCGCGGTATCGGTCATTTCGGCACTGGCGATCTTGAGATCACGATCCAGAGTTCCGCCGATTTCGAGAAGGCCAAGCCGCTGCTGGAAAAGTCCTACGAGGTGTCCTGATCACGCTATGCCGCAAGCGATGGATTTCCTCCGCGTCGTTTCGGTCTCGTTTTGAGCACCCTTACTGCCCGCACGCGGTCAGTCTTCAATGCCCGGCCCGCGCCAGTTCGCTCCGCTCACCCGTGTTGGACATGAATCCTGCCCTTGGCCGTCCGGCCTTCCCGTTTGGTGCAACGAGCCACCAGACACGAAAGGAAATCATCATGGCACGCAGCAATACCGCACCCGCGCAGGAGACCAATCCGCCGGACTTCCTCGCTTGGCACGTCGCCAACAAGGGCGACAAGGGTTTCTGGACCCGGATCGGAGCAGCATGGTTCCACCGTGACCGCAAAGGCCTATCGCTTCAGCTGGAAGTGGTGCCAATCAATGGCCGGATCGTCCTGCGCACGCCGCTGGACGACGAGAAGAAGGAGCCGGGCGCTTAGCGCCCGGCCTTCGGGCGGATGATAAAAATTGGGCCACTTCCTGCCTTCCGAATTTCGAGGAGCGAGCTGGCCATAGCTGCCGCTCGCAGTCTGTGTTTGCCACACGGCAACCCACGATCCAATCCAAACCGTTCATGACCGGTCGGCGGGGTCGTCGAGGATGCCTCTTAACAGTATCGAAGAGTATTATACCGTAATTTACTATAGCTCATTCAAGTAATTGAGTTGCTGTTTCATTGCTTTATCTCACGATTTAATTCATTCAATCGTCAACCCGCTCTCTCAAAAGCATACTGACAATGTTTCAACGTTGGCGAAATGCGGTGGTGTCAGTGGCATAAAACAATGAAATGGTAGCTCAAATTCTAGGAATGGAAGTCTTCGTTTCCTCAAGCGGAACTGCCAGTCTATGCTCGGTGCTCAAGAACGGGAGGGCCAAGGAAGCAGCAATGGGCATCACAAGGAATTTGTCGATCCGTGTTCCCTGGCATGACCGGGCCTGGGACGGTTATGTTTGCCACGACCCGAACGCAAACAGCTCCTGCCTTGCCCTCAAACTGATCGCCGAAAATCGGGACGATGTCCTCGAAGCGCGTTTGCACGACGAGGCGTTCGACGACCTGGCGCCGGACGAGAGACCGCCGTGCCTGCGCTCAAGCGCGAGCTTCATGAGTGCGAATGCGCACAGCTTCGACAGTGTGATGGCCTACTCGAAGTGGAGTCCGGATCACACCCACATCCTCAAGCAAACAGTCCGCGTACCGGCTTGGGGCGCGGTCTCGATACCCTACCGCTGGATGCTGAAAGACAGCGGTTTTGAGATTGCGGAAAATCTTGAGCTTGATGCATCGCGGGAAAGAGAACCCTCCTCACCGAACTGGCTGGAAGATACTAGCTGGATTCAGGGTTTTGACAATCAGGAAGCGTTACTGAACGCCTTCGCAGCACCGCTGATCGAAAATGAAAGCCTCGTGCTCTTCTATGCGACGCGCACGCCACTGTGCGATGATGAGCGCCGCGTCCTGCTTGGTGCCGCGCTACTGCACAAAAAGCACGATTTGACCGAATATCCCTACAAAGAAGGCCATGAGTCGCCATTACGGGCGATGGTTTGGGAGCGCCCCCTCCAGCATTCGCTGCGTCCTGCCAAACAGGGCGGCGGCGTTACCGGAGGCTTCGTGATGCCTTATCAGGCCGTGCTTGCCGAACTTGAGAAGCGGCAGGATCGCGATGCCGCTGACTTCGTTGCGTTCGTGCCCGATGATGCCAGGGCACAATTCTCCTATGGCAGCGAACATGTCTGGCATGGCGCGGCGGCGGCGTCTCTGATTGCGGCGCGCGGCGCGCTCGAACGTACTTCTGAAATCCTCAGCGGGCCGTGGGACCGGTACATCGCCTGGATCGATGAGCGGCTCGGAAGGCTTTGGGCGATGCAAGGCCCGGCACCGGGACTTGGTGTCGTGCTGTCAGCGCTGCACGACGGCTTTAACGGCACGTTGTTCGCGATGGCGCTCGCCGACGAGCTCGAAGAGAATATGGACCCGTGGCCCGCGATCGACGCCATCATGACGGACAAGCGAAGCGCGCCTGTTGGGGCTCCTGACATTACCGGCATGATGAAGAAGCGCTGGGCCAAGCTGCGGGACAAGATTCCGGAAATGGATCGGCTCAGGCTCTTATCGCGCCTTGAACTAACCAAGGATCAAGCCGTTCGGGCTCTCCGGTTGGGCGCCGATGAAACGCTCAAGAACCCGTTCCTTCTTTATGAGGATGACCGCACGGCCCCCGACGCGATTTCATTCGGAACGGTGGATCGGGGCATTTACCCCGGCAAGGAAGTCGCCAGCGCTCATCCCCTTCCGGCGTCATGCAGCAAGAGTCTCGCCGAATACGACAATGAGTTCAGGCTTCGCGCGGCATCGATCAGGATCCTCGAAGACAGCACGGATCAGGGCCATACGCTTTTGCCGATCGCGCAACTCGGCGAGGCTGCGGCGGCACTGACAACCGTGCATCCATTGCCGCTCGACGCCGACATTGTCGATCTTTGCCGGGATGACTTTGCCCCGAAGGTCGATGTGCAAGGCGAAGACGAAAAGCTTACTCTCCAGCTGGACAGGTATTTCACGAGCGGGAAAATCATCAGCAAGGCTGTAGACGAGCGGCTCAAGGCGAAGGATGCCGCGGTGCAAATCGATTGGCGCAAGCTGGTGGATGACAAGTTCAAAGCCTTTCCGGCAACCGATCTGGACGAAAGCCGGGCGCGGGATGAAAAGGCCGCCGCACTTTCACGTCTTGGCGCGAGCCGTATCAGTGTCCTGATCGGCCCCGCCGGAACCGGAAAAACGAGCGTGCTGCAACTCCTGCTTGGCCTTACGGATATCGTCGGCAGCAGGGTCCGGTTGCTCGCACCGACGGGTAAGGCGCGCGTGCGACTTGGCAAGGAAACCGGACAGCAGGGCAATGTGCAGACGGTCGCGCAGTTCCTGCTCCCGCACCGTTACGACCCGGACACGGGGCGATATTTCATCGATCCCGAAGCCCCGAAAGTCGAAGCCACTACCTGCATCATCGATGAATCTTCGATGCTGACCGAAGACATGCTCGCGGCGATCATTGAGGCGATACCGCAAAACTGCCGCCTGATCCTGGTCGGGGATCCGTATCAGCTTCCCCCGATCGGCGCGGGCTGTCCGTTTGTGGACATCATCGAATATCTGAAGCGCTCGCATGACAGCCAGGGCGTAGGTGAGTTGACGACACCGCGCCGGCAGGCAGACACCGACAGCGAAGATCCAACCCCGGCACTGGCGCGTTCGGACGTGCAGCTCGCGGCAATCTTCTCAGGCCGACAATTGCCGCCGGGCGAAGATGAAATCATCATGAAGGCGCTTCAAGGCGAGGACGATGAGACCGTAACGTATAGACGCTGGGATACGGTTACTGATCTGTCTGGCCTGATCGAGAGCGTCATCGCCGAAGAGCTGGGCGCAAAACCGGACGAGCTGATCGACAAACTCGAAGAATCTCTTGGCGCAGAGCGCAACGGCAAGGGCTATCTGAACTTCAACAAGGGATGCGCTGACAAGGCGGAAGGCTGGCAAATCCTCAGCGTCAATCGCAACACGCCCGGCGGCTCGACCTTCATCAACCGCCGGATCAAGGAACGGCTGCGCCATAAGCGGTTGGAAACCGCTGTCGGCTCGGCGCGCGTGCCGCGCTACAGGGACTGGATGCGTTTTACGGAGCCGCGCGGGGCGGAACAGATCGTCTATGGCGACAAAGTGATCTGCGTGCGCAATCACCGGCGCAAGCCCTACATCTATAATCCCGGAGGAAGTGGCGATCCGGAATACATTGCGAACGGTGAAATCGGTATGATCACTGGGCAGATGAGGTTCGGGAAGAGCCAGCCGGGCTATACGCATCTCGAACTCTCGGGCCGGGCGGACAGAAGCTTTTCCTTCAAGCGATCGGCGTTCTCGGAAGATGGCAGCCCCTATCTCGAACTCGCCTACGCCATCACGGTGCACAAGGCGCAAGGCAGCGAGTTTGGCAGCGTCATTCTTGTCCTGCCCGCACACAGCCGCCTCGTCTCGCGCGAGATGCTTTACACGGCGCTGACGCGGCAGAAGAAGCGCATCTGGATTCTGCATCAGGGGCCGTTCGACACCTTCCTGTCGCTCCGGCAGTATGTCTATTCCGACATTGCAGCGCGGTTCACGAACCTGCTGCGCACGACTCGGCCTGAGCCCGTCAGGCTACCTCCCGAACTGCCGCGAAGCCTGAGCGGGTCACAGAGAACCTTTCTGGAAGAAAGGCTCATCCATCGTACGCTGCGCGGCGAGATGGTCAGCTCGAAGAACGAGCTCGCAATCGCGAACATTCTTTTTGGATTTGAGAAGGAAGGGCGGCTTTCATATCAGGTCGAACCGCGGCTGCCGTTCGATGACGGCAGGGGCCGCTGGGCAGACTTCTTGATCGAGGCGAACGGTAAGAGCTGGTATTGGGAACATTGCGGCATGCTCTCTGACGAGCAGTACCGAAAGCGCTGGGCCCGTAAGCAGGACCTGTACAAGGAAAACGGGTTTACCACCTATTCGGACAATCATCCGGATGGTCGCCTCATAATCACCGAAGACGGACCGCAGCAGGGCCTTGATTCACAAACGATCGAGCAAATCGTCCTGCGCCTGATCGAAGCCTGATCCCCGCTCGCTCGGTCAGACAAAGGAGCCTGAAGGGGGCGGGCAGATCGAACGTCCAGAATGCGTTGAAAGGGCCCGATCTGCGAAAAAATTTCCGCAACACTAAAATTTCCGCAACACTATTGCCGGTTCTACTGCAGTCTCAGCTAGATCTGCTTCCTCGCTGGGCGCAACGCAAAGCTGCCTGACTGCAAAGTCCCAATGCCTACCATTCGAGCTGCTACTCAGAGCTGCATGAACGAAAGGCAGTTTTCGGGCTGTTGCCGAACTAGGCGGAAAGGCCGAAATCGGGGCGCAAATTAGCCCCTGTATCACATTACGGTCAGCGGCTCGCTTGGCAGAGTCGAAGCTCATCAAGATAATCGCTCCACCATTGCGCCATCTTTACGCGTTCATCCCAGTAGTTCCCCCGATTGTAGACGCCGCGAATAGCGTTGCTGTCGCCATGGGCGAGAGCGCGCTCGATGGCGTCGGGATGCCAGAGCCCGCTCTCGTTGAGCATGGTCGAGGCCGTTGAGCGCAGGCCATGCGCTGTCACTTCGTCTTTGGTGAAACCCATGCGACGGAATGCCGCATTGATCGTATTCTCGCTCATTGGGCGCTGGCCCGTATGGAACGCCGGGAAAATGTAGCCCTTGCTACCGGTAATCGATTTTAGCTCTCGAAACAGGTCCATTACCTGGCGCGATAGAGGCACAACATGGGTCCGGCGCGCCTTCATCTTGCCTTCCGGAATTGTCCAGGTGGCCTTGTCCCAATCGATCTCATTCCACTCGCCATGGCGAAGCTCACCGGGTCGCACAAAGACATGGGGTGCGATCTTCAACGCGAACTTCGTGGCGGGGTAGCATTCGAAGTCATCGATAGCGCGAAGCAGCCCGCCCAACTTCTCAGGCTCAAGGATCGCCGCGTAGTGCCGCGCCCTTGGTGTGACCAATGCGCCCTGCAAGATCGACGTTGGATCGGTTTGGCACTGGCCAAGCGCAGCCCCGTACCGGAACACCCGGCTTGCGAAGGAGCGGCACTTCTTCGCGGTTTCGAGATTGCCTTTGGCTTCGAGTTTTTTGAGCGCTGCCAGCATCAATTGTGGGTCGACGTCGTTGATTGACATATTGCCGATTGCAGGCTTGAGCAGTTCGAGGAACCAGCGCGCCTTGCGCAGCGTGGCTTCCGCCCTGCCTTCGGGCACCATCTTCTCGTCGATGTACTTGTTGGCGATAACCTCGAAGGTGTTCTCCGCACCTAGCTTGATCCTGGCCTTCTTGCGCTTCCGCTCCAGCATCGGATCGATGCCATCGGAAACCTTGAGCCGTGCCCGGTCGCGAAGCTGGCGCGCCTGCGACAAGCTGACCTCTGGGAACGCGCCGATGGGTAGCTTCTTTTCCTTCCCGCCAAAGCGGTACTTGAAATACCAGAGCTTGGAGCCGTTCGGCTTCACCAGAAGCAGTAACCCCCGCGAGTCGTATTTCTTGTACGACTTGTCGGCAGCCCGGAAGCCTTTGATTTCCTGCACATTGAGGCTCATTTGGGGGCCTCACTTTTTTGAAAGTTGGGGCCTTTTGAGCTGGAGCCCCCAGCCGAGGCCCCCAGAGACGTTGGAACAAAGCGGAACAAAACAAGACCTCGCTTTCTGCGCTAGAGGCCAAGAATGGCAGAATTCCGCCATTTCTGCAATGTTTTGGAACGTTCTGATGAGAACAAATGGTGCCCAGAAGAGGACTCGAACCTCCACGCCCTTGCGAGCGCCGCCACCTGAAGACGGTGCGTCTACCAATTCCGCCATCTGGGCACACATGCTAGCCGCGGAGCATTCTCGTCCGGGCCGGGTAGGAGCGCGCCCCTAGCGAAGTGGCGCGATTCTTGTCAACCGCAATCGGTGCGCCCGGAACGCTTGCGGGTGACAAGCCGTTGGCGCTAGGGGCGCAGCGACGATTCCACGCGCAAGGATACGGGCGAACTCGATGGCAAATGGCAGTGCATTGAACGGCAAGCTGGTGGTGCTGATGGGCGGCAGCGGCTTCATCGGGCAATATGTGGCGCAGGCCCTGCTAGAGCGGGGTGCTCGCCTGCGCATCGCCAGCCGCAACCCGGAACGCGCATTCAAGCTCAAGCCGCTCGCCAATCTCGGGCAGATCCAGTTCGCCCGCTGCAACGCGACCGACCGGCAAAGCCTCGAGCGCTGCCTCCACGGGGCCGACGCGGTGGTCAATCTGGTCGGCAATTTCGCGGGCGACCTCCACCGCCTGATGGGCGAGGCACCGGGCTGGATGGCCGAAATCGCCAAGGCGCAGGGCGCGCAGGCCTTCGTCCATGTCAGCGCGATCAGCGGTGCGGGCGACCCCGAAAACCCGGTCGCCTATGCCGCAGCCAAGCAGGAAGGCGAACGGCGCGTGCTCGCGGCTTTCCCCAAGGCGACGATCCTGCGGCCCTCGGTCCTCTTCGGCAAGGATGACAGCTTCCTCAACATGTTCGCCGGGCTGATCGCGACGCTGCCGGTGCTGCCGGTGTTCGGGCCCGATGCGAAGATGCAGCCGGTCTACGTCGATGACGTCGCCGAGGCGGTAGCGCGCACGCTTGAGGACAGCGCCACGCATGGCGGCAAAACCTATGAGCTGGCCGGCCCCGAAGTACTGACGATGATGGACATCAACCACCGCATCGCCGCTGCGCAGGGCCGCAAGCGCACTTTCCTCGCCGTGCCCGATCCGCTTTCGGCGCTGTTCGCTGCGCTGCCGCTGACGCCGATGTCATCGGAGCAGTGGGCGCTGCTCAAGGCGGGCAATGTCGCGTCGGGCAAGCTGCCCGGCCTCGACAAGCTGGGCATCACCGCCAAGCCGCTCGGCCTGTTCCTCGACAAGTGGATGGTGCGCTATCGCAAGCACGGCCGCTTCGCCGACCGGCTGAGCGCCTGAGCTAGCTTTCCGCGCCGCCTTCGCCGAGCAGGGCGATCGGTTCGACCAGCAGTTCGGAACCTTTGCTCCCGGCGATGCGAACCCGCTCGCCCGCGGCGACATCGGGTCCGCGCGCGATCCATTCGCTATCGCCGACGCGCACCCGCCCCGAACCGCCTTCGATGGCAGCAGTGACCACCGCGGTTTCGCCGATCAGGCGGCCGACGCGATTGTTGAGCAAGGGGTCGGAGGAGATGATCGGGCGCTCGCCCAGCCAGCGCTTGGCCGAAAAGGCGAAGATCAGCGCCAGCGAGACGAAAGCGATGACCTGCATTGCCAGCGCCGGTGCCGAAATGAAGGTCATCCCGGCGACGACGAAGGCCGCGAGGGCGAGCCAGATGAGGTAGACCCCAGGCACCACCATCTCCAGCCCCGCCAGCACCAGGCCGACGAGCAACCAGATCCAATAGGGTTCAACCCCGTCCATCGCTATTTGACCGGGCCGCTGCTGCGCGGAACGGTAGGCCGACGGACCGGGGCCGGTTCGCGCGGTTGCTGGATCGGGGTGCCGGTATCGACCGTGCCGGGCGCATCGCCGAAAGTACCGCGGACCAGTTCGCCGATCCCGCCGAGCGAGCCAATCAGCTGCGTCGCCTCCACCGGGAACAGGATAGTCTTGGCGTTGGGGCTATCGGCAAAGCGCGCGACCGCCTTGGTATATTCCTGCGCGACGAAGTAGTTGATCGCCTGGCTCCCCGAAGAGGCGATGGCGTTGGAGACGAGTTCGGTCGCCTTGGCCTCGGCTTCGGCTGCGCGCTCGCGTGCCTCGGCATCGCGGAAGGCGGCTTCACGCTTGCCTTCGGCCTTGAGGATGGCGGATTGCTTGTCGCCTTCGGCACGCAGGATGTTCGAGGCACGGTCACCCTCGGCCTCGAGGATCTCGGCCCGCTTGAGGCGTTCGGCCTTCATCTGCCGCGCCATGGCTTCGGAAATATCGTGCGGCGGGCGGATATCCTTGATCTCGACACGGGTGATCTTGACCCCCCACGGCGATGTCGCATGGTCGACCACGCTGAGCAGGCGGGCATTGATCTCGTCGCGCTTCGACAGCGTCTCGTCGAGATCCATCGAGCCCATCACCGTCCGCAGGTTGGTGGTCGTGAGCGCCATGATCGCCTGGTAGAGGTTCGAGACCTCATAGGCCGCCTTGCCCGCGTCGAGCACCTGGAAAAACACCACCGCGTCGACGCCCACCATGGCGTTATCCGCCGTGATGATTTCCTGGCCCGGGATGTCGAGCACCTGTTCCATCATATTCACCTTGCGCCCGACGCGGTCGATGAAGGGGATGATCAGGTGCAGGCCCGGATCGGCCGAGACGGTGAACTTGCCGAAGCGTTCGATCGTGTAGACGTAGCCCTGCTTCACCACGCGCACGCCCATCATCAGGAAGATGAGCGTGAGCAGCACCAGCATGCCCAGCAGAATTTCGATCATTGCAAACAGGCCTCCTCTATCCACGCCATCGTAGCGTGCGAGAGGCGGCCCGCAAGCTAAACCGCTGTTGTCAAAGCGCCGCCCTGTAGAGCGCGAGGAGCCGCGACCAGGCGCGTTCGGCCTGAATCTCGTCATAACTCGGACTGTCGAGCACGCACCAGCCATGATCCGCCGGGTAGACCTCGATCTCTGCCGTGGTACCCGCGGCATCGGCCGCCTCCCGCAGCGCGTCCTTGTCGCCCGGCGCCCTGGCATCGTCGTTCTGGCCGATCGCGATCAGGTAATGCGCATCGGCACGCAGGACCTTGTGCGGGCTGGGCCCCTGCGCGCGGACGAGCCCGCCACCGTGGAAGCTTCCGCCCGCACGGATCGCATCATGCGCCGAGGGTGCAACCACCGCGAAGGATCCGGTCATGCAATAGCCCTGCGTGCCGATCCCGCGTGCGGCATCGACCGCGTCCTGTCCCAGCAGCCAGTCGGCGCAGGCGCGCGCGTCGGTCTGGATGGTGTCGAGCGTGAACTTCGAACGCCAGGGAGTGACCTTGTCCCAGCCGCCATTGCCGGCGAAATCGGCGAAATCCTCGAACTGCTGCCCGGCCACGTCGCGGTAATAGGGATTGGCGAGCAGCACGGCAAAGCCGGCTTGCGCCAGCCGCTTGGCCATGGCCCGCTTGGCCGGACGAATCCCGCCGATATCGGGCCAGAAGATTACGCTGGGATGCTTGCCCGTGGCGAGGTGGTAGAACTCGCCATCCATGGTCCCGTCGGGCGTGGCGAAGGTCACCTTGCGCTCGGCAATACTGCCATCGGTCGATTCGCCAGCCGTGCTTTCGGAAGGTGCGCAGGCCACGGCAACGCCCGCCAGCGCGCCGACGCCGAAATGCCGCCGCGTAAGTCCATCCTTGGCCCAGCGTGCAAGCTGTTGTTCGTCACACATACTATCGTTCTCCTGCCACCCCTCGCCCCCACATCCTATCCGTCAATGCGAGATGGACAAGCTTTCGTCTGCACGGCAGGATAGGTTGCATAGGAGCGACGGAAATATGTCGCCGGGGAGAGAGGGAATATGCGCGGATTGGGATTTGCGGCGTTTGCCGCCTTGGCGCTGGCCGGTTGCAACATGGGTCCCAAGGAGCCGACGCTTGCCACCGACGGCGTCACGGATGCCATGCTGGCTGCCGGGAACGGCGAAGAGTGGCTGACCTATGGCGGCGACTATGACGAGCAGCGCTTTTCCCCGCTGAACCAGATTACCGACGCCAATGTCGGAGAGCTGGGCCTCGCCTGGTCGGCCGATCTCGACACCGCGCGCGGGCAGGAAGCAACCCCGCTGATGCATGACGGCACGCTCTACATCTCCACCGCGTGGAGCATGGTGAAGGCCTATGACGCGAAGACCGGTGCGCTCAAATGGGCATACGACCCCGAGGTGCCGCGTTCCAAGCTGGTCGAGGTGTGTTGCGACGCGGTCAACCGCGGCGTCGCGCTCTATGGCGACAAGGTTTACGTCGCGACGCTCGACGGGCGGCTGGTCGCGCTCGACCAGAAGACCGGCAAGGTCGCCTGGTCCAAGCTGACCATACCCGAAGGCTCGCACATGGCGATCACCGGGGCCCCGCGCATCGTCAAGGGTCGCGTGCTGATCGGATCGGCGGGCGCGGAGTATTTCACCCGCGGTTACCTGGCTGCCTTCGACGCGCAGACCGGCGACGAATTGTGGCGCTTCTACACCGTGCCCGGCGACCCTTCGAAGCCGCAGGAAGGCAAGCATCTCGATGCTGCGGTCAAGACCTGGAGCGGTGATTTCTGGAAACTCGGCGGCGGCGGCACGGTGTGGGATTCGATCACCTATGATCCCAAGACCGACCTCGTCTATTTCGGCACCGCCAATGCCGAGCCGTGGAACCCGGCCTATCGCAACACCGATGGCGCGGGCGACAGCCTTTACACGGCATCGATCGTGGCGGTGAAACCCGACACCGGCGAATATGCCTGGCACTTCCAGGAAACGCCCGAAGATCGCTGGGACTTCGACTCTAACCAGCAGATCACCGTCACCGACCTCAACATCGGCGGCAAGACACGTCGTGTGGTGATGCACGCGCCGAAGAATGGCTTCTTCTACGTGCTCGACGCTGCGACCGGCAAGTTCATCTCGGGCAAGCCCTTTGTCGATGGGATCAATTGGGCCAGCGGACTCGATCCGGTGACGGGCAAGCCCAATGTCAATCCGGAAGCCAAGTACGAATTGACCGGCAAGCCCTTCGTCGGCGTGCCGGGCGCGGTCGGCGCGCACAGCTGGACGCCGATGAGCTACAGCCCCACCACCGGGCTGGTCTACATCCCGACCAACAACACCCCGCAATATTACGCGCATGATCCCGATTGGGAGCCCGGCACGACCGGCTTCCAGCTCGGCATCGACGTAAGCGGCGGCAATATCCCGGCGGACAAGGCCGTGCGCGATGCGACCAAGGCGGCGCTCAACGGCGCATTGGTCGCCTTCGATCCGGTGGCCGGCGAAATACGTTGGAAGGTCCCGCAATCGAGCCCGACCAATGGCGGAACGCTGGCGACCGCAGGGAACCTGGTGTTCCAGGGCACGTCGACCGGCGAATTCCGCGCCTATACCGCCGATACCGGCAAGCAACTCTGGTCGTTCCCGACCCAGACCGGCGTGCTCGCCGCGCCGATGACCTATGCCATCGACGGCGCGCAGTACGTCGCCGTGCTGGTCGGTTGGGGTGGCGTGTGGGACGTGTCCGCAGGCAAGCTTGGCGGCGGGATTACGCCCAACGTCAGCCGCCTGCTGGTCTTCAAGCTGGGTGCGAAAGGCTCATTGCCGCCGCTCAAACCGACCCCGGCCCTGGTGCTCGACCCGCCGGCCCCGGCAGGCACGCCCGAGCAGATCGCCCTGGGTGAAAAGCTCTACAGCAACAGCTGCAGCGTCTGCCACGGCATCTCCGCGGTCGCAGGGAGCCTCAACCCCGACCTGCGGCATTCGGCCACGCTGGGCCAGAAGGACCTGTGGCAGAAGGTCGTCCACGACGGACTGCTGGCGGAAAACGGCATGGTCGCATGGAAGGACCAGTTCAGCCGCGAGCAGATCGAGGCGATGCGGACCTACGTGCTCAAGCGGGCCAATGAGGACAAGGCGCTGGAGGGCAAGTGAGCGCAGTTGCGGATGATCCAGCGGACATCCGCAACTGGCGGCGCCGAGCCGACGGGATCACCACTTCGGGACGGCTTGAGCCCGGCGATCCCGCACGGCTGGCGGCGATTGGCGTACGCCACGTCGTCAACCTCGCGCTCGACAATCACCCCGAAGCCCTGCCCGACGAAGGCACCGCACTGGCCAAGCAGGGCATCGGCTACACGCATATCCCGGTGCCGTTCGATGCTCCGACCCACGAACATGTCGCGGCCTTGCACCGGGTACTCGATCAAGTTGACGGCCCGGTGCACGTCCACTGCATCATGAATTACCGAGTGACCGCCTTCCTCTACCTACTCGACCGCCAGGCTGGCGTACCTGAAGCCGAAGCAAGGGCGCGGATGGCCGAAGTGTGGGACCCGCTATCCAGCGACGAACCGGGCACGGCACCGTGGAAGGCCCTGCTTGGCCAACCCGGCTAGGCGGCGAAGAAGTTCAGTTCGAGCAGGACGTTGTTGGGGTCCGCGGTGAAGATCTGGCGTAGCCCGATCGCCGACAGATCGTTGATCGCATAATCCGCGCCCCGCGCGTCGAGCCGCGCCTTGACCTCGTCGAAATCGCCGCAGCGCAGGGCAACGTGGTGGATCGCCCCGGTCTCCGCACCCGGCGCGACCGCGCGATCGAAGGCACGTGGGCAATCGACCGAATTGAGATGCAGGATTGCCTGGCCAGACTGGTCGTGCATCCATCGCACCTGCTCGGGCTTCAGCGGCGGTGGCGCGTCGCGCTCCTCAAGATCGAGCAGCTCGGCATAGAAGCGCGCCGTCTCGGCCAGCCGATCGGTGATGATATTCACATGGTCCAGCCGCTCGACGATCATTTGCCATCCCCAATCCGCTATTCGCTTAGCCGCGGAATACCACGGTCCGCTTGCCATTCAAAAGAACGCGTTCCTCGAGATGCAGGCGCACCGCCTCGGCCAAGACCCGGTTTTCGATCTCGCGACCCTTGCGGACCAGCTCGTCAGGCGTGTCGGCATGGCTGATTGGTTCGGCGGCCTGGTGGATGATCGGGCCTTCGTCGAGGTCGGCAGTGACATAGTGCGCAGTCGCACCGATCATCTTGACCCCGCGCTCATGCGCCTGGTGATAAGGCTTGGCGCCCTTGAAGCCGGGCAGGAAGCTGTGATGGATATTGATGCAGCGGCCCGCGAAATGCGCCGCCTGTTCGTCCGACAGGATCTGCATGTAGCGGGCCAGCACCACCAGTTCGGCATTGGTCTGCTCGGCAATCGCGCGGACCTGCGCTTCCTGCGCTGCCTTGCTTTCGCGGGTGATCGGCAGGTGATGGAACGGAATTTCACCCAGATGGGTGTGCTCGATGGCCTCGCGCGGATGATTGGACACGATCGCCACCGGATCCATCGACAATTCGCCGATACGCCAGCGATAGAGTAGGTCGGCAAGGCAATGGTCGAACTTGCTGACCATGATGAGGACCCGGCGTGGGCGATCGCGCAGCGCCAGTTTCCAGTCCATCCCGAGCTCACCCGCCAATGGCGCGAATTCCCGGCGAATCTGTTCGCGTGAAACGGAGCCCGGATCGAATTCGACCCGCATGAAGAAGGCGTCCGACGTGCGATCGTTGAACTGCTGCGCTTCGAGGATGTTGCCGCCACGTTCGAACAGGAAAGAGCTTACGCGCGCAGTGATCCCGGGGCGATCGGCGCAGGAGAGGGTCAGGACGAGGGCTTCGGACATGGGCAGCGCTGTGCCGCGCCATCAGGCCCAGGGCAACCGCATTCGCCCTAGTGCCCCGCCAATGCGCGCTTACAGCTTGAAGGTGATGTCGCGGATCCCCGCTTCGCGCAGCGCCGTCTCCACTATCACACGCTGGCTGGGCGAAAGCGGCAGTTCGCTGCCGATGACCCGTGCGCTTGGCTTGTTGAGCATGAACCCGCCCTTGAGCAGCTGGCGGATCGCCCGCACCAGCGTGTCCTCCAGGTTGCGCGGGTTGGCCACCAGCGAGTGCTCGGACGAAAAGGGGTACTCGGCCCGCTGGTCGACGAAGGAGTCGGTTGATCGGTCGGTGACCTGCACCCGATCGCGATAGATCGCGACATCGAGGTCGAGCCGCCTGATGTCCATCTCAGCGCCGCGCGAGCGCCTCCTCGCTTTGCGCCATCAGCTTGGCGATGATGGTCGCGACCGGCTCTTCTTCCTTGAGCATGCCGACCGACTGGCCAGCCATGAGGCTGCCGTTCTCGACGTCGCCGTCGATCACCGCGCGGCGCAACGCACCGGCCCAATAGTGTTCGATCTGCAGCTGCGCCTCGTCCATCCCGATCTCCTCACGATCGAGAACGCCGGCGACCTCGATCTGTTTCCGGGTGAATTCCTCGGTGCCCTTGTTCTTGAGTGCGCGCACCGGGATCACCGGCAGGCGCGGGTCGACCTGCACGCTCGCCACCGCATCCCGTGCCGATGCGCGGAAGAAGGCCTTCTTGAAGTCCGGGTGGGCGATGCTCTCGCTCGCGCAGGCGAAGCGCGTGCCCAGCTGGACGCCTGCCGCGCCCATTTCGAGATAGCCGGCGACCGCCTGGCCGCGACCGATCCCGCCAGCCACGAAGATCAAATGCTCGTCAGCCAGTTCGGGCAGCATTTCCTGCGCGAGCACGCTGGTCGAAACGGGGCCGATGTGGCCGCCGGCTTCCATGCCTTCGATCACCAGCGCGTCGGCACCTGAGCGCAGCAGCTTCTTCGCCAGCGCCAGCGTGGGCGCGAAGCAGATGACCTTGGCGCCATGCCCCTTGATCGCTTCGACGCTACCCTTGGGCGGAATGCCCCCGGCCAGCACGACGTGGCTGACCCCATGCTTGCCGCAGACCTCGATGAGATCGAACAGCTGCGGGTGCATGGTGATGAGATTCACGCCGAAGGGCTTGTCGGTCAGCGCTCTGGTCGCAGCGATCTCGGTGTCGAGCAGCTCGGGAGTCATCGCGCCGCAGGCGATCACGCCGAAGCCACCGGCGTTGGAAATCGCGGAAACGAGGTTACGCTCTGAGACCCAGCTCATCGCCCCACACAGGATCGCGGTTTGGCTGCCGAGGAAGGCGGCACCGCGCGCCATCAGCCGTTCGGTCTTGGGATAATTGGACATTCGGTGGCGCTTACGATCAGCGGGCCGCCTCGGCAAGCGTCAGCTGTGATAGACGATATGCACCTTGTGCGCCGCCTCGCGCGCCTTGCGCCGCGCCTCGTCGGTATCCCCGGCGGTCGCCAGCGCCACGCCCATCCGGCGATAGGGGCGGCTGGTCGGCTTGGCGAAAATGCGGATGTCCGCCCCATCGGCCATGGCCTCGGCCAGCCCCTCATAGGACAGGCTGTCGCTATCGCGATCGGCGAGGATCACCGCGCTCGCCGCTGGTCGCGCGCGTAACTCGGCGGGCACCGGCAGACCCATGACCGCGCGCGCATGCAGATCGAATTCGGTGAGGTTCTGGCTGACCAGCGTGACCATGCCGGTATCGTGCGGACGGGGCGAAAGCTCGGAGAAGATCACCTCTTCGCCCTTCACGAAGAACTCGACCCCGAACAGGCCGAAGCCGCCGAGGTCATCGACCACTTTGCGCGCCATGTCCTGCGCCTTGGCGATCGCCACTTCGGACATTGGCGTGGGCTGCCAGCTTTCCTGGTAATCACCGCGTTCCTGCCGGTGGCCGATCGGCGGGCAGAAGGTGATCCCGTCCTTGTGGCGCACCGTGAGCAAGGTGATCTCGTAATCGAAGTCGATGAACTGCTCGACGATCACCCGCTGGCGGTCGCCGCGCATATTGGCACAGGCATAGTCCCACGCCCCTTCGAGCTGCGCTTCCTCGCGCACGGTCGACTGGCCCTTGCCCGACGAGGACATGACCGGCTTGATCACACAAGGGAAGCCGGTGTGCTGCGCGGCGGCACGCACTTCCTCGAGGTTCTTGGCGTAGCGATAGCGCGAGGTGACAAGGCCCAGCTCATTGGCAGCCAGGTCGCGGATCGCATCGCGGTTCATGGTCATCTGCGTCGCGCGGGCTGAGGGAACGACATGGAAACCCTCGGCCTCGAGTTCGGCCAATACCTCGGTGCGGATCGCTTCGATCTCGGGCACGATATAATCGGGCCGGTGCTTCTCGGCCACGATCCGCAAGGCCTCACCATCGAGCATCGAGAAGACCTCGCGCGCATCGGCCAGCTGCATCGCCGGCGCATCGTCATAGGCGTCGCAGGCGATCACATAGGCCCCCAACCGCTTGGCCGATATGACGAATTCGCGCCCGAGTTCGCCCGAGCCCAACAGCAGGATCTTCGCGGTGTGGCTCATCACCGACTCCTAGGCCGCTTCTTCCTTGGCATCGAGCCCATAGGCGGTGTGCAGCACGCGCACCGCGAGTTCGGTTTCATCCTCGTCGATCAGCACGCTGACCTTGATTTCGGAAGTGGTGATCGCCTGGATATTGATCCCGCGGTCGGCCAGCGCCTGGAACATGGTGCTGGCGACGCCCGCATGGCTCTTCATGCCGACACCGACGACGCTGATCTTGGCGATCTTGCTGTCGGTGATCAGGCGGTTGTAGCCGATCTCGTCGCGCTTGTCCTCGAGCAGCGCCTGCGCGCGCGCCAAGTCGGCCATCGGCACGGTGAAGGTCACGTCGGTCTCGCCCTTGTCGCGCCCGACGTTCTGGATGATCATGTCGACGTTGATCCCCGCCTTGGCCAGCGGGTCGAAAATATGCGCCACCGCGCCCGGCTTGTCGGGCACGCGGGTGAGGATCACCTTGGCCTCGTTCTTGTCATGCGCGATGCCGGTTACGTGCTGGCGTTCCATGTCGCCCTTCTCCACCAGTTCGTTCATTTCCTCTTCCGAGACGATCATCGTACCCGGAAGCTCGTCGGCAGGAATAGCATCCTCGCCGACGAAGCTGGAGAGGACCTGCACCCGCACGCCCTCTTTCATGGCAAGCCCGACCGAGCGCGTCTGGAGCACCTTGGCCCCAACGCTCGCGAGCTCGAGCATTTCCTCGTAGGTCACCGCCTTCTGCTTCTTCGCCTTGGCGACGATGCGCGGGTCGGTGGTATAGACGCCGTCGACGTCGGTATAGATGTCGCAGCGGTCGGCCTTGATCGCCGCCGCCACAGCCACTGCCGAGGTGTCCGACCCGCCGCGGCCCAGCGTGGTTACGCGATGATCGGCGGAAAGGCCCTGGAAGCCCGGGATCACCGCAATCTCGCCGCGTTGCATCGAGGCGACCAGCGCATCGGCATCGATCGAATCGATGCGCGCCTTGGCATGCGCCTCGATCGTGTGGATCGGCAGTTGCCAGCCCAGCCAGCTGCGCGCCTTGCAGCCGAGCGACTGGAGCGTGAGCGCGAGCAGGCCCGAAGTGACCTGTTCGCCACTGGCGACGACCACGTCATATTCTGCGGGATCGTAGAGCGCATTGGCTTCGCGGCAGAAATTGACCAGCCGATCGGTCTCGCCCGCCATGGCGGAAACGACCACCGCGACCTCGTGCCCGCGCGCCTGCTGCTTGCGCACGATATTGGCCACGCGGCGGATGCGCTCGGACCCGGCCATCGATGTACCGCCGAATTTCATCACGATGCGGGCCAAGGTCAGCGTCTCCGTGCTGGAATGGTCGAGTGGTGGCTGCTAGCCAGAGCGCATGGGCGATGCAACAACACACTCGCGAAGCAAATCTTCAGGTGGCCAAACGATCCGGCCCGAGGAGGCGGCGCATTTCGGCCAGCTGGCGCGTGACTGGTGGGATCCCAAGGGCTCATCGGCCATGCTTCACAAGCTCAATCCGGTGCGGCTGGGCTTCCTGCGCGCCGCGATCGACCGACATTGGGGCGGCGACGCTGCATCGCGCAAACCGCTCGCGGGCAAGAGTGCGCTCGACGTCGGTTGCGGTGCCGGGCTGCTGTGCGAACCGCTGGCTCGACTGGGCGCAGAGGTGACCGGGGTCGATGCCGCTCCTGAAAACATCGCCGCCGCCGCTGTCCACGCCGAAGGCGGTGGCCTCGATATCCGCTACATGGCGGGAGAGATCGGCACGCTCGATATCGGCCAGTTCGACCTCGTCACCGCGATGGAAGTAGTCGAGCATGTCGCCGACAAGCCCGCGTTTCTCGCAGCGCTCGCCGCGCGGCTTGCCCCCGGGGGGCTGATGGTCCTTTCGACCCCCAACCGCACCCCTGCCTCGCGCCTGCTGATGATCGGCGCGGCGGAAGGCTTTGGCCTGATTCCCAAGGGAACCCACCACTGGGACGATTTCATCACCCCTGAAGAATTGGGCGAATTGCTTGCCGAGGCCGGCCTGGAAATGGGCGAGCCGACCGGCATCGCCTTCTCGCCGAGCAAGGGCCTGCACCTGTCGAGCGACCTGTCGCTCAACTATCTCGTCACCGCGCGCCGGAACTGATTGCGCAAGGAACGGGGTGGAACACCGACTGGGGGGTTCTGGAAAACTCAGCAGCCCCACTTTTTCACTTGAATTTAACGAGTTGGAGTGAATTTCTCGCTTCAACCTGTCTCCTTCCAAAGCATGTCGGAGGTCACAGACCCTGACTGCCGAGGAGTCACCGGAAAGGTGTCGCGGTGGCGATACCGCCAAGGTGGAAGAGAGGGGCATGGGACAGTCATGGCCGCCCACTAGGCCGGTAGGAAAGAGCGGCTTGTCGGATGAGGCTTATGATCGTCGCGATGATGCGGAGATCATTGAATGCGGCATTCCAGCGAAGATCCAGGGACACTCCATTTCTAAACGATAATGGCACGTTATAAGCGAAAGAAATAGTGATGCTTGGATTCATGACAGTAATACTGTCTTTGACATTCTTATTCTTTCTGTTTGATTTCGATCGACTCTCTGAACTCGCAGAGAAATTGGCCCATTATCTGTGGCTGCCCGGGTCTTTTTTTGCGGCTTGTTTTTGGTTACTCATGTCACTGTTATTCAGAGACATATTGATAGGCCGGCCATGAATCGACAAGTATAGGTGACAGGCCCGACGGAATACTCACCCTTACTCAGTCCCGAATATCCCCTTGACGCATGTGTGACTCGGTTGACTCGCGTCAAGGGGATAATCGGGTTTCCGTTTTGTAGACACCATACAAATCATTCACAAAGCTATAGACTTCGACATATCGAGGTATTTATCAATGTTTTATTTATCAACCATTGAATTAATGGTATTATTGTTTTGCACTATTGCTTTATTCTCTATATTTTTTACTGACCAAGTTTACAAATTCTGGAAATTATTTATTAATTTTATCATTTCTGTAGTGTATCATCCTGTGGTCTGGTTACTCCTAATTGTGCTTAAGGTCACCTGGGTAAGCGATGTTGTTGGCCAGTAGGTATAGGTGGCAGGCCCGTCGAAGCAGTCGCCCTGGCTCAGTCAGTTACCCTGCAACTGCGCAAACATGCTTCCGGCCGGTAAGACTGGCGCATTGATTTGATCACAAAGGCAATAGTATTCATTCATACGAATAATGGTTCAGCTATCATTGGATCATTTTCGTTTGTAGACGCCATACAAATAGCTTACAGAACTATAGATTTCGATATAGTTGAGGCATTTATCAATGTTTGATCGACAGATCATTGAATTTATTGTATCAACGTTGTGTGTCATTCTTTTATTTGTTATGTTTTTCACTGATCAAGCTATTGAATTCTGGAAATCATACTTAACTTACTTAACCCGGAGGGCGTATCTTAGTGCGGCCTGCTTATTCTTATTTATGCTTATGGTCGCCTGGGTAGGGCGGATCGTTAGACTGATTGCTAGACTATAGGTATAGGTGGCAGGCCCATCGAAGCAGTCACCCTAGCTCAGTTACCCTGCAACTGCACGAGCGCATCGGCCACGCGCCCCGGATCGTCGGTGAAGACGCCGTCGAGCCCGTGGGCCTTGAGGATATTGACCATCCCCAGCACATCGCCGACGCCGTTTTCCGCCGTGCCGCGACGCAGAACTGGTGGGAGGAAGGCGTTTTCCTTGCGCAGTGTCCAGCCATGCACCTTGAGGCCTGCGGCATGGGCGTCTTCCACCAGCCCCGATGGCACGCCTTCGGGCCCGAACAGCAGGCGCAAATCCGCGCCGATGGCATCAGCGTAGGTTGCAATCTCGGGCAGGCCTGACGGGGTCAGCATGTCTTCGTACAGCAAGCCGGGCTCGTCGGCAGGACCCTCACCCTGCGCGACCAGCAGCACCAGCGGCACGTCGACCATGGCGTTTAGCCGCTTGAGCGGCCCGACTTCGAAGCACTGGATGAACACCGGATCGTCGGCATCGTCGAGATCGGCCTGGCGCAGCGCGGTCACCAGCAGGTCGATGCTGTCGATACCCGCCTCCTGCAGCAGGAAAGTCGGGTGCTTGAGCTCGGGATAGATGCCGATGCGTCGACCGGTCTCGGCCTCCTTGGCGCGGACCAGCTGAAGGATCTCGGCAAAGGTCGGCACGGCATAGAGGCCGTCGAAACGGGCGTTGGCGGGGCGGATGCCGGGGATGCGCTCCTTCGCGCGGAGTGTGCGTAGTTCTGCCAGAGTGAAGTCCTCCGCGAACCAGCCGCTGACCAATTGCCCGTCGATCGTCTTGCTGCGCCTGCGGTCGGCAAATTCCTCGTGACTACCGACATCTGTGGTTCCCGACAGCTCGTTCTCATGCCGTGCGACCAGCACCAGGTCCTTGGTCACCACCAGATCGGGCTCGATATAATCGGCACCCTGGTCGATCGCGCGCTCATAGGCCGCCAGTGTATGTTCGGGCCGTTCGCCGCTGGCGCCGCGATGGGCGATCACAAGCATCTCCTGCGCGGTGAGCGGATCGACCGCCACGAGCAGGCAGAGCAGGCCCGTTAGGGCGATTTTAACCAGATGGGGTGCATTGCTGGCAGCCATGTTTAAGAAGCTCCTCCTTGTCGGGCTGATCGTGTTGGGCCTCGTATATGGCTCGGGCTACGATTTCGCGTCGCTCAAGCGGGCAATCACAAGCGCTTCGAACGAAAACGCCCGCGCCGTGATGAGCAAGTCGAACGACGGTTGGGGCCCTGACAGCGGTTACTGACACGACAGGCCGTCGATAGCCGCACGCGCGGCCGCCAATCTTTCGTCACCCGTCCCGCCGATCCGCTCGAAGCGAACCCCGGCATCGAGCAACACCCCTTCCACCAATCTGGCAAAGCGCGCACGGTCCGCCGGATCGGCGAAGAAGCGCGTACCATCATCTACCCAAGGCAGGTCGGGTTCGAGCAGCAGGTAGAGGTCGGCCTTGCCCATTTCCATGAGCTCCGCCGGGCGCTCGCCCAGCAGCATCTCGCACCAGGCGGCGGTCATCAGCGCATCGGTATCGAGCAGCAGCAGCGCACCGGCCCAGCGCGCGGCGGCCTGCGCCATCGCCTGTTGCGCACGGCCGATCAGCAGCAGGTCCTCGCGTGAAAGCGGGCCACGATGCGCCTCGCAATGGCTCCGCCCATATTCGGGGACCCAGTGCGTGCCCAGCTCGCCCGCCAATTGCGCCGCCAGGGTGGACTTGCCGGTGCTTTCCGCCCCGTGGAGGCAGACCGTGCGGCGGTAATGCGCGCGCACCGGTTCGGGGAGCAGCGGCCAATGCGCGGTGGGATCGGCACGCACCGCGCTGCCCGAAAGCGAAGCAAGGTCGTCATCGGCATTGAGCACGCGCCCACCCAGCGGCACGAAGAAGCCGTCGACATGCGCGGCGAGATCGAGGCCATAGTCCTCGCCCGCAAAGACGTAGTCGATCGGCTCGGCATGGGCCTGTGCGATGATCCGCCGCCAGATCGGCCAGAAGTCCGGACTGTCGGCGGGTTCCTGCGGGACCACTTCGCCATGGCCCACCACCCGGCAGGCAGGAAACAGGCCGCGCATCCATTCGAGTCGCAGCGGCCCGGGGATCGGATCGTCCGGCAGCCAGCAGACCAGTACTGTCAGTTCGTCGACCAGCCTTTCCGCGGCTTCGACCAGTGCGACATGGCCCGCATGAGGCGGCATGAACTTGCCCAGCAGGAAACCGCGCGTGGTCACGCGGGCGCCTCACCCCGGCGCGACGCGCGTACCCATTCGAAGAGGCCCAGCGTCGCCAGCACCAGGAAGGCGCAATAGAGCCCGGCGGTCAATTGGAGGTCACGCTGGATATAGAGCGCGATCGATCCGATATCGATGACAATCCACAGGATCCAGTTCTCGATCCGCCGCACCGACAGCAGGACCTGCGCCACCACGCTGGCCCCGGTAATCGCGGCATCGGCGAAGGGCATGGCGGCATCGGTCAGCCGGTACATCAGCGTGCCCAGCCCGACCGTGACCAGGCCCACCAGCACCAGCGAGGCGATCCGCGCGGGCCAGCCCATCCAGCGTACCGCGACCGCATGATCGAGGCCCCCCGCACGCGCCCACAGGTACCAGCCCCAGCCCTGCACCACGAAGAAGAAGACCTGCAGTCCCGCTTCGCCGTAGAGCTTCGCCTCGAAGAAGATCAGCGCGTAGAGCGTGACCATCGCCATGCCGAAGGGGTAGTTCCAGATACTGCGGCGCACGAGCAGGCCGACATTGGCCAACCCCAGCGCCACCGCAATCAGTTCGAGCGTATTCACCGCCCCGCCTTACCCCAGCGCGGCGGCCCAGGCGGCGGCGTCGAAACCGACCAGCAGGCCGCCGGGATATTCAACCACCGGGCGCTTGATCATGCCGGGCTGCTCGACCATCAGCGCCACCGCCTTGGCCGCATCGATATCGGCTTTCTGTTCGTCGGTGAGCTTGCGGAAAGTGGTACCGCGCCGGTTGAGCACGATATCGAGGCCCTGCGCCTCGATCCATGCCGCCAGCTTCACCGGATCGGCGCCTTCCTTCTTGTAGTCGTGGAAGGTGTATTCGAGGCCCTGCCCCTCCAGCCAGTTGCGGGCTTTCTTGACCGTGTCGCAGTTGGGGATACCGTAGAAGTCGATTGTCACAGGAAGTCTCCGTCAGAATTTCGCGGCGAGATGCGCATCGGCGATCGCCACGGCGAGCGCGTCGGCGGCGTCCGCACCTGCCACTTTCACCCCCGGCAGCAGCACCTTGAGCATGGCCTGGACCTGAGCCTTCTCAGCCCCGCCGGTGCCGACCACCGCCTTCTTGACCAGCCGCGCGGCATGTTCGTTGATCGCCAGCCCTGCCGCGCCGCAGGCCGCCAGCACCGCACCACGCGCCTGCGCCAGCTTGAGCGTCGATTGCGGGTTCTTGTTGAGGAAGACCTCTTCCACCGCCGCGCGATCGGGGCGGTGCGCGGCGATGACTTCGGCCAGCGCCGCCTGCAGCGCGGCCAGCCGTTCGGGCATCGGCGCCTTGGCATCGGTCGGCACCTGGCCGTTGGCGAGGTGGACAATGCGCGAGCCTTCGGACCGGATCACGCCCCAGCCGGTGCAACTGAGCGAGGGATCGAGGCCAAGGATGATCACGGACGCAGGATCACAGGCGCAGCCCGAGCCGCGGACCGACCTGCATCATGCCGAGATAGAGCGCCACTGTCAGCGCGCAGCCCAGTACCAGCGCGAACCAGAAACTCATGCCGTGGCGCAGCAACACCGGGATCAGCAGGAACATCGGCAGGCTGGGCAGCACGTACCAGAAGGTCGCTTCGGCATGCCGCGCCATGTTTTCGGCATCGGGCCGGGCCATCCACAGGAAGATCATGCCGAGGATCGAGACCAGCGGCAGGCTGGCGATGAGCGCGCCCATCGCCGGCAGCCTCCGCCCGACCTCGGCGATCGCCGCGATCATGGCGCCGGCCAGCAGCGCCTTGGCGACGAGGCTCCAGCTCAGCCCAGCTTCTCCATGATCTCGTCAGCAATCTCGTAATTGCCCCACACGGTCTGGACGTCGTCGTCATCGTCGAGCGTGTCGACCAGTTTCAGCAGGGTGGCGGCGCCGCCCTCGTCCATCGCCACGGTGATGGTCGGCTTCCACGCCAGCTTGACGGTCTCTGCCTCACCAAGAGCCTTTTCGAGGTTGCCTGCGACCTCGTGCAGCGCATCGGGCGCGGTCCAGATCGAGTGACCGCCATCTTCGCCCATGTCGCTTTCGACATCGTCCGCACCCGCCTCGATCGCGGCTTCGAGGACCTTGTCCTCGTCGCCCACGCTCACCGGATATTCGATCAGGCCGAGCCGCTCGAAACCGTGGCTCACCGAGCCTTCCGAACCGAGGTTGCCGCCGTTCTTTGAGAAGGCGGTGCGCACATTGGTGGCGGTGCGGTTGCGATTGTCGGTCAGCGCCTCGACGATCAGCGCGACGCCGCCCGGGCCGTAGCCCTCGTAGCGGACTTCTTCATAGTCCTCGCCGCCAGCCTGCGCCGCCTTGTCGATCGCGCGCTGGATATTGTCCTTGGGCATCGACTGTGCCTTGGCCGCGTTGACCGCCAGGCGCAGGCGCGGGTTCATGTCGGGATCGGGCATGCCCATTTTTGCCGCGACGGTAATTTCGCGGGACAGCTTGGAGAACATCGCCGAGCGCTTCTTGTCCTGCGCGCCCTTGCGATGCATGATGTTCTTGAATTTGGAATGGCCGGCCATGGTTTCGCTTTTGCGTAGCTGTGTTGAAGAGATGGTTGAGAGAATCTGGGGGTCGCCTTAGCCGCATGGACGCAATCACGACAAGTGGCTCGACGGAAGTCGCGCACGCAAACACCCTGCGCGGCGAATGGGCGCGCTTCGGATCCTTCCTCAAGCGCCCGGTCCTGCCCGAGCGCGCGCCCCTGCCCAACCTGACCAGCCTGGCCGCCGTGTGGCGGTTGCTGGTGCTCGATCTTCTCATCATGTCTATGCTGCTCGCCGCCGGCGCATTGGCCAGCGCCGCCGGGGTCGAATTGCCCGAAACCGCGCTCGCCGGGATGGAACTGAGCCCGGGGCTGATACTCGCCGCCGTGGTCTTTGCGCCGCTGGGCGAGGAACTACTCTTCCGCAGCTGGCTGTCCGGCCGCCCGGGACACATGCTGGCATTCCTTGCGCTGCTGGGCGGGGGTACCGCAACCGCCCTGGCCGTCGCTGGCCGCGACCAGGCATATTACCTGACTGCCGCGACCATCACTCTGCTGCTGACGGCGCTGGCGCTATACCTGCTGCGGCGACGCAATGCGTTGCGCTGGTTCGCGCGCATCTTCCCGATCGCTTTCTGGCTCAGCGCATTGCTGTTCGCCAGCGCGCACCTGTTCAACTTCTCCGAAGAGAACCTGCTGGCGCTGGCGCCGCTGGTGCTGCCGCAATTCGCCATCGGGCTGGTGCTGGGCTATGCCCGGGTTAATTACGGCCTGTGGTCGAGCATGCTGCTCCACCTGCTGCACAACGGTGCCTTCATCAGCCTGGTGCTGCTGGCGAGCAGTGCGGCCTGATCAGATCCGCACCGCCGTGCCGCTGGCGCTGACCATCAGCATCGAGCCCTTGCTGCCGATTACCTCATAGTCGAGATCGACCCCGACCACGGCGTTGCCGCCGCGCCGGTCACATTCGGCCTGCATTTCCTGCACCGCGCGCTGGCGCGCATCCTGCAGCACCCGTTCGTAGCTACCTGCACGCCCGCCGAAGAAATCGCGCAGGCCGGCGAACATGTCACGGAACACATTGGCGCCGAGGATCACCTCGCCCGACACCAGTCCCAGGTAGGACTGGATCGGGTGCCCCTCGATCGTCGGGGTCGTGGTGACCAGAATTACGCGGCGTTCGGGCAGTTGGGCCATGGTTCAGATACCCCCAGTTGGAATACGGTCAGGCGAGGCCAAGTGCGGCCTTATAGGTGTCGAGAATGGTTTCCATCTCGCGCCGGTCATCGGGCTTCATCTTCCGCAGGCGGACGATCTGGCGCATGATCTTGGTGTCATAGCCGACCGCCTTGGCTTCGGCGTAGACGTCGCGGATATCGTCGGCGATGCCCTTCTTTTCTTCTTCGAGGCGTTCGATGCGCTCGATCAGCAAGCGCAGGCGGTCGTCGGTGGCTTCGGCCATGTAGAATAAGCTCCGGTTCTGTGAGAATCGCCGCGAGGACGAAAGCGGCTGCGATAGCCAGCAGGCCGCGCTGGGTGAAGGGTGCGAATCCCTATTCTTGTGCGTTATTCCTTCGCGTTCCGGGCCAGGCTCGCTTCCATCCGCGCCAGCTGCTCGGGGGTCGCGGGAGTCTGGCGGGTCGCCTTCCATTCATCCTGCGGCATGCCGTGGATCACTTCGCGCGCGGTCGCCTTGTCGCCATCGAAGCCGCCATCGACGATCCAGTCGGCAAGGCAGTTCCGGCAGAAGCCCGCCAGCCCCATCAAATCGATGTTCTGCGCGTCGTGGCGGTGACGCAGGTGTCGCACCAGCCGGCGAAACGCAGTTGCCGCTACGGCATCGGGGAGCTGGTCGAGCGGGTCTGTATTCGTATCCATGAAACTGTTGTCCTTGAGTTGCAGCACGCCTGTGCCATAGGCGTCTGCCATGCAAAAGCTCGATCCCAAGCGTGTCGATCCCCGTGGCCGCAAGGTCAAGATCCTCGCCACCGTCGGCCCCGCCAGCCGTTCGCCCGAAATGCTCGCCCGCCTGTTCAAGGCCGGCGTCGACGCCTTCCGGGTCAACATGAGCCACGGCGAACACGCCGATCACGAGAAGACGATCCAGGCGATCCGCGCGATGGAGAAGGACTTCCACCGCCCGATCGCGATCCTCGCCGACCTGCAGGGCCCCAAGCTGCGCGTGGGCAAGTTCAAGGATGGGCAGGCGGTGATCCGCCATTCGGGCCATTTCACGCTCGATCGCGATCCCACCCCGGGTGACGAGACCCGCGTCGAGCTGCCGCACCCCGAACTGTTCGGGCTGCTTAGCAAGGGCCAGCGCCTGCTGATCAACGACGGCAAGATCCGCCTGAAGGTGATCAGCGCCGACAAAGACAAGATCCTCTGTTCGGCCGAGGTCGGCGGGGTCATTTCCGACCGCAAGGGCGTGAACGTGCCCGATGCCGAAGTGCCGATCCCGGCGCTGACCGACAAGGACCGCAAGGACCTTGCCTTTGCCATGCAGCAGGGGGTCGACTGGATTGGCCTCAGCTTTGTGCAGCGGCCCGAAGACCTTGCCGAAGCACGCAAGCTGATGGGCGGGCAAGGCGCGCTCTGCGCCAAGATCGAAAAGCCGATGGCGGTACGTCGGCTGGACGAGATCATCGAGCTGTCCGACGGCATCATGGTCGCGCGCGGCGACCTGGGCGTCGAGCTCGAACCGCAGGAAGTCCCGCCGCTGCAGAAGCGGATCGTCAACAAGGCGCGCACCGCGGGCAAGCCGGTGATCGTGGCGACGCAGATGCTCGAAAGCATGATCGAAAGCCCCGCCCCGACCCGCGCCGAAGTCTCCGACGTGGCCAATGCGGTCTATGACGGGGCCGACGCGGTGATGCTCAGCGCCGAAACCGCCGCCGGCGAATGGCCCGAAGAAGCGGTCACGATCATGCACAAGATCGCCCGCCAGGTCGAACGCGACGAGGCCTATCTGGCCCGCGTGCGGTTTCTCGAGACGATGCCCGACGCAACCACTGCCGACGCGCTGGCGCATGCCTGCATGACCGTGGCCGATACGGTGGCGATCAGCGCGATCACGGTCTTCACCGGTTCGGGTTCGACCGCACGCCGCGTTGCGCGCGAGCGACCAAGTGTGCCGATGCTGGTGCTGACCCCCAGCATGAAGACCGCCCGCCGCCTGGGCCTGCTGTGGGGCGCGCATGCGGTGGCAACCAAGGATATCGGCAGCTTCGAAGAGATGATCGCCAAGGGCAAGCGCATGTCGCTGCGCCATGGCTTCGGCGAAGCGGGCAGCAAGCTGATCGCCCTGGCAGGCGTGCCCTTTGGCACCCCCGGTTCGACCAATTTGATGCATGTCGTCACCATTAGCGGCGACGAACTCGACAAGCACGGCAACTAGAGCGCGCGGCGTTCCTTCATGATGCGCCGATTGCGCGCATCGACGATCCGGAAGGCCTTGAAGACCGAAAGGTCGCGATCGACCCGGCCGTGATGGCCGAGCAGCCAGATCTGCTCGTAGAACCAGTAGATGCCCGCGAAACCATTGATCGCCTTCATCATTTGCAAGCGCTTGAGGAAGCCCAGCCATTCGGGCAGCAGGTCGAGGTTGTCTTCGTAGCGGGCAAGCCGCTCGGCGCCCGCCAGCAGCTGGGCCGGGGCGTCGGTATCGACGCACATCGGGCGACCGATGCCGATAACGTCAGCCGCACCGCTCGCCAACGCCTCTTCCATCGCGGCACGGGTGCGGAAGCCGCCGGTCACCATCAGCGGGACGGATACCTCTGCCTGCATCGCCTTGGCGAAATCGACGAAATAGGCCTCGCGCGCGGCGGTCGACGGGGCGACATTCTGCGCCTCTACCGCCTCCTGCCCCTCGATACCCAGCAGCCGAGGCTGCTCGTAGGTGCCGCCAGAAATCTCGATCAGGTCGACTGATGCCGCTTCCAGCCATTGCACGACCCTGAGGCTGTCGCCGAAATCGAAGCCGCCCTTTTGGAAGTCGGCGCTGTTGAGCTTGACCGAGATCGGGAAGGCGGGCCCCACGGCATCGCGCACCGCGCGCACAATCTCCAGCAGGAAGCGCGCACGGTTCTCCAGGCTGCCGCCATAATCGTCGCTGCGCAGGTTCACCCGCGGCGAAAGGAATTGCGAGATCAGATAGCCATGCGCGCCATGGATCTGCACCCCAGTGAAGCCCGCTTCCTGGCAGGCGCGTGCCGCCACCGCCCAACGGTTGACGAGATCGGCAATCTCCTCACGCGTCAACGGCGTGGGCTTGGCGAACTGCCCGCCGGGCAGTGCCAGCTGAACGTCGGAAGAGGATTTGGGCCGCGGGTTGACCAGCTTCTGCGTCTGGCGCCCACCATGGCTGATCTGCGCCCAGAAGTGATTGCCGCCGCGCGTGGCTGCGCGCGCCCAGCTGGCTAGCCGCGCCGTCATGTCGGCATCGGGTTCACGCTCGATCACGACATTGCCGGGCCGCTCGAGATGGTCCTTGTCGACGATGATATTGCCCGACAACAGCATGCCGGCACCGCCATCGGACCAGATGCCATAGAGGCGCTCGAGTTCGGGAGTGGGGCGTCCGTCGGGCTTGGCCAGCCCTTCGGTCATCGCGGCCTTGGAAATACGGTTGGGAAGCACGGCGCCGCAGGGCAGTTCGAGGCTCGATCCCAGCGTTACCCCCATCGTATTCCTCCCGCTATTTACCAGCTGCCTCCGCCAAACGTGCCCGCGCACGGTCCTCGCCGATCAGCGGCAGCAATTCGCCCATGTCGGGCCCATGGTCCATTCCCGTCAAGGCCTGGCGCAGCGGGAGGAACAGCTGCTTGCCCTTGCGCCCGGTCGCATCCTTGAGTGCGGCGGTGAGCGCGTGCCACGGATCGTCGCCCCACGCGAGTGTCCGGGCAGCCTCGTCCAAATAGGCGCGGTCCTCGTCGGAAAACTCCGGCTGATCGATCGGGCCCGTCACCAAACGCCACCATTCACCGGCTTCCGCGACATGGCTCAGGTTCGGGCGGATCGCGTGCCAGCCGGTTTCGTCCATGCCCTGCGGCAGGCGATGGACAACAGTGGCGAAATCCATCTGGTGTACCAGCGTAGTGTTGATCCGCGCCAGCTCCGCGTCGTCGAACTTGGCCGGGGCACGCCCGAAGCTGCCAAGATCGAAGCTCTCGATTAGGACCGCGCGATCGGCAATGGGTTCGACCGGCAGTGAGGTGCCCAACCGGGCCAGCAGCGCTATCAACGCCTGCGGTTCGATGCCCTGTTCGCGGAAGGCGTCGCAGCCGAGCGCGCCAAGCCGTTTCGAGAGCTTGCCTTCACGCCCGACCAGCAGCGCCTCATGCGCGAAACGCGGAATTTGCTGCGCACCATAGTGTGCAGCAATAAGTGCGGTAAACATCTGGATTTGAACGGCAGTGTTGCTGACATGGTCCTCGCCGCGCAATACATCGGTTACGCCCATGTCGAGATCGTCGATCGCGCTTGGCAGCATGTAGAGCCAGCTACCATCGGCCCGGCGGATTACCGGGTCGGACAGCTGCGCGGGATCGAATTTCTGCGCGCCCCGGATACCGTCATCCCACATGATCGGCTCACCGTGATCGAGCTTGAAGCGCCAATGGGGGGCGATCCCTTCGGCCTCCTTGGCCGCACGCTCGGCGTCGTTCAGCGCCAGTGCCGCCCGATCGTAGATCGGCGGTACGCCGCGGCCGAGCTGGATCTTGCGCTTGAGCTCCAGCTCCTGCTGCGTCTCGTAGCAGGGATAGACCCGCCCGGCTTCGCGCAGGGCCACAAAGGCACGTTCGTAAATCTCCAGCCTGTGCGACTGCCGCTCTTCGCCATCGGGCTCGAGACCGAGCCAGCCGAGATCGGCGCGGATCGCGTCGACGTAGTCCTCACGGCTACGTTCCGCGTCGGTATCGTCGATCCGCAGCAGAAAGCGCCCGCCCGCCTTCCTCGCCAGCATCCAGTTATGCAGCGCGGTGCGGATATTGCCGACATGGAGGCGGCCGGTCGGGGATGGTGCGAAACGCGTGATTACAGGCATGAAGGCGCCGATAGCCGAGCGCGGCGCCCTTGGCGAGACGTCAGGCGTGCCTGCCTTCGCGTCGTTTCATCGCTGCTTCGCGTGCCTTGCGATAGTCGAGCACGTCGGAACCCTTGCCGGTCATCGAGGCTTCGAGCGCTTCGGGCGTGGCGAACGCGTCCCCCGGGGCAGGTTCGCAGATCAGGAAACCCTGGGCTTCCTGGCAACCGAGCTTGCGCAACAGGTCCAGCTGGCTGCGATTCTCGATCCCTTCGGCCGTGGTCTGCATGCCCATTGCTTCGGCGAGGCGGGTGATGCTCGAAACGATAGCCTGGGCATTGAGATCATCTTCGATCCCGACCACAAACTTGCGATCGATCTTGATGCGATCGAACAGCGCCTGGCGCAGATATCCGAGCGAGGAATAACCGGTCCCGAAATCGTCGAGCGCGATGCGCGTACCAAGCTCGCGCAGGCGGGCCAGCGTATCGTTGCCGGTTTCGCTCTCGACCATCAGGACGTGCTCGGTGATTTCGAATTCGACCCGTTCCGGGGCAATGCTATTGCTGTGCAGGGCCTGCGCCACCAACGCGATCAGGTGGGGGCTGCGCACCTGCGTCGGCGAAAGGTTGATGGCGATCCGGAAGTCGCCCTTCCAACGCGAGATTTCGGCCAGGGCCTGGCGGATGACCCAGCCGCCGATCGGCAGGATCAGGCCGGTCTCCTCGGCAATCGGCAGGAAGTCGTTCGGCCCGATCAGGCCACGCCGCGGATGGTGCCAGCGCAACAGCGCCTCGTAGCCGGTGATGCCACCGTCATCGAGATTGATCACCGGCTGGTAGTGCAGCCGCAACTGGCCGCGGGTGACGGCGTCGCGCAGGTCGCTTTCGAGTTCGCGCCGCTCGCGCGCTTCGCGGTCGAGGCCCTGTTCGAACATGGCCAGCGTGTCGCGCCCCTTGCGCTTGGCCGCGAACAGCGCGAGGTCGGCGCGGCGCATCAGCTCTTCGGCATCGCAATCGCCGTCGCTGCAGCGCGCCACGCCGATGCTGGTCGAGACGCGATAGAGCTGGCCTTCGATCTCATAGGGTTCGCGCACCACCGAGAGGAAACGGTGCGCGCGCTCGATCAACATGCCCATACCCGCACGCGTTTCGATCAGGACGGCGAATTCGTCCCCACCCAGCCGCGCGACAAGGTCTTCATCGCGCACTTCCTGTTCCAGCCGGTTGCCCACCTCGCGCAGCAGGCGGTCCCCCACCAGATGGCCGCGCGTATCGTTGACCGACTTGAAATCATCGAGGTCGAGATAGAACAGGGCCACGTCGCTGCCGCGCTCTCCGTTCTCGCCCAGCATGGTGCGCAGCCGTTCGTTGAACAGGTAGCGGTTGGCCAGCCCGGTAAGGCTGTCGTAATGCGCCATGAAGGCGACGCGTTCCTCGATAAGCCGATCATGCGTGACGTCGCGCACGACCCCCCGCATCCAGCCATCATCGCGCGGACGCGCCGACAGGCGCCAGTACCGCATCTCGCCGTCGACCCGCAGCTTGACCAGCAGGTCGCGGAACGGGCTGCATTCGACGAGGTGGCGGGCCAGGCGATCACGCTCTTCCCCCGGCTGGAAGAGGTTGATCAGCGGCGTCCCTTCGAGCCGCTCGACATCGCTGCCTGCCGCCGCAGCAAAACGCGGCGCTACGCGGCGCAGCGTTCCGCCCGGAGCTACCGTCCAAAGCCAGTCGCTCGATTGCTCTTCGAAATCATGCAGCAGCATCGCGACCGTATCGGCTGCCTCGACGCTGCCGATCTCGTTGACGATACCGTCGACGAACTGTCGGTCGAGCCGACCGACCGCGATCCACAAGGTGATCGAATAGACCACCAGCAGCAGGAGCAACGGCCAGGAATGGCTGCCGTAGGTTGCGATGGAGGCCACCGCCATGCCCGCGCCGAGGAGGATAATGTGGGCATAGCCCGCGCGCGGGACACTACGATGCAGCAGGAGGACGCCGACGAACATGGCCGCGGCTATGCCCGAGAGGGCCGGCAGCGCGCTGGCGCGCCCAAGGATCGCGAAAATTGGGATGCCGATTGCCCAAACCAGGCTGACCGCACCCATCACTAGCACAACCTTGCGAAGGCTGGCTTCGATATAGTGGATGTCGGTCGATTCCATGTCGGTCAGGCGCAGCAGGGCGAAACGTGCCGCGAGGACCAGCGCAATACTGACGCCCCAGATGACCGGAGCCGGGTGACTCAGCGTATCGCGATAGATGCCCAGTAGGACGGCGGTCGAGGCAAGGCTCGACAGAATGGCCGTCGGTCCCCCGAGAGACACAGCGCGGAGCCTCCGAACGAGGATCTGCAGACGCACGTCGTCGCTATGTGAATCAGGCTCGGTCATTGCACTCCGTCCCGATTTACGTCGTTATGGTTAAATAAGGAATATCACGGGCGAAACACCACCGGGATCACAAGTAAAGAGGCCCCGCAGATCGCTCTGCGAGGCCTCGATTTGTCGGCTAAGCGACGGGTCGGGCTTATTCGCCGTCCCGGGCTTCCTCGTTCAAGTAGTCACCGGCGTCGGCATCGGTTCCATGGGTCTCGCCTTCGACCGCTGCCAGCGGATCGTCGCCGATCGCCGCTTCGGGGCCCTGGGCGAGTTCCGCCGCATGCTCTTCCTCGGCGGTGTTGGCCGCGATGATCGCTTCCTGCGCCCGCTTCCACTGCGCGCGCAGCGCGGCGTCGCGGCTGGAGGCGGTGATGCGCATGCGGTTCATGCCCGCGCCGGTACCGGCGGGGATGAGACGGCCCACGATCACGTTTTCCTTCAGGCCGATCAGCGTGTCCTTCTTACCCTCGACCGCGGCCTGGGTAAGCACGCGGGTGGTCTCCTGGAAAGAGGCCGCCGAGATGAAGGAGCGGGTCTGCAGCGAGGCCTTGGTAATGCCCAGCAGGATCGGGGTGCCCGTGGCCGGCTGCTTGCCCTTGGGCAGCTTCGCATTGACCTCGTTGAGTTCCTCGACGTCGACCTGTTCGCCCGGCAGCAGCACGGTATCGCCGCCATCGGTGATCTCGACCTTCTGCAGCATCTGGCGAACGATCACCTCGATGTGCTTGTCGTTGATCTTCACGCCCTGCAGTCGATAGACTTCCTGGATTTCGTTCACGAGGTACTCGGCGAGCGCCTCGACGCCCAGGACTTCGAGGATGTCGTGCGGATTGGGCGAGCCGGAAATCAGGGTGTCACCCTTCTTCACATAGTCGCCTTCCTGCACGTCGATCACCTTGGTCTTGGGGATCAGGTATTCGACTGCATCACCTTCTTCCGGCACGATCGCGATCTTGCGCTTGGCCTTGTACTCGCGGACGAATTCGATCTTGCCCGAAATCTTGGCAATGATCGCATTGTCCTTGGGCAGGCGGGCTTCGAACAGCTCGGCAACACGCGGCAGACCGCCGGTGATGTCGCGGGTCTTCGCCGCTTCGCGCGACGCACGGGCAAGGATGTCGCCCGCTTCGACCTGCTGGCCGTCCTCGACCGACAGCGTGGTGCCCGGCGCCAGCATGTAGCGCGCGGCTTCGCTTTCGTCCCCGGCATCGTTGAACAGCGTCAGGCGCGGGCGCAGGTCTTCCTTGCGCTTGCGGCCCGAGGCACGCAGTTCGGTGACGACGCGCTGGGCGATACCGGTGGCATCGTCGACGCGTTCTTCCATGGTCGTACCGTCGATCAGGTCCTGGTACTTCACCACGCCCGAGGTTTCGGTGATGATCGGCAGCGAGAACGGATCCCATTCCGCCAGGCGTTCGCCTTCCTTCACCTTCTCGCCGTCCTTGTGCATCAGGACGGTACCGTAGGGCACCTTGTGGATCTCGCGCTCGCGACCCTCGGCGTCGATCACCGCCAGCTCGCCGTTGCGGGCAAGCGACAGGATACGACCCTTCTTGTCGACGATGGTCGGCATGTCGCGATAGACGACCTTACCGTCCGAGATCGCCTCGAGGTGGCTAGTCTCGTTGAGCTGCGCCGCACCACCGATGTGGAAGGTACGCATGGTCAGCTGCGTGCCCGGTTCACCGATAGACTGCGCCGCGATGACGCCCACGGCTTCGCCGATGTTGACCGGGGTACCGCGCGCAAGGTCACGACCGTAGCAGGTCGCGCAGACGCCCTGGGCGGCTTCGCAGACCAGCGGCGAACGGATCTTGGCAACCTGCACTTCGGCTTCCTCGATCGCCTTGACCATCGGCTCGTCGATCAGCGTGCCGGCGGGCACGATGACTTCGCCAGTGGCGACGTTGACGATGTCTTCGGCCGTGGTGCGACCGAGGATGCGTTCGCCGATCGAAGCGATGACCGAACCGCCCTGCACGATCGCACGCATTTCCAGCGCGTTTTCGGTGCCGCAATCCTCTTCGATGATGACGCAGTCCTGCGACACGTCGACGAGGCGGCGGGTCAGGTAACCCGAGTTCGCGGTCTTGAGCGCCGTATCCGCGAGACCCTTACGGGCGCCGTGGGTCGAGTTGAAGTACTCGAGGACGTTCAGGCCTTCCTTGAAGTTCGAGATGATCGGGTTCTCGATGATCTCGCCCGACGGCTTGGCCATCAGGCCGCGCATGCCGGCGAGCTGCTTCATCTGCGCCGGGCTACCACGCGCACCAGAGTGGCTCATCATGTAGATCGAGTTAATCTGGGCTTCCTTGCCGTCGTCGCCGATCGGCTTGGCGCGGATCTTGTCCATCATGGCATCGGCCACCTGGTCGCCGCAACGGCTCCAGGCGTCGATCACCTTGTTGTACTTTTCCTGCTGGGTGATGAGGCCGTCCTGGTACTGCTGCTCATAGTCGGCAACCAGCGACTTGGTCGCCTCGACCAGTTCGATCTTCTCTTCGGGGATGATCATGTCGTCCTTGCCGAAGGAGATGCCGGCCTTGAACGCGTGGCGGAAGCCCAGCGCCATGATGGCGTCGGCGAACAGCACCGTGTCCTTCTGGCCGGTGTGGCGATAGACCTCATCGATAACGTCGGCGATATCCTTCTTGGTCAGCAGGCGATTGACGATGTCGAAGGGAACCTTGTGGTTCTTCGGCAGGCATTCGCCGATCAGCATGCGGCCCGGCGTGGTCTCGAAGCGGACCATGCTGACCTTGCCGCTCTCGTCGGCCTGCGGCACGCGCGCGATGATCTTGGTGTGCAGCGTAACTGCCTTGATCTCGAGCGCCTGGTGCACCTCGGCCATGTCCGAGAACATCTGCAGCTTCTCGACCTTCTCGCCCTTGTCGTTCTCGGTGAACTCCGGGGTCTTCTCCTGGCGTTCCATCGACAGGTAGTAGAGGCCCAGCACCATGTCCTGCGACGGAACGATGATCGGCTTGCCGTTGGCGGGCGAGAGGATGTTGTTGGTCGACATCATCAGCACGCGCGCTTCCAGCTGCGCCTCGAGGCTCAGCGGGACGTGCACGGCCATCTGGTCACCGTCGAAGTCGGCGTTGAACGCGGCGCAGACCAGCGGGTGGAGCTGGATCGCCTTGCCTTCGATCAGCACCGGCTCGAAAGCCTGGATGCCGAGACGGTGGAGCGTCGGCGCGCGGTTCAGCAGGACGGGGTGTTCGCGGATGACTTCATCCAGGATGTCCCAGACTTCCTTGCGTTCCTTCTCGACCCACTTCTTCGCCTGCTTGAGGGTCATCGAGAGACCCTTGGCGTCGAGGCGCGCGTAGATGAACGGCTTGAACAGCTCGAGCGCCATCTTCTTGGGCAGGCCGCACTGGTGCAGCTTGAGTTCCGGGCCGGTCACGATGACCGAACGGCCCGAATAGTCGACGCGCTTGCCGAGCAGGTTCTGGCGGAAGCGGCCCTGCTTGCCCTTGAGCATGTCGCTGAGCGACTTGAGCGGACGCTTGTTGGCGCCGGTGATCACGCGGCCACGACGGCCGTTGTCGAACAGCGCGTCGACCGCTTCCTGCAGCATGCGCTTTTCGTTGCGGACGATGATGTCCGGCGCGCGCAGCTCCATCAGGCGCTTGAGGCGGTTGTTGCGGTTGATCACGCGACGGTAGAGGTCGTTGAGGTCCGAGGTCGCGAAGCGGCCACCGTCGAGCGGCACCAGCGGGCGCAGTTCGGGCGGGATGACCGGGATCACTTCGAGGATCATCCATTCGGGACGGTTGCCCGATTCAATGAAACTCTCGACGACCTTGAGGCGCTTGATGATCTTCTTCGGCTTGAGCGCGGACTTGGTGGTCGCGAGCTCTTGGAGAAGGTCTTCCTTTTCCTGCTCGAGGTCGAGGTCCATCAGCATGACCTTGACTGCTTCGGCACCGATCGAGGCCGAGAAGGCGTCTTCGCCATACTCGTCCTGCGCTTCGAGCAGTTCGTCTTCAGTCAGCAGCTGGAACTTCTCGAGCGGGGTCAGGCCGGGCTCGGTGACGATGTAGCTCTCGAAATAGAGCACGCGCTCGAGCTGCTTGAGCTGCATGTCGAGCAGCAGGCCGATGCGCGACGGCAGCGACTTGAGGAACCAGATGTGCGCGACCGGGGCGGCGAGCTCGATGTGGCCCATGCGCTCGCGGCGGACCTTGGTCACGGTGACTTCGACGCCGCACTTTTCGCAGACGACGCCCTTGTACTTCATGCGCTTGTACTTGCCGCACAGGCACTCGTAGTCCTTCACCGGGCCGAAGATGCGCGCGCAGAACAGACCGTCACGTTCGGGCTTGAACGTACGGTAGTTGATCGTTTCCGGCTTCTTGATCTCGCCGAAGGACCAGCTGCGAATGCGCTCGGGCGACGCGATGCCGATCTGGATCTCGTCGAAAGTCTCCGGTTTGGCCAGCTGGTTGGTGAATTTGGTCAGTTCGTTCATGACTTAATTCCCTAAACGGGTGAATTCTCTTGGGGCGGTTGAGGGGCGCGCAGGGCGCGCCCCGTTATTCCGCCGCGATCGCGAGGCCATCGCCGTCCTCTTCGCCGTGCGACTTGAGCTCGACGTTGAGGCCCAGGCTGCGCATTTCCTTGACGAGCACGTTGAAGCTCTCCGGAATGCCCGCCTCGAAGGTATCGTCGCCCTTGACGATCGCTTCGTAGACCTTGGTACGCCCGATCACGTCGTCCGACTTCACGGTCAGGATTTCCTGCAGCGTGTAGGCGGCGCCGTAGGCCTGGAGTGCCCAGACCTCCATTTCGCCGAAGCGCTGGCCGCCGAACTGCGCCTTACCGCCCAGCGGCTGCTGGGTGACGAGCGAGTAGGGGCCGATCGAACGCGCGTGGATCTTGTCGTCGACCAGGTGGTGCAGCTTGAGCATGTAGATGATGCCCACGGTGACCTTGCGGTCGAACGCCTCGCCGGTGCGGCCATCGTAGAGGACCGACTGGCCCGAGCTGTCGAGCCCGGCCTTGCCCAGCTGGATCGTCACGTCGCCTTCGCGCGCGCCGTCGAACACCGGGGTGCCCATCGGAACGCCGGTACTGACATTGGTCGCCAGTTCCACGATCTCGGCAGTCGAACGTGAGTCGATCTCCTCGTGGTACTGCTCGCCGTAGACGTCCTTGAGCCGTTCCACGACCGCTTCGGGCGGCTTGGCATTGGCATAGTCTTCGATCGCGTTGGGGTTGGCCGCACGCCAGTCTTCCAGCGCACCGGCGATCTGGTGGCCCAAATTGCGGGCCGCCATGCCGAGGTGCGTTTCGAAGATCTGCCCGACGTTCATGCGTGACGGCACGCCCAGCGGGTTGAGCACGAGGTCGACCGGCGTCCCGTCCTCGAGGAACGGCATGTCCTCGATCGGCAGGATACGGCTGATGACGCCCTTGTTCCCGTGACGGCCGGCCATCTTGTCGCCCGGCTGCAGCTTGCGCTTCACCGCGACGAAGACCTTGACCATCTTGAGCACGCCCGGGGCGAGTTCGTCACCGCGCTCGAGCTTCTCCTTACGGTCCTCGAACTTCTCTTCGATGACCTTGACGGCTTCGTCGTACTGCGACTTGACCGCTTCGAGCTGCGCCTGGCGGCCATCGTCCGCCACCGCGAACTTGAACCATTCGTGGCGGTCGATCTCATCGAGCATGGTCTCGGTGATCTCGGTGCCCTTCTTGATGCCCTTCGGTGCCGCCGAAGCGGTCTGGCCGGTGAGCATGTCGCGCAGGCGGTTGTAGGTCGCCCGATTGAGGATCGCGCGTTCGTCGTTGGCGTCCTTGCGGAGGCGTTCGATTTCCTCGTTCTGGATCGCACGGGTACGGTCGTCGATCTCGATGCCGTGGCGGTTGAACACGCGCACATCGACGATGGTTCCGGCCACGCCCGGCGGCAGGCGGAGCGAAGTGTCGCGCACGTCGCTGGCCTTTTCGCCGAAGATGGCGCGCAGGAGCTTTTCTTCCGGCGTCATCGGGCTTTCGCCCTTGGGCGTGATCTTGCCGACCAGAATGTCACCCGGGTGCACTTCCGCACCGATGTAGACGATGCCCGCTTCGTCGAGGTTGCGCAGCGCTTCCTCGCCGACGTTGGGAATGTCGCGGGTGATGTCTTCCGGACCCAGCTTGGTGTCGCGGGCCATGACCTCGAACTCGTCGATGTGGATCGAGGTGAAGACGTCGTCCTTCACGATCCGTTCGGAAATCAGGATCGAGTCCTCGTAGTTGTAGCCGTTCCACGGCATGAACGCGACGAGGCTGTTCCGGCCGAGCGCCAGTTCGCCAAGCTCGGTCGAAGGACCGTCGGCGATGATGTCGCCGGCTTCGACCACTTCGCCCACCTTCACCAGCGGGCGCTGGTTGATGCAGGTCGACTGGTTCGAACGCTCGAACTTCTGCAGGCGGTAGATGTCGACGCCCGACTGGCCGGGTTCGACGTCGCCGATGGCGCGGATCACGATACGGGTGGCGTCGACCTGGTCGACGATACCGCCACGATTGGCCGCGATCGCCGCGCCACTGTCACGCGCCACGGTTTCTTCCATGCCGGTGCCGACGAAGGGCGCCTCGGCCTTGACCAGCGGCACCGCCTGGCGCTGCATGTTCGAGCCCATCAGCGCGCGGTTGGCGTCGTCGTTTTCCAGGAACGGAATGAGCGAGGCCGCAACCGAAACGAGCTGCTTGGGCGAAACGTCCATCAGCGTGATGTGCTCGCGCGGAGCCATCAGGTTGTCGCCGTCGTGGCGGGCCGAAACCAGCTCCTCGACGAACGAGCCGTCCTCGTTGAGGTCAGCCGAAGCCTGGGCGACGGTGTGCTTCTGCTCTTCCATCGCCGAGAGGTAGACGACCTCGTCGGTCACCTTGCCGTCGATCACCTTGCGATACGGCGTTTCGATGAAGCCGTACTTGTTGACGCGGGCGAAGGTCGACAGCGAGTTGATCAGACCGATGTTCGGGCCTTCCGGCGTTTCAATCGGGCAGATGCGACCATAATGGGTCGGGTGAACGTCGCGGACTTCGAAGCCGGCGCGCTCACGGGTAAGGCCGCCCGGGCCAAGCGCCGAAACGCGGCGCTTGTGGGTGACTTCCGACAGCGGGTTGGTCTGGTCCATGAACTGCGAGAGCTGCGAAGAACCGAAGAACTCGCGCACCGCGGCCACAGCGGGCTTGGCGTTGATCAGGTCGTTCGGCATCACGGTCGACACGTCGACCGAGCTCATGCGCTCCTTCACCGCGCGTTCCATGCGCAGCAGGCCGACGCGGTACTGGTTCTCCAGCAGTTCGCCGACCGAACGGACCCGGCGGTTGCCGAGGTTGTCGATGTCGTCGACGTCGCCCTTGCCGTCCTTGAGGTTCACCAGTTCCTTGACCACGGCAAGGATGTCTTCCCGGCGCAGCGTGGTGACGGTGTCCTCGGCATCGAGCTCGAGACGCATGTTGAGCTTGACGCGGCCCACGGCCGACAGGTCGTAGCGCTCGGCATCGAAGAACAGGCCTTCGAACAGTGCCTCGGCGGTTTCCTTGGTCGGCGGCTCGCCCGGACGCATGACCTTGTAGATCGCTTCCAGGCCCTCGTCGCGGTTCTCGGCCTTGTCGACCTGCAGCGTGTTGCGGATCCACGGGCCGGTGTTGATGTGGTCGATATCGAGCAGCTCGAGCGCATCGATGCCCGCCTTGTCCAGCACCTCGAGGTTCTCGGCGGCGACTTCGTCACCCGCTTCGATGTAGATGCGGCCGGTCTTCTCGTCGATCATGTCGCGGCTGGCGTAACGGCCGAAGATCTCCTCCGTCGGCAGCAGCAGCGTGGCGAGACCGTCCTTGGCCACCTTGTTGGCGGCACGCGGGCTGATCTTCTGGCCGGCGGGGAACACTTCCTCGCCGGTCTTGGCGTCGACCAGCGCGAAGGCCGGCTTCTGCCCGCGCCACTGTTCGGCAACGAAGGGGATTTCCCAGCCGTCCTTGGCGCGCTTCCAGGTGACGGTGCTGTAGAAGTGGTCGAGGATGTCCTCGGCATCGAGGCCGAGGGCATAGAGCAGCGCGGTGACCGGCAGCTTGCGCTTGCGGTCGATACGCACGTTGACGATGTCCTTGGCGTCGAACTCGAAGTCGAGCCACGAGCCGCGGTACGGAATGATCCGCGCGGCGAACAGCAGCTTGCCCGAAGAGTGGGTCTTGCCGCGGTCATGGTCGAACAGCACACCCGGCGAACGGTGCATCTGCGACACGATCACGCGCTCGGTGCCGTTGATGATGAAGGTGCCGTTCTCGGTCATGAGCGGCATGTCGCCCATGTAGACGTCCTGCTCCTTGATATCGAGCACGGAGCGGGTCTCGGTCTCCTGGTCGACTTCGAAGACGATCAGGCGCAGCGTGACCTTCATCGGCGCGGCGTAGGTGATGCCGCGCTGGCGGCATTCGACGATGTCGTACTTGGGCGGCTCGAGTTCGTAGTGGACGAAGTCGAGTTCGGCGGTGCCGGCGAAGTCACGGATCGGGAACACCGAGCGCAAGGTCTTCTCGAGGCCGGAGACGTAGCCAGTGGCCTTGTCCGAGCGCAGGAACTGTTCGTAGCTCTCGCGCTGGACCTCGATCAGGTTCGGCATCTCGACGACTTCATGGATGTCGCCGAAGATCTTGCGGATGCGGCGCTTTGCCGTACCCGATGCCTTCGTGCCCCGGGTCTTCTTCGGAGCCTTCGCCTTGGTAGCCATAAGGGGTATGTACCTCTTCTCGTGTGCGCCAGCACCGATCCGCACTCGGGCGCGGACAGCGCCAGTAATTCGTGTCTCATGCGCGTGAGAGCCATGACCGGGACGCGAAAAGGCCGCAGCGTCGTACGCACCGGTTCCGGTGGCCTGCTGCAGCTATTCAAGCGTCGCGATTATGGAAACGCCGCTTCCATCCTGTGTCCGATCCCCGCGCATGAATCGGACTCGCTCGAAGCGTGCGGTCGGGGGCCATTTAGGAAGTCTCCCGCCCTCTGTCAAACGACGAAGTCGACCATGCGGCAAGGACGCGATACTATGCTATCCAGCTTCGGCAACCACGGGGGGAGGGCGATGCGGGGATTTCTGGCCGTCTTGTGCCGAATACTGGCCGCAATGCTCCTTGTGAGCGCGTCGGCGGCGGCGGACAGCGGGGCCCAACGCATCGTAGCAGTGGGCGATCTGCATGGCGACTACGATGCCTGGCTCGAAATCGCCCAAGCTTCGGGCGTCAGCACCGACGGCAAGCATTGGACCGGGGGGCGGTCGATGCTTGTCCAGCTTGGCGACATTGTCGATCGGGGGCCGGAATCGCTGAAGATCATCCGTCACCTGCAGGCGCTGGAAAAGGAAGCCGCCAAGGCAGGCGGGAAGGTGGTCGTGCTGCTGGGCAACCACGAGGCAATGAATGTCATCGGCGATCTTCGCTATGTCGATCCCGGCGAATACGCAGCCTTCGTTACGCGCAAGTCGGAGCGAACGAGGAAGATAGTGTGGCAGGCGATGGCGCGATCGCTGGTCGAGCAGGCGCGCGCCAGCGATCCCGAGGCCACTCCCGATTCGGTTCGTGCTGCGTGGATGGCACAGACTCCGCTTGGCCTGATCGAACATCGCAGGGCCTGGTCGCCCGGCGGCGAGCTTGGTGCCTGGACGGCTGACCGGCCTGCCCTGTTCAAGGCCGGTGACATTCTTTTCGCGCATGGCGGGATGAGCAGCGAAGCGAGCGCAGAGACCATCGCTGCGATCAACGCCCGCTATGCCGCCGCGCTGGCCAAGGGCGCGGAGGTCGATCGCTCTGTCCTCGACGACCAATTGGGGCCGATTTGGTACCGGGGCAACGTGGTCGGCGCGCCCGATCAGGGCCTGCGCCCTGCTCCGCCGGACGAACTGGCCGCGGCCCTGGCCGGGATGGGCGTTTCACGCCTGGTTGTCGGGCACACGCCTTCGCTGGCCGGGATCGCCGCCGAACGGGACGGACAGCTCATCCGCATCGATACCGGCATTTCCAAAGCCTACGGCGGTCCGGCCAGCTTTCTCGAGATTGTCGGGGATGAGACCTGGGCTCACGAGCGGGGATTGGACGGCCAGTGGTCGCGTCGCGCCCTTCCCGGCACACCCAAGTCAGGAGAGCGACCATGAGAGCAGCCTCGATCATTGCGGCGTCGATCGCGCTTCTTGCATTGCCGGCCAGCGCTCAGGAGGCGGCGGAGAAGGCAACGCCCCTGTTCAGCGACGATGCCGTACTCGAAGTCATAATCGACGGTCCGGTTCGAGAAGTCGTGCGTCGCGCGGAAAAATCGACCGAGATCCACGCTGCCACACTGACATCTGCAGGGGAAAGCCACGCGATCGAGATTGCCGCGAGGGGCGTCTCCCGGCGCCGAAAGGACAGGTGCAGTTTCCCTCCGCTGCGGATCGGGTTTCCCGAAAAACCCGGCAAGGACTCGCTGTTTCACAATCAAAAGCGGATCAAGCTGGTCACCCATTGCAACGACAACTCCCGCTTCGAACAGATCGTCCTGCGTGAATATGCCACCTATCGGCTATACAATGCGATTACCCCGGAGAGCTTTCGGGTCAGGCTCGCGCGGGTCACTTACCGCGACGGCGGCAAGGACATTGCCACCCGGATGGGCTTCTTCATCGAGGATGGGGACGACGCGGCGAAGCGGGTCGGGATGAAGGAGGTCGATACCGGCAATGTGCGCGTATCCGCCCTGAACCGTGAGGACGGGGCTCGCTACGCCCTGTTCCAGTACATGATCGGCAATACCGATTGGGCCATGGATGCAGGGCCGGATCCTTCGGACTGCTGCCACAATTCGCGCCTGTTCGCGGAGACGAAGGAGGCGGTCGCCGACCTTACGCCGGTTCCCTATGACTTCGACAGCGCTGGACTGGTCGACGCGCCCTATGCCGTGCCGAGCGAATTACTGCGCATCCCCAACGTCAAGTATCGCGTCTATCGCGGCTATTGTGCTTTCAACGGTACGCTGCCGGCGGAAATCGCACGGTTTCGCGATGCGCGCCCCGCCATCGAAGCCGAACTCACCCGCATCCCCGGACTGGACGAGCGTAGCGTCCAAACCATGCGGCGATACCTCGATGGCTTCTTCGGCGACATCGCTGACAGCGACAAGGTAGCGAAGAAGCTCGTCGGGGCCTGCCTCTAGGCTCCCTCGCCTGACTGATCGCTCCGGCTCATTTCGTCTTCCGTATCGCCAGATTCAGCGGACCGCAGATAGCGGTGGGTGCCCTGAAGGGCCCCGTAGTCGGCAAGCCAGAGGAAGGCGAAGGTGAAGTTGAACATCACCGTCATCACCAATGCGATCTCGAGTGCGCCAATCCCGGCCGCCAGCCCTATACCGATCGCCAGCAGGATGTAGATGGCGTCGCCCGAGCTCTTGAGCGTGTTGCGGAAACGCACTCCGCCAACGATCCCGGCCAGCGAGAACGCCAAGGCCAGTGAATCGTGCACCATCACCACGATCGACGTGACCGCGATGGGCAGGACAATCATCGTTTCGACCAGCGCCTGATCGTATTCCGTGCGGCTGCGGCTGGCCATGTAGGTCCAGGTGACCGGTAGCGTCGTCATCAGGGCTCCAGCGACCGCGATGAACAGCCACACCACCGAACTGCCGAGATTGCCCACGCGGCGGGCCTCGATGCTGACCCCATCGAGAGGATTGGTCGGGGGAGCGGTCAGGAGGGTCTGCGCACCGCCGATCGGCAGGAAGTCCGCCAATGGCGGATAGGCTGCGACCGCAGCGTAAACTGCTCCGGTGACGATGGCATAGAATACCGCCAGCCGAACGAAGAGTTGTCGTGTCATGTTGCCCCTGCCCCCCGTGTTCCCCCGCAAGCTATAGCCACTTTCCACTGGCGTACCAAACCAGTCGCTCGGCGTTATGCGCACCGACCTCAGAAGCGTGCTGCAGCTGTTCAAGCGCCGCGATTTTAGAGGGACCGCTCCCACCCTGTGTCCGATCCCCGTCCATGTGTCGGACGCTTTCTTATCGATTTTCAATATTATTGATTGACGATAAGATTCACACGTGACATATCGATAATCAATAAACGGAGATTCGAGATGCTTCCCCTTCTTGTGAGAGCCCTGCGCATCACCAATTGGTTGAACTGGACTGCGGCCGCGATTCTTGCCCTTCTGCTGGCGGTGATGATCTTCCGTCCGGAGACGCCTCGCGACATCGTGGCGCAGGTAATCGCGTCCGAAGAGGCGAGCGAAGTCGCGATTATCTGGTTCAAGTGGGCCTGCGTCATGTCGCTACCCGTCTGCATTGCAACCCATCTGATCCTGACCCGGGTCATTGCGATGATTCGGGATACCCAGACGGGGGCCGGCTTCAGCGAAGCCAATGCCGACCGTCTTTCGGTCATCGCCTGGGCTTTGCTTGCGATCAATGTCGTGGATCTCATCTTCGGTCAGCTGTCGGTCTGGGCAAGCACGGTGAGTGGTCTCTACTTTGGCTGGTCGCTTTCGCTGACGGGCTGGTTTGCGGTCCCTCTGCTCTTCGTCCTGGCCCGGCTGCTGCGTGAAGGCGCACAGATGCGCGACGATCTTGAAGGGACGGTCTGATGCCTGCCGAAGATGACGCATCGATCGTCGTTCACCTCGACGAACTGCTCCGACGCAGGGGCATGACCATGACCGAACTCGCCGACCGCATCGGCCTGACCCTCGCCAACGTCTCGATCCTCAAGACGGGCAAGGCGAAGGCGATCCGCTTTTCCACCCTCGCCGCAATCTGCCGTGAACTCGAATGCCAGCCGGGTGACCTGCTCGGCTACGAAGGAGAATGACAGTGCTTAAATCCGACATTGCCGATATCTATCGCTCATCCTGGGCCTTCATGCTGGCCTGCCCCCTATTCTTCGCAATCCCGATGCTGGTCGAGTTTGTGCAGCACGTGGTCGAACTGGACGCGGGCATGTACATCGACCGGGCGAGCGCCAGCGTCGCGGGCCAAGACCCCCTGCGCTTGCAAATTGGCTTCCTCAAAACCGTAGCGATACTTCTGCCAGGCTATTGGTTCGCCCGCTACATCATGTTCGATCGCGACATCGCGAAGGCGACGCGATTCGAATGGCCGGCAGTCGGCCTGTGGTTCACCATCTTCGCTTTGAACGTAACGCTAACCGCCTGGTCGATGTTCGGCCCCTCGCTGGCCGAGCTTACCGGACTGGAGGGTGAGGCGGCACAGATCGTATCCGCCATCGTGGGCATCCCATTTCAGGTCATTGGGATTTACCTGACAGCCTGGGGGGTCGCTTGGGCGCTCGGCAACGTCCGTGTCGGACCGATCCGTTCGATAGGCATCATGCACGGTTCGTTCTGGTACACGATCGCGCTCACCGTCGCGGGCATCGTTCCCTTGATGGCGCTGCACTATGGCTTCGGTTATGCCGCCATCTGGTGGCTGCCCGCTCCGCTCGACTGGCTGGCGATGATCCTCGATTCGGCACTGGTGGGCTTGCTTGCCCTGACCATGGCCGGAAGCACTGCCATTGCCGCCCGTCACGCCGCGCAGCGCAAGGGCGTCAGCCTGCTACCGAGTCCGACTGCGGAGCCGGTAGCCCTGGCTGCCTAAGTCGCAATAAGGCGAGAAAAATGCGAATTTTGCAAATTGTGTCTTCACCCGGGCGAAAATATGGCTATTTTGCGGCCTCGCCAATCCAGGCGAACAAGGATTTATACCCATGAAGAAGATCGCTCTCGTCGCCGCTCTCCCCTTCGCTCTGACCCTCGCCGCTTGCGGTGAGAAGGCTGAAGAAGCCACCGACGCGATGGCTGAAGAAACCGCCGCGACCGAAACCATGGCCGAAGAAGGCGCCGACGCAATGGCTGAAGAAGGCGATGCGATGGCTGCCGAAGGCACCGACGCAATGGCTGAAGAAGCTCCGGCTGAAGAAGCTGCTGAGTAATCTTCTGCCAGATCGCGCCTAAGGCGCGGTTCGGTAAGATATGCGAGAGGCCTGTCCCGCAAGGGGCAGGCCTCTTTGCATTGGGGGTGCCGCAGAACCCGACGACTTGACTTGGCCGTCAGTTGCTCTAGAGGCGCGCCCGACCGGCAAGCGCACAAGCGCAAGCCGATCATCCGTCCGAGACAGTTGGTGAAGGCGATCTAGCCTTCTTAATTTCCAGCCTAGACGGGGACAGAGATTTCACGCGGGGTCGCAAGGCACCGTCGTTTCGCGTCACACTCCAAGCGATTGGGTGGCGTAACTCCTTCCCTGATCGACGGACTCGCCCGTGTCGATTTTCGGCACGGACAAACGTAGCCGGTCGCCTCGGGAGCCATCCCGGTGCGATCACATGTGAAGGAGTATGGCATGGATCGTTCGCAGAAAGCCGATTCGGTCGCCCAGCTCAGCGAGATCTTCGCCCAGTCCGGCGTGGTGGTCATCACCCGCAATCTGGGGCTCTCGGTCGCTCAGTCGACCGAGCTGCGTGCGAAGATGCGCGATGCCGGTGCGTCCTACAAGGTTGCGAAGAACCGTCTCGCCAAGCTCGCCCTGAAGGACACCGACTACGCAGGTCTCGATGAGTACCTGACTGGTCCCACCGCTCTCGGCTATTCCGAGGATCCGGTGGCTGCGGCCAAGGCCGTGGTGGAGTTCGCCAAGACCACCGACAAGATTGAAATCGTCGGCGGTTCGATGGGCGCAACGAAGCTCGACGAAGCTGGGGTCAAGGCACTTGCCTCGATGCCGAGCCTCGACGAACTGCGTGGCAAGATCGTGGGCCTCGTCAACGCGCCGGCAACCAAGGTTGTCCAGCTCGTCAACGCCCCCGCGAGCAAGCTCGCCCGCGTCTTCGGTGCCTATGGCGCCAAGGAAGCGGCGTAAGCCAGGTTCATCGCACACAGCGATTTATTCATTGGGGCTGACCCGTGTGGCTCCCCAGCCTAATTTTGGAGTGAAACATCATGGCCGATATCGCCAAGCTTGTTGAAGAACTGTCGAAGCTGACCGTCATGGAAGCCGCTGAGCTTGCCAAGGCGCTCGAAGAAGAGTGGGGCGTTAGCGCCGCCGCTGCTGTTGCCGTTGCCGCGCCTGCTGGCGGTGGCGATGCTGGTGCCGCAGTCGAAGAGAAGGACGAATTCGACGTCATTCTCACCGGCGACGGTGGCAAGAAGATCCAGGTCATCAAGGAAGTCCGTGCCATCACCGGCCTGGGCCTGACCGAAGCCAAGGCTCTCGTCGAAGGCGCCCCGAAGGCGCTGAAGGAAGGCGTGAACAAGGCCGAAGCCGAAGAGATCAAGGGCAAGATCGAAGCAGCCGGCGGCACCGTCGAGCTCAAGTAAGCCCACGGCTTACGCTTCGAACAGCTTTCGCTGATCAAGCAAGGGCGGTGCCGCAAGGCGCCGCCCTTTTTCGTCCAGCGCCCGCTAGTCGGCGAATTGCGCTCGATCGATAGTGTAGGTGGCCGTTTCGCCCGCGCCGCGCCGTCGCAGCAGGACATGGGCTGGCTTCCCGCCGCCAGCGGCAGCGGTTTCCAGTGCAGCATCGACAGCCTCGGGCTCGTCGGCAAGGCTGCGAAAGGCCAGGCCCGTCTCATCAAGATACACCAGGGCCAACGGGGCTGCCCCAGCCATCCGCGCAATGAAGGTAGCGGCAAGATCGCCGGTCATATAGCCGGTCAGTTGCAGCATCCTCGTCTCGCTGTGCTCGAAGGGCTGGCCGTCGTTGGCCTTGCCATTGTGCCAGTAGCACAGCGGCATCAGGTAGCAGGTCCCGCCGGTCGGTACGCTGCCGTCTTCGTTAGGCGTCACGTGTCCCCCCACGCTGAAGTCGGGATGGCTTGAACCACCCGGTGCCGGCGGCGTGTCGGCATAGCACCAGCCATCGACGCTGTAGCGTTCGAGCAGCGCCTTCCAGGTCAGGCCGCCGATCTTCGGATCGGGCGTGCTGCCCTTCACGTTGAAGAGAACCCCTGAATAGGTGACGACCGTTGCACCGGTCGATTCGATCTGCAGTCCTGAATGGCGGTCGGCAAAGGCCTTGAGGCTTGCCACCGCATCGACCCGCTCCTTTTTCGCCAGCATATGTCCTCCCTTGCACCTCGGTCGCATGCGCGCCGGGAAGGACGGAATACATCCGACCAAGGGCTCGACCGCGCAGGAATAGGTCCGAAACCGATCTTGCCGGCCGGATGTCCGCGCCCGAAGCGCCGGTCGCAAACTCCTGCCCGATGCAGATCGAGCCCCAGGCCGAGGATTCATGTCGGCGCGCGGCAGGCCTCAGACAACATGGAGAAATCTCGTCCAGATCCGAGCGTCAACCTCGCCTTCGGCCTGACCAGAGAGGGCATTCCTGGGGGCCGCGGCCCAGTGAAAGTCCAAACAGCGCGTTAACCAACAGCAGAAACCGTGCCTTGAGGTTGCTTGCGTATCCAGGGCCTCATGAAGCGTGCGATACTCAACCACAAGGGATTGCGGCGGGTCGTTGCCAGTTCGGCCCTTCCGCTGGCATGCTTCGCGATGCCCGCGTCAGCGGGCAGCATTGCCCCTCCGGTGGTTCCGGCGCAGTCCGCCGGCCTCATCACGCTGCTCCTGCCGAGCTTCGCCTCGACACTAGTCACCGAATCCTGCCCCGCGCGTCCGTTCGATCCCAATGCTGGCCTGGCTTCGCAAGCCACGGGTGCAACCAAGGCGTCCGCCGTCCTGGGCGGCGCAGCTAGCGCGCTCGAGACGATGCGCGCGCAGCAGGCCGGTGCGGACACCTTTGGGCCATTAATTCCCAATTCCGCACCTCCGGCGCTGGCAGTGACCGATGTCAGGCCGCTAGCCCCAGCCCTGGCCGCCGTCGCACCATCGATCGGTTGCGCGCCGACTGCGGGCATTGGCCCCTCGGCGGCGCTTGTCGCCACACGGGTCTCTGCGCCCGGCGAGTTTCTGGCGAGCCGAAAGGTCGCCATCGGCAAGACCAATTTCGACGCATCGTGGGATCGCGTCAGCCAGGAGAAACCGCGTTTCGGTGGTGAGGCCAGGGCGATCTTGGCTGGCAATGACGCGCTGGAAAGCCGGCTCGAAGCCGTCAATCGCTGGGTCAATCACACCATCGCCTATGCCGATGACCTGGCCCTATTCAAGAAGGCAGACTATTGGGCCGGTCCGCGGCGCACGCTCAAGCTGGGCAAGGGCGATTGCGAGGATATCGCACTGCTCAAGATGCACATGCTGCTTGCAGCCGGGGTTGACCCCGAGGACATGTATCTCACGATCACCCGCGATCTCGTGCGGCGGGCCGATCACGCTGTCCTGATTGTTCGCACCGCTGACGGTTTTCGCATGCTCGACAATGCGACCGATACCGTGCTCGATGCCACGCAGGCCTATGATTACCAGCCGGTACTGAGCTTCAATGGCCGGCGGAGCTTCCTCCACGGCTATTGAGGCCTGATCCGGTCAGCGTTCGGTGAGGGCGCGGTCGAAGGCCTTGTTGATCGGCTTGAAGAGGTAGGCCAGGATGCTGTGCCGACCCGTGATGATCTCCACATCGCAGATCATGCCCGGAACGATCGGCAGGCGCTGCCCGTTCTTGGTGATGTAGGACCGATCGGTTTCCACGACGACGGTGTAGAAGGCCTTGCGCTCGGCTTCGTCATAGATGCTGTCGGCCGAAACCTGCTGCACCCGCCCGCGCAAACCACCGTAGATCGAGAAGTCGTAGGCCGTGACTTTCACGTTGGCGAGATCGCCGATCTTGATGAAGGCCCGATCGCTGGGTTCGATGCGGGCTTCCACCAGCAGCTTGTCGCCCACCGGAACGACCTGCATGATCTTCTCACCGGCGTTCACGAACCCACCCACCGTCGTAATCTGGACGTCGTTGACGACCCCGTCGGCCGGCGCGCGCAGTTCATTGCGCTGTTGCCGGGCGGCTGCGCCGCGAATGCTCTCTTCGTTCACCGCCAGCTTTGTCGTGACCTCGCTGCGTTCGGCCAGGGCCTGCTGGCGGAAATCGAGGCGGGCCTGGCTCAGATCCGCCTGCGCCTCGCGAATGGCTGCCGCAGAGCGGCCGACGGCCTGGCGCGCTGCCGCCAGCCTGCCCTGGGTATCGACCAGGTCGCGCTGCGCCTGGAGCAATTCGGTTTGCGGGACGATGTTCTGGCGAGCCAACGGCTCGAGCATCTGCACCTGCTGGTTTGCCAGCCGGGCGCTGTTCTCGAGTGCGCTCACGGTAGCCTGCGCTTCCTGCAGGTCACGCTGCCGCTGCTCGATGGCGGAGCTCAGCGCGTTCTCGCGCGCCCGGGCGGTTGCAGTCCGTACCTGCTGCAGGCGCTGTTCCTCTTCGCACAGCGCGCCCTCTTCACACCCAAGCTCGGCACCCGAGGCTTCGTTCTCGAGGCGCTCTGCCCGCACGGCGAGGCGGCGATTCTCTTCTTCCAGCTGGCCGAGCGCGGAAGCAGACTGCGCATCATCGAGGCGAACCAGCAAATCGCCCTTCTTCACGCTCTGGCCCCCACGAACGAGGATTTCCGCGATGATCGAGGGTTCGGACGGTTGGACCAGCTGGGCCTTGCTCGACGGGATGACCTTGCCCGTCCCGCGGGCGATCTGTTCGACCTGAGCGAAGCCCGCCCAGATGAACAGCAGCGCCAGGCCTATGGCCGAAATCACGATTACCTTGCGCGGTCCGTCGAGGGTTTCGAACCGCTCTTTTAGCGATGTCATTGGGTGGTCCCGGGATCGTTTTGACTGTCCGAAATCGCTGCGGCAGAGACCGTCTGGCCGGCAAGCGTCGCCCGATAACCGGCGCTCAGCTGGACCGGATCGGGAATTTCGAGGCGCCACTGCGTGGTGGTATTCAGGCGGCCGCCGACATCGCTTTCAGCGTGGCGATCCTTCACGTCCGCCACAACGGTTGTTCCGGGGACGAAGTCGCCCGCCTGACCTTCCATGAGATCCTGATGCGCGGCCAGCTTCAACCGGAGGTTGGCGAAATCGAGCGTCGGGATGAACTCCCGACCGGACCAGCGCTGATTGAACGTCCCGGCGGATCCATATGCGCCGGGGAAGCGATAGAAGATATGGCGACCGATCTGGGTGATCTTGCCCAAGGTATAGGCCCAGCGCGGCACGACGTAGTCGGCGTGGTAATGCGTCGCCGTTCCAACCTCAGGAACGGAATCCCCATCGAGCATTTCCCGGGCAATACGTTGGGACCGATCCCAATACGATTTGACCGGGCTGCGCAGCAGCGACCCGTCGCAGGTAAAGCTGAACTGGCATACGGGCCTGTTGGCGCCTTCATAGACGACGCCGCAGACGCTGTTGGGATAGGCCGGGTGACGCACGCGATTCAGGACTACCTGGGCCACGGCACGCTGGCCCGAGAGCGGCTCGAGCGCAGCTTCGTAATAGATTGCCTGCGCCAGGCAGCGTTCGGCCGTGGATTCGCTGGTGGCCGACATCTCTACCCGCCGCAGGTAACCGGGGCTCTCAAGCCTCACCTTGCTCAGGGGGATCAGCGCATTGCGCGCTTCCGCCGCATCGCCCGAAACCGCCAGGGGCTGGTCGATCCCGGTCGACATGCTCGCCATCTGCTCCGAAAGCTCGGGTTCGAGCACCGACATGGCACGGGCGGAATCGGAAGACGGCAGAACGACCGCGCTGCCTACCAGCAGCGTGGAGACCAGAACGCCGGCACAGGCCAGGCCGCGTCTGACAGGCGCCGCGATCATGGCTTTTGCCCCTGCGCCAGGGTCGAACCGGCTTCCGCCAGGATCTTGTTCACCGGACCGTCGGCGACCACACGGCCGCGATCGAGCACGATCAGGCGATTGCAGATGGCGAACAGGGCCGGTCGATGCGTGGCGATGATCAATGATTGCTCGGGGCCGATGGACGCACCCAGGCGCTCGACGAAGAGCTTCTCGGTCTCGCTGTCCATGGCGCCGGTTGGTTCATCGAGGAACAACAGCTCTGCGGGATCGACCAGCGCGCGGCTCAAGGAAAGGAACGCCCTCTGCCCGCCCGAGAGATGACGTCCATCCTCGCCGACCAGGCGATCAAACCCTCCGGAATCCCGCGACAGGAATTGGTCGGCCCCGGTCATCCGCAGCGCCGAAACCAGCTTGGCATCGTCCACCAAAGGGTCCGACAGGGACAGATTGTCCTTGATCGATCCAGTGAACAACACGGCATCCTGGCCGACAAAACGCAGGGCCCGACGCAGCTGTTCCGGTCGGAACTGCTGGCTGTCCACCCCATTGATGACCAGCGCCCCCGAACTGGGCGGATAGAGCCCGCACAGCACGCGCCCCAGCGTCGACTTGCCCGATGCGACACGCCCGACAATGGCGATCCGCTCGCCCGGCGTTATGGTCAGGTTGATGTCCGCCAGCGCTTCCTGCGAGCCCTCCCCATAGGAAAAGGACAGGCCGGCCAGCCTGATCGTCGGCCGTTCCAGCGTCGAAGTGGAGAGGCTGCTACCGCTGCGCCGCTCATCCCCACCCTCGAACATGCGTTCGATACTGTCCAAGGTGTCTTGCGCCTGGCGTCCGCGGGTCAGCAGGAAGGCAATCTGCCCGGCCGGCGCGAGCGAACGCGACGACAGCATGACGATGGCAATGATCGCGCCCATGCTGATATCGCCCGCCGCAAACAGGTAGTAGCCGCCAATCACCAGCGACACGGTGGAAACCTGCTGGAAGGTCTGCGCCAGACCCACGGCGTAGGAGCTCACATCGCGCAGACGCTGCTGCGAATGGGTCCCGATTTCGGCCAGACGATGCCAGCGCGACAGCATCGCGCCTTCGCCGGCAAGGCTCTTGAGGGTTTCCATCCCGCCGAGCGATTCGACGAGCAAGGTCTGCTGCAGGCCATGATCGGCCTGCGCATCGCGCGACGCCGCTACCACGCGGCGTTGCAGGACATAACCCGCCGCGAGCATGGCGATGACGATGACGAGCGGGACCAGCGCCAGCCACCCGGCGATGATGGCGATCACGAACACGAACACGAACAGGAACAGCACGTCGATTGCCATCACGACCGTGGTCGAGGCAAAGAAGTCGCGCACGGTAGTAAATTCGGCGACGCGCGCGGCAAGCGAGCCGGTATGGCCGCGACGCTCGGCCAGAGGGGCCGCCAGCAGGCGCCCGAAGATCTTCTGTGACAGGCGCAGATCAAGCCGCCGGGTAATCTCGTCGATCACCGCGGTGCGCGCCCGGCGCAAGGCAAATTCAAGGGCAAAGGCGATCACTACGCCGACGCCCAGGATCCACAGCGTTTCAGCCGCCTTGTTCGGGATCACCCGATCATAGACGTTCATGGTGAAGATCGGCAGCGCGATCGCCAGCATGTTGATCAAGAAGGACGCAAGGAAGACGGGTGCAAAGGCCCGCCTTTCCTTGCGCAGTTCGCTCCAGAACCAATGTGATCGAGTCTTCTCGTGCCACGGCGCTTCGTTGGCGCGCAGCTCGTCGGGGTTGCCGAAGATCCGCATCAACGATCCCGCATACTGCTGCTGCAGTTCGTTGAAGGCTACCCACTGCTCGGTCCGCGTCGTCGGCCGCCAAACCAGGAGATCCTGCCCATTGGTCTCGAGGACGATCGCGGCGTCGCCCCCTTCCAGATGGACCAGCGCGGGGTAGTTGGCAGCTGCGCGGGGCAGCTTGCGTGGCTGCAACGGATCGTAGTTTAGCCGCGACAGCTCAAGGGCTGCCCCGGCCTGGTGCCAGGGCAGCTTGCCTTCCGCATTGCGCGGCAGGTGATTCAGTAGCGAAGGGTCGAACGAAGGGCCGAAGCGCGTTGCCAGTTCGGCAACGCACTCACTCAACGGATCGAGTGCCGCACCATGGGTGATGCCCTCAATCTTCGACACCATACACCACCAGCCCCCTATTGGGGGTAAACGCGACGCTGAAGTTCCGCAGGCACGGGCGGACCATAATCGAACCTTTCCCTCTCGGCAGACCCGGCACCGGCACCCGGTGCCAGCTTCAGGGCCTCTAGGAACGTGTTCGTAGCAGCAAGCGTCTGATACTGAGCAAACAATTGTGAGAAGCGTGCCGTTTCGAGACGGACCTGCGTATTGAAGCGCGTGTTCTGTGCATCGAGCACGTCGAGCAGCGAACGCCGTCCGACATTGAACTGGCTGCGATAGGACAGCAACAGGTCATCGCTGACCTGGCTCTGCCGATCGAGCGCCTGCACGACGCGACCCTGCGTTTCGAGCGCCTGCCAGGCGAGGCGGACATCCTCTTCCGCTTCGCGCTGCCGTTCGTGCAGGGCATAGCGCGAGAGGCTGGCCTGCCGGACCGTTTCCTGGACCCGGGCGTGCTTGATCCCACCATCGAACATGTTCCAGCGCAGCACCACGCGGCCCTGCACATCGTTGGTTTCACCCCGGAATCCGTCGATATCCTCGCCGATCCGGCCCCTCACTTCGAGTCCGATCGTCGGATAGAGATCGCCCTTTGCGGACGTCACCAGCGCATTGGCGGCGTCGACATCGGCCTGGGCCTCACGGACCAGCGGATTGCGCAGGCGAGCCATTCCAACCGCCGAAGCCACATCAGGCGGCATGGCTGCCACGAGATTGGGCGGAAGCGTCACGCCCGACACGTCGAGACCGGTGAGCCGACGCAGCGTGATATTGGCGTTCTGCAGTGCCTGCAGCGCCTCTTCCTGCTGTACCCGTGCCGCCTCGAGCCGTTCTTCCGCCTGTTGGCGATCGGCAATGCTGATCGACCCTTGGTCGACACCGCGACCGAGATCGGCGACCAGCGATTCGTGGAAGGTAGCGTTATCCTGCGCAGCGGCGACAACGCGCTGCTGCAACAGGAGGTCGAGATACTGCCGGGCGACCTGAAGGGCAATGAACTCCGATCGTTCGACCACGCGGAGCGAAGCTCCGTCGACCCGCGCCGCTTGGCGGAGCAATTCTCCGCGGCGCCGGCCGAAGTCGATGGCCGTCCATTCGCCGGTTATTCCGGCCTCCAATGGATAGAGTTCCTGGTTTGCGATGTTGAGGGCTCGTCTTGTATTGTTTTCGAGCCGGCGAACGCCGGCGGAAGCCTCTATATTGACTCGCGGCGCGTACAGGCCCTCGGCCTGCTTGCGCTCGAATTCAATCGCTTCCTTGTTGAATTGTGCCTGGATGATTTCAGGATTCGATTGCATCGCGACTTCGATCGCTTCCTGCATCGAGACCGTTTCACCTTCGGTGGCCTGGGCAATCGCCGACGGGGCGGCGCTGGCCAACATGATTGCCGCAATCGCGGCCAGGGTGTGCTTGGGCATAGTCCCCTCTCCTATTCGCTGACCTGGATTTCGACGCGGCGGTTTTGCAGTTCCCGCACTCCATCGGCTGTCGGAACGCGGGGATTTTCCTCGCCCTCCGCCGATGTCGCGATGGCCCCTTGCGGGATACCCCGTGCCGTCATGAGCGAGGCGACCGCATCTGCGCGCCGCTGCGACAAGCCGAGGTTATAGGCGTTGGACCCCGAACGGTCGGTGTGGCCGACCACGGTGAACGAGCGCCAATTGCAGGGTCCGGCGTTCTCGGTCACATATTCGATGATCTGCGTCGCATCCTGTCCCGGCGTTGCCGAATCGAATTCGAAGAAGATCAGGCCGGGCAACTCCCTGTTGCACACCCTCGCAGGTGGCGGAGGCGGCGGAGCCACGACCGGCGGTCGCGGAACCTTCTTCATGCGCTCATAGGCCGTGGCGCACTTTGATAGCGACACTGGGTCCCGAGTGCTCGATTTGAGATAGCCAAGCGCTATCCCGCATTGCACCTTGGCTTCGGACGCCCAGATGTAGCGGGGATCGTTGGCATTGATCGTCGCCCCATCGAGGGTCAGCGCCAGAGCTTCGTCATAGCGCTGCTGCACTTGCCCCTTCAGGGTGGATAGATCCATTCCCGACCAGTCGTCCTGAGCCAGGGCCGGCGTTGCTGCCAGGCCGACAGCGATTGTCGTCAGCCCCGCCAAAACTCTTTGGTGTACCATTATCGTCCCCTCGTTGCTCTACTTCGCCTCTCAGGCATGACTTACCGCGTCCGCCATTGCCGCCGCGTCGTGAAGGATATCGACCGCAAGCCCGCCCGCGTGCTGGGGGCCAACCTGCAGGTCCAGGAATGCCGAAAGCTGCTCCACCCCGGCCGAGTGCATCGCACCCAGAGCCGGCGCCTCGCCAGCAGCCGAGGCAAAGTGATCGATCAGGTTGTCTATCCCGACATCCTGAGCGAGCTGCGCCAGGGCCTCTGCGGCAACCTCTTGATTGACCTGGCCATTGCCGACCCCGCCGTTGGCGAGAAGCAGCAGTTGCTCCATGCCGGCCATCGCATCGGCCATCGGCAAAGCCTGGGCGAGGCCGAGATCCGACAGCGCTTCAAATCCATGCGCCTGTTCCATGCCGGCGAAGCCACGGTCGACATCCTCGATCTGGGCCAGCCCTTGTTGGAGCGGTGAGTCGAAGTTCATGGCCATTCGCGGACCAGCTTCGATCCCACCAAAGGATCCCAGGGTATCCGACCCGTCAATCTGGGCGAAGTTCACGTGATTGGCACCTTGGACCACTCCCGAGAACGCCCCGGAATTCGCCCAGGAATGGAATTGCGTACCTGCCGCATCCGTATTGGCGAACTGCCAGGTCTGATCCGGCGCGGGCATGCTCTGGTAGCTCAGCCCCGAAGCAGCTGCCGTCATCGACATCAGGCCCATGGAACGCACATCGGTTTGACGCGAAGGGCTGGTGTTGAACAGCTCCGTTCCCTGCAACGTGCTCGAGTCGAAGGTCGCGGAGAAGCTCGCAAGCGACAGGTCCTCGCTGGCGGCGGTTGCCATCATCTCGCTCGGGGTCACCGCAGTGATGGTGATGTTCCCGGTATCGGAGATGTCGCCATCGCCATCGACCACCTGGACAGGGAGACTGAACTCCACTGGATCGGTGGTCAACGTCGTCGCGCCGAAACCGCCAATCTGGAAGGTGTCCTGATTGAGGTTGTCGCCCGGTCGCGGATCGACCCAGGTATACTCGATGCTGTTGAAGCCATCCGCGGTGAAGATCGCGACCTGAGTGCCGACGAGGCTCGAGCCGGGATCGCCTTCGAGACCTTCGATCAGGACAGAACCCGACGGTTCAAGCGTGACCCAGAAGGAATGACCATTGATGGTGTACTCGGTCCGGGTCGAGGTCGGGATGATTAGCGTTTCGCCGCCGCCACCGACCCATTCGGTGCCGCGCCAAGTGATGGCCACGCCGGTGATCGTGTCGATCATACCATCACCTACGACAGTGTTCCCGTCGGGATCGTCGAAGGCGGTAAACCGCACCGTCGAGCCGGTCGTCGACTTGAACAGCGCCTGCGCGCCATTCACCGTATAGTGCCCGTCGAACATGTGGTCGCGATTGGCGAGAGCCGCATAGTCGTTCTGGGTCGAGTCGGCCGGATCGCCGCTAAGGTCGATCACGAAGTCGACCCGGAAGGTTTCACCGCTGCCGACCGACGCACCCTGGCTGACGCCACCGATATTGGCCGTAGAGTTGATCGTGCCGCCATTGGCCCCATTGATTTCAGGCGTTAACAGCAGGTCGAGGCTGTTATCGTCGATCGGTGAGGTCACGCTGTCGCCGATCGGCACGAAGCCGGTCCAGCTCCCGTTGCCGCCGACGAACTGCGACACCAGCGGATTGAACTCGATGTTCTGGGTCGAGTCGATCGACCCATCCATATCCACCACGTAGGTACCGGTCGCCGGATCCAGCGTTACCGTGAAGATCGTCTCGCCGCCGGCAACGCCGCGCAGCGTCTGATCGTCGTCAAGCACATAGGTGATCGCCTGGAAGCTGGAGAACAGACCGCTGTTCATCCCGTCGAGCGTCGGCAGGAAGCGAACCGTTCCCGCACCATCGCCGCCATAATTGTTGGCCAGCGTGCCGTCGATATCGAGCGCGATCGGCGAAGTGGGGTCGGAAGCGCCGTTGATCACCTCGACTGCCACCGGCGCCACGGCAACCGGTGAGTCGTCATCAACGGTAACGGCCAGCGAGCCAGTCGCAGTTACCGAGTCACCGTCAGCGTCTGTAGCGACCACGAGCGAGCCGAACTCGATCGTGATGTCATCTTCGGTCGCAGGATCGCTATGATCAAGCGGTCCGAGTAGCTGGAACTCCCAGTCACCATCGGACTCGAGGATGACAACGAACACCGGATCTCCGGTCGGCCCTGCCTTCGCAAGAATGCCGTCGCTGGTCACGAGGTAGAACAGGTCGACCCCGCCCGAGGTCAGCCCAAGGCCGGTCAGGTAGGTCTGGGTCGAGGCTGCCGTCTCGAACAATGCGGGCTATGCGTTGGCCGGGGTCAGCCAGGATCGCACCGGGCTCGACTTTGCCAACTTCCTGCCCGATCCGGACATCGCGATCGAGAAATACGTCAAGACGAACATCGTCACTACCTATGAGGATGCAGACGATCCCAATGGTTCAGTGGCGAGCACCAGCAGTCTGGTGGAATTCAAGATCACGTTGACCAACACTGGCAATGTGGCGCTCACCAGCATCGCAATGGCCGACAGCATTGTCCACAACCCGGGCGGGATCGAGATCCTCGACTACAACGACCCCGCGCTGAATGTCTGGGTCGATCTCAACCGCAACGGAGTACAGGATGCGGGTGAAGACTGGATCAGCCTCGACGGCGACGGCGACATGATCCTGGAGTCGGTGGTGCTTGCGGTAGATGACGATCCAGGCACGACTGAGATCGAGGACCAACTCGATATCTACTACTCGCTCGATTCCCTGTTAGGTCAGCATGAAAACACTGCATCGGTAACCGCGGTAGCGGCGCTGGGTGGGGCAACCACTGGACCGGTCAGCGACGATGCCAATTACTACGTTCTCGAAGAAGACTGCGTGGGCGTTGGCACCCCGGGCTTCTGGAGCAACAACGGTTTCGCGTTCTGGAATGGCCTGAGTGTCGAGGATGGAGACGCGGAACAGGGCAAGCACGCCGGACAACCGGGCTTCGCCGAGAATGATCTCCTCATCCAGGGCAATACGAATGGGACCGTCGATTCCAACGGTGACGGAGTGGTCGACGGCAACGACAAGGGCCTGCTGGTCGGCGACTACAACCAGAACGGCATCACTGATATTGGCGAAGACACGATCTTCATCAGCTACGACGACGCCGTGAGCCTGATCAATGCCTCCAACCGCCAGGTGAACGGCGGCCAGGCCGACGGGGTCTGGATGGTGGGACGCGACGTCGTGGCGACCTGGCTGAACTTCCTCGCCAACAATCCGAACGGCGGGGACCCGGGATGCATCGGCCAGGTGGACGACGATGGGACTATCGACCCGCGCGAAGCGATCGATGCAGCCATCGACTGGTTGCAGCAGTTCGCCAGCAACAAGAATGCTGACGACACCATGGTCCCCAATGACAGCAACACCAATACCAACTTCCATACCGCGACGAACCAGGCGATCTTCGAATTCGACAGCAAGATCGCAACCAAGTCGGCATCGTGGAAGTCGAGCGAGACGCCGGGTGACGACCTCGCGCTGTCGGGATCGCAGATCCACAGTGCGCTCGACGAATACAACAACACCGGGATCATAGACGGTGTCGAATACTGCTGCGATCGCGATAATCCGATCGCCATGGATGCGGTTGCGCAGGTTGACCAATATCAGTCGATGGAGAGCCTGCTGCTTAGCAGCGGGTGGGCACCATTGCCGCAGGATCAGACCCAAGACCTCATGTATTCCAACGCGGTCGTGGCAATCTAGCGTGCGTTTTCGGGGGGCAAGAACCGAATGATGGATGTGGAAGAGCCCAAGGGCCGGATCGCCGAGTGGCTATCCGGACCCTTGCTCCAGAACCGGTCGCTCTACATCAAGGTGGGCGTCGCGGCCGCGATGATCAATTTCTTCTCGCTGATCGTCGCACTGTTCACGATGACAGTTTACGATCGCGTCGTACCCAACAATGCGACGGATTCCCTGATTGGCCTTACCATCGGCCTGGCCTTCGTCCTCGCCTTCGATTTCGTTCTCAAATTGCTGCGATCCTATTTCGTCGACGTAGCCGGTGCACGGGTCGACCGGGACATTGGCCGCACGGTCTTTGCACGCATCCTTGCCATGCGCCTCGACCTGGGTCGACGGTCGACCGGCGGACTGGCCGGACTGGTCCGCGAGATCGAGACCCTGCGCGATTTCTTCGCCTCGGCGACGCTGACCACCTTGGTTGACCTCCCCTTTGTGGTCATCACGCTGTTTGCGATTGCGATGATCGGCGGAAACCTTGTCCTTGTTCCGCTGGTCCTTATCCCTCTCGTGGTAATTTCTGCCCTCGTTTCCCAGCCAATTATGAAACGGCTTGCTTCGCGGACCCTCGGTGAAGCCCTCGGCAAGCAGGCTGTGCTGGTAGAGACCATCGGCAGCCTGGAAACGGTCAAATCCTCGAACGCCGGTCGGATGCTAGAACGCCGGTGGGATGCGGCCATGAAAGGCCATTCGCAGGCAGCACTGCGGCAGAGGATCACCTCCAATGTCTCAATCAATATCGCGGGCAGCGCCCAGACGATGGCCTATACCGGTATCGTCGTTTTCGGGGTCTTCGCGATCGCCAATCAATCGCTCACGATGGGCGGACTGATCGCCTGTTCGATCCTGGCAGGTCGAGCGGTTGCGCCGCTTGGCGCCATTGCGGGCCTGCTGACGCGGATCAACGCGGCGCGCACCGCCTATCGGCAGATCGATGAACTGATGCAGCGCCCCTCGGAAGGGCCGCAGAGTGGGCGGGGCCTGGCCCCAAAGAGTGTCGAGGGCGGAATAGAGTTTCGTGAGGTCGATTTTCGCTATCCCGGTGCCGCCGAACTGGCCTTGCGCGGCATTTCGATGAGGATCGAACCCGGCGAGCATGTCGGGCTCGTGGGCCCCGTTGGCTCTGGCAAGTCGACGATCGCGAAGCTCCTGATCGGCCTCTATCCGCCAACCAGCGGCGTCCTCATGGTCGACGGCAACGATATCCGTCAATTGTCGCCGGACTCGCTGCGCGCAAAGGTCGGGGCCCTCTTGCAGGACAATGTCCTCCTGACTGGCTCGATAAGGGAAAACATCCTGCTTGGCAGGGACGACGTCGATGACGAGGAGATGATTCGCGCGTCCAAGGCAGCCTTGGCGCATGACTTCATTGCGAGCATGCCGAGCGGTTACGATGTGGAACTGGCTGATCGTGGCGAAGGTCTTTCAGGCGGTCAGCGTCAGGCCATCGCCATGGCACGGGCCCTGGTCGGGCGACCGCCGGTGCTCATCTTTGACGAACCCACGAGCGCGGTCGACACGGAAACCGAATCCCGCCTCATGACGAATTTGCGCGAAGAATTTGCTGGGCGAACCCTGATCTTGATCACGCATCGTCCATCGCTGCTTGGTTTGGTCGATCGCGTCGTCCTGATGTCGCGCGGTCGCATTGTCATGGATGGCACCCCTGACAACATAACGCGCAACGTCACGCGCATCGGGAAGAGGTAACGTCATGTTCCACAACGCGCGCTCGTTCTTTGCAGACCCGGATGTCTCCCTGGAGGAGGAGGAATTCCGTGCCCGGAAATCCGCCAACATCATCCTTTGGGTGCTCCTGGCTTTCGTGGTGCTGTTTCTCCTCTGGGCCAGCCTGACGAGTGTCGATCGAACCGTGCGCGGAATGGGCCGCATCGTGCCCAGTTCGAAACTCCAGGTCGTCTCCAATCTCGAAGGCGGAGTCGTGGAACAGATCTACGTCAAGGCCGGCGATACGGTGAAGCGGGGGCAGATCCTGGTGCGCCTCAGTCCCACGATAAGCAATTCGGCATTCGGCAGCACCGAAGCCAATGTGCAGGCCCTTGAGACCAAGATCGCACGTCTATCGGCCGAGGTGCGCGGCGGCAGCCCGGACTACAAGGGTGTCAGTTCCGAACAGGTGGCGGTCGAGCAATCACTGCATTCGGCGCGGATGGCAGAATTGGCCGGTCTTGAATCGGCCAATGCGGCGCGCGTTCGCCAGGCCGAACGCTCTGTGATCGAGGCGCGTTCCATGCTCGAATCCCGTCAATCGAATCTGGTGGCCGCGCAGCGCGAACTCGAGATGTTGCGCCCTCTGGCGGAGCAGTTGATCGTGCCCAAGATCGACCTGATCAAGGCCGAGAATGCGGCCGAAGTGGCCGAGAACGAGGTTGCCGCGGCACACGCCGCAGTGGCTCGCGCACAATCCTCGGTCGCGGAGGCGCGTGCGGCGGGCGCACAGCAGTACAGCGACTGGAAGACCCGGGCCGGGATGGAACTGTCTCAGGCCCAAGCCGAACTGACGATCCAGCGCCAGAACCTCCCGGCGCTCTATGACCGGGTCGATCGCACGGCGATCCGCGCGCCGATGTCCGGCAAGGTCAATCGGGTATTGGTCACCACTGTCGGGGGGACCGTTGCATCGGGTATGCCGGTGGCTGAAATCGTTCCGTCCGACGATTCCCTGTACGTCGAGGTCATGGTACGCCCGAACGACATCGGCAATGTCGGCCTCGGCCAACGGGCGAGGGTGGAAATCACGGCCTATAATTCCGCTGTCTTCGGATCGCTCGAAGGCTTCGTCACCTCTATCTCCCCCGATGCGGTGCAGAATGATGACGGCGAGAGCTTCTACACGGTCGAAGTGCAAACCGACCAGGCCCTCAAAGGGCCGGATGGCAAGCCTCTTCGGATCGGGCCGGGCATGATTGCGAATGTCAGCCTGAAGGGTGAAAAGCGCTCGATCCTCTCGTACCTCTTCACGCCGATCACCCGCCTTTCGGAGAATGCCTTCAGGGAATGATCTCGCCTCCACAATTATGCGCCGGATGAGGCGGTTCGTTTCCCTGCTCGCTAGATACCGAACTCGAGCCGGTAGCCGCGCGCGTAGTAGAGCGTAATGGCGGTCACCGCGCGGTCTTCGAACCAGGTGGTCCGCTCCATGGTGAACAAGGCTTCGCCAGGCTCGACCTCCAGCATGGCGGCCAGTCGCGCATCGGCCGAAGTCGCCGTCAGGCCCACCTCTCCACGCGAGAAGGGGACCGTGCGGATTAGCCATTCGTTGGCGCTCAGCTCGCTGAGATCGGCCTCGGCAAAGCCGGGTACGGTGGCGAGGTTCACCCAGCGGCGCTCGAAGGCGAAGGGGTGTTTCCCGGCAAGGTGAAGGCTCTCCATGTATGCCGCCTTCCGCCCGCTCCCGATCTGGAGGCGTGTGCGCATTTCGCCGGGCGGATCGCGCAATTCGCGCAGTACGATGCGATGGCCGTATTCCCGCCCGCGACTTTCGACCTGCTCGCGAATGACGGGGATGCGGAACTGCGCCTGTGGCGAAGGGAGGGGCCGGACCCGAGTACCACCCTTGCGCTTGCGCTCAACGATCCCTTCCTCTGCCAGCGCCTGCAGCGCGCGGTTCACGGTGGTGCGCGAACAGCCAAACTCCTCGGCAAACTCGACCTCGCCCGGGATGAGTTCGCCCAATTGCCATTCGCCCGCCACGATGCGCGCGCGGATCGCCTCGCGGATGCCCTGGTGCGTCGTATTGGTCACAGCGCCTGCATCAGCTGCGTCATAGTTCGTGCGAAGTGCTGGCGGATCGCTTCGGCGTGGATGTGTTCGCCGTCTGTCACGATATGGCGTCCCGCCGACCAGACATCGCTGACAGCGCGTTGCTCGCTGCCGAAGACCCAGCCATCGATCCGCTGGTCGGGCTCTGGCCAGTTGAGAAAGGGGACATCGTCGCGCAGGGCCACGAGATCGGCGAGTTGGCCGACCGCGATGGTGCCCGCCTTGCGCCCGATGGCCTGCGCCCCGCCGCGTGCCGCGCGTTGGTAGAGGTAGCGCCCATTCGAGCGGGTCGCATCGTCGGCAAGGACCGCCCGCTGGCGATGCGCGAGGCGCTGCGAGACTTCGAGCATGCGCAGCTCCTCGGCAACCGAAAGGCGGATATTCGAATCCGAGCCGAGGCCGAAGCGGCCGCCTGCGGCCAGGTAGTCGCGTGCCGGGAAGATGCCGTCGCCCAGGTTCGCTTCGGTGGTTGGGCAAAGCCCGGCAACGGCGCCCGAACCGGCGAGGCCAGCGGTCTCGCCTTCGTCCATGTGGGTCGCGTGGATCAGGCACCAGCGGGTGTCGACCGGGCAATTGTCGAGCAGCCAGCGGACCGGGCGCGTGCCGAGATGCGTCTCGACCTCCTCCACTTCCTTGACCTGCTCGGCAGCATGAATGTGGATCGGGCCTTCGGGGCACAGCGCCATGCAGGCATCAATCCCGGCATTGTCGACCGCCCGCAACGAGTGCGGCGCGACGCCGAGGCGGAAGTCGGCGGGCATATGCGAGGTCTGCCCCGCGATCCGCGCGTAGAGCGCCTCGAACTCGGCGACGTTATTGCCGAAGCGCCGCTGACCGGCCTTCAGCTCCCGCCCGTCGAGCCCGCCATAAGTGTAGAGCACGGGCAAATGGGTCAGCCCGATTCCGCTTGTGGCGCTGGCGGCGAAGATCGCCTGCGACAGTTCAGTGGGATCGGCATAGGACGTACCGTCGGGCTGGTGGTGGAGGTAGTGGAACTCGGCCGAGGCAGTGTAACCCGCTTCGGCCATTTCCAGTTGGACCAGCGCGGCGATCGCTTCGACATGCTCGGGAGTCAGTACCTCCAGGAAGCGATACATGACCTGCCGCCAGGTCCAGAAATCGTCGGCGCCCTGCGGCCCACGACTCTCGGCAAGACCTGCCATCGCGCGCTGGAAGCTGTGGGTGTGGAGGTTGGCCATGCCGGGCAGCAGCGTGCCCACCGCCTGCGCCGCATCGAACCCCTCGGTCCCCACCGCGGTGATCGTCCCCGCATCGTCATAGGCGACCACACCATTCGCCAGCCAGCCCTGGGGCGTAAGGACCTGCCGCGCCGAGATCGTGCCTGCCATTTCCCGTTGCACCTTGCGATATTATGTGCATACATAATCACGAGTCGAGGGAAAGCGCAAGCCCATGTCAGGCCGAGTCTTCGCGAATTGCATGCTGGCGACCATGGTCGACGGCGGGGCGCCTTATGGCCTAGTGGAATCGGGGGCGGTCGCGGTCGAAAATGGCCGGATTGCCTGGGTCGGGTCGGCGATCGACCTGCCCGTGGCATTCAAGACCTGGCAACTCACCGACCTTGGGGGCGCACTGGTCACGCCCGCGCTGGTCGACTGTCACACGCATCTGGTCTTCGGCGGGGATCGCTCGCGTGAGTTTGCGCTGCGGCTGGGTGGGGCGAGCTACGAAGAGATCGCCCGAGCTGGCGGCGGAATTCGTTCGACCGTTGCGGCGACGCGCGCGGCGAGCGATCAGGACCTGTTGCGATCCGCGCTACGCCGCGTCGACGACCTGCTCGCCGATGGCGTCGCAGTGATCGAAGTGAAGTCGGGCTATGGCCTCACCATCGAGCACGAGATGCGCATGTTGCGCGTTGCCCGCGCGATCGAGCAGCACCGCCCGGTCCGCATCCTCACCACCTGGCTCGCAGCGCATGCATTGCCGCCCGAATATGCCGATGCGCCCGACGCCTATATCGACGAAGTCGCCATCCCTGGCCTGCGCGCGGCGCAGGCGGAAGGCTTTGTGGATGCGGTCGATGCATTTTGCGAGACTATCGGCTTTACGCCAGCACAGGTGCGCCGCGTGTTCGAAGCCGCGCGCGACCTTGGCCTGCCGGTCAAGCTTCATGCCGAGCAGCTCAGCGACCTGAAGGGCGCAGTGCTAACGGCCGAGTTCGGCGGGCTTTCCGCGGACCACCTTGAATATCTCGCGATCTCCGACGTACCTCGCCTGGCCGAGAAGAATGTGGTGGCCGTGCTGCTGCCAGGCGCTTTCTTTGCGCTGCGCGAGACCCAGTTGCCGCCTATCGATGCATTGCGCACGCATGGCGTGGCCATGGCGGTTGCGACCGACAGCAATCCCGGCAGTTCGCCCATGTCCTCTTTGCGGCTGGCGATGAGCATGGCCTGCACGCTGTTCCGCCTGACGCCAGAGGAGGCGCTGGCCGGCGCAACGCGCCATGCCGCACGCGCCCTGGGGTTGGGCGACGAATACGGCAGCATCGCCCCCGGCAAGCGCGCGGAGCTGGCCGTCTGGGACGCACCACATCCCGATTTTCTCAGCTACTGGATCGGCGGCGACCTGCTGCGCGGGCGTATCGCCGGTGGAGACCTTCATGAGCGTTGAACTCAACCCCGGCCACGTCGGTCTGGTGCAACTAGAAGGGCTGTACCGCAGCGGCGCTGCCTTCCACGTCTCGGACGAGGCGATGCGTGCCGTGGCACAGGCGGTCGAGCGGCTCGATGCGGCGGTCGCGGGGGGCAATGCGATCTACGGGGTCAATACCGGCTTCGGGAAACTGGCGAGCGTCCGCATCGGCGATGGCGACCTGGCCACGCTCCAGCGCAATATCGTGCTTTCGCACAGCGCGGGTTTCGGCAATCCGCTGTCCGCCGATGTCGTTCGGCTGGTGATCGCGCTGAAATGCATTTCGCTTGGGCGCGGGGCGTCGGCGGTTCGGCCGGTGGTGATCGAGCGTCTGCAGCAACTGGTCGCGAACGAAATCATCCCGGTCGTGCCCGAAAAGGGCTCGGTCGGGGCCTCGGGCGACCTGGCCCCGCTGGCGCATGTCGCGGCGGTGCTGATCGGCGAGGGCGAAGTGTTCCATCGGGGCCAGCGCGTCCCGACCGGGCAAGCGTTGCAGGCGGCTGGCATGGATCCGTTGGAGTTGCAGGCGAAGGAAGGCCTCGCGCTGCTCAACGGTACGCAGGTTTCGACCGCGCTGGCGCTCGCCGCGCTGTTCGACAGCTGGCGGCTGGCGAACAATTCGCTGGTCACGACTGCGCTGTCGATCGACGCCGCGATGGGCTCTGCCGCGCCGTTCCGCGAAGAAATTCACACGCTGCGCGGCCATTGGGGCCAGATCGCCGCGGCACGGATCGTCAAGGCAATGCTCGACGGATCGGAAATCCGCGAGAGCCACCGCGAGGATGATTTGCGCGTGCAGGACCCCTATTGCCTGCGCTGCGCGCCGCAGGTGGTGGGCGCCTGCCTCGACCAGATGCGTCACGCGGGCGAGGTGCTGAAGATCGAAGCCAATGCGGTGACTGACAATCCGCTGGTCCTCTCGGACGGCGAAGTGGTCTCGGGTGGCAATTTCCATGCCGAGCCGGTGGGCCTGGTGGCGGACGCGGTGGCCCTGGCGGTGTCCGAGGTGGGCAGCATAGCCCAGCGGCGGGTCGCACTGCTGGTCGATCCCTCGCTCAGCTTCGGGCTCCCGGCATTCCTTTCGACCAACCCCGGGCTGCAGTCGGGCCTGATGATCGCCGAAGTCACTTCGGCGGCGGTGATGAGCGAGAACCGCTCGCTGGCCAATCCGCGGACGGTCGATAGCACGCCGACCTCGGCCAATCAGGAAGACCACGTCTCGATGGCCTGCCACGCTGCGCGGCGACTGCACGAGATGAACGAAAACCTCGCTGCCATTCTTGGCATCGAAGCCATGGCGGCGGCGCAGGGGATCGAGTTCCGCGCGCCGCTCAAGACCAGTGCCGAATTGCAGGCGGTGGTTGCCCGTATCCGCGAGATCTGCCCCAGGCTTGAAGAGGACCGGCAGGTCGATGGCGATATCGCGGCGATGGCGCGGCTGGTTGCGTCCGGGCCGCTGTCCGATCATGCCGGGTTCGCCTCGATCGGCGAAGTGGTGGTATGAACCCGGTCACCGTCATCGAGGGCACGTCGCCGATCATCCTCGGCCATCCGCATTCCGGTACATGGGTGCCCGAAGAGGTGCTCGCGACGCTCAAGCCTGAGGCGCATGGCCTTGCCGATACCGATTGGCATATCTCCGAACTCTACGAGGGGCTGGTTCCCGGTGCGACGGTGGTGCGCGCCAATTTCAATCGCTACGTCATCGACGCCAATCGACCGCCCGATGGGGCTTCGCTCTACCCGGGCCAGAACACCACCGGCCTGGTGCCACTGGTCGATTTCGAGGGGCAGCCGATCTGGCTGGTAGAGCCTGGCGAAGGCGAAATCGCCCGCCGCCTTGCGACATTTCACGGTCCTTACCACGCCGCGCTGCGCGCGCAGATCGAGCGGGTCCGCCAGCTGCATGGCGTGGCGGTGCTGTATGACTGCCATTCGATCCGCTCGACCCTGCCATTCCTGTTCGAGGGGCGGCTGCCCGACCTCAACATCGGCACCAATTCCGGCACCAGCTGCGATCCAGAAATCGGGCGTGCGGCGGTGATCGCTTGCGAGGCGGTGGACCGCTTCAGCGTAGTGCTCGATGGCCGGTTCAAGGGCGGCTGGACCACCCGCCATTACGGCAACCCGGCAGGCGGCGTCCATGCGATCCAGATGGAGATCGTGCAGGATTGCTACCTTGCCAGCGAACAAGCGCCCTTCGCCTATTCCCCTGAAAAAGCAGCGCCTTTGCGCGACGTGCTGGCGGAGGTTTTCGAACAGATCCGCCTGACCATCGGAGACATCGCATGACTATCGACCGCCGCAATGCGCGCGACATCAAAGCCCCCACGGGTCCTGAACTGACATGCCGCAGCTGGCAGACCGAAGCGCCGTTCCGGATGATCCAGAACAATCTCGACCGCAACGTCGCGGAAAATCCGGATGAGCTGGTGGTCTATGGCGGGATCGGCCGCGCGGCGCGCAGCTGGTCTGATTTTGAGGCGATCCTGTCGAGCCTCAAGACCTTGGCCGATGACGAGACACTGCTGGTCCAGTCGGGCAAGCCGGTCGGCGTGTTCCGCACGCATTCCGATGCGCCGCGCGTGCTGATCGCCAACTCTAACCTCGTCCCCCACTGGGCCAATTGGGACCACTTCAGTGAACTCGATCGCAAGGGCCTGATGATGTACGGCCAGATGACCGCCGGATCGTGGATCTACATCGGCACGCAGGGCATCGTGCAAGGCACTTACGAGACCTTCGTCGAGGCGGGCCGCAAGCACTATGGTGGCAACCTTACGGGCAAGTGGATCCTGACCGGTGGGCTCGGCGGGATGGGCGGGGCGCAACCGCTCGCGGCGGTGATGGCGGGGGCCTGCTGCCTAGCAGTCGAGTGCAATCCCGAGAGCATCGATTTCCGCCTGCGCACGCGGTACCTCGACGAGAGAGCCGATACGCTGGACGAGGCGCTGGCGCTGATCGAGCGCTGGACCGCAGCAGGCGAAGCCAAGTCGGTGGGCCTGCTCGGCAATGCGGCCGAGATCTTCCCCGAGCTGGTCAAGCGCGGGGTGCGGCCCGATATCGTGACCGACCAGACCAGCGCGCACGATCCGGTCAACGGCTACCTTCCATTGGGTTGGACCATGGCCGAATGGCGGGCGAAGCGCGAAAGCGATCCCAAGGCGGTCGAGAAGGCCGCGCGCGCATCGATGCGGGTGCAGGTGGAGGCGATGCTGGCCTTCTGGAATGCGGGCGTGCCCACGCTCGACTACGGCAACAATATCCGCCAGGTGGCGCTGGAAGAGGGGCTGGAGAACGCCTTTGCCTTTCCTGGCTTCGTCCCCGCCTATATTCGCCCGCTGTTCTGCCGCGGCGTCGGGCCGTTCCGCTGGGCCGCACTGTCAGGCGATCCCGAGGACATCTACAAGACCGACGCCAAGGTGAAGGAACTGCTGCCGGACAACCATCACCTGCACAACTGGCTCGACATGGCGCGCGAACGGATCGCCTTCCAGGGCCTGCCCGCGCGCATCTGCTGGGTGGGCTTGGGTGACCGGCACCGGCTTGGCCTCGCCTTCAATGAGATGGTGGCCAATGGCGAACTCAAGGCCCCGGTGGTGATCGGGCGCGATCACCTCGATAGCGGATCGGTCGCCAGTCCCAATCGCGAGACTGAGGCCATGAAGGACGGCTCTGATGCGGTCAGCGACTGGCCGCTGCTCAACGCGCTGCTCAACACCGCTTCCGGCGCGACATGGGTCAGCCTGCACCACGGCGGCGGGGTCGGCATGGGCTTCTCGCAGCACGCGGGGATGGTGATCGTCGCCGACGGTACCGAGGATGCCGCGCGGCGGCTCGAGCGGGTCTTGTGGAACGATCCCGCGACCGGCGTGATGCGCCACGCCGATGCGGGGTACGACATCGCCGTCGACTGCGCACAGGAGAAGGGCCTGCGATTGCCGGGCATTCTCGGAAATTGACCAGCCAACAAGACGTGAAATGGCCGGGAAGGTAGCAACCCTCCCGGCCATTTGTTGGCCTAGTGGCAATCAGCGACGGTCGATCGAGAAGCGCCCCGGACCGAAGGCTGCGACCTGCAGGAAGCCACCCGCCATCGCGACGTTCTTGAAGAACATCACGAATTGGGTCTGGTCACCCAACTGGTTGTGGAACGCGGCGGCGGTGACGATGCTGAACGCTGCCAGCACCAGCGCCACCGCACGGGTCTTGAAGCCCGCGATCAGGGCGAGACCGCCAAGCACTTCGACCGCGATTGCGCCGATCAGCGCCAGTTCGGGGAAGGGCAGGCCGATCGAGGCGATATAGCCCATGGTTCCAACGGGATCGGTCGCCTTGCTGAGGCCCGCAAGCACGAAGATGGCAGCGAGCAGGATGCGGGCGCCTAGCGCCAGCCAGTCGCTCGACGAGGTGGCGGCCGGACCCTGGGTGTAGCTTTCGGTAATCGTGTTCATGGCAATTTCCTTTCGCGTCGTCGGGGCTCAGGCCGCCAGGAGTTCGGCTTGCTGGTGGGCTGCGGCGATCTTCTCCTCGCCGCCTGCGCCCATGATGGCGTCGGCTGCGACGATCTCGACATCGGTGATGCCGATGAAGCCGAGGAAATGCGTCAGCCATGGGGTCATGAAGTCGATCGCGCTGCCAACCGATGTCCCGCCCGAAGCGACCGCGATGAACACCTTCTTGTCCTTGAGCAGGCCTTCGGGACCGTTAGCGGTGTAGCGGAAGGTGGTGCCGGCGCGGGCGACGAGGTCGGCCCATGCCTTGACCGTGGCGGGTACAGAGAAATTGTAGACCGGGACGCCGAACACGATCGTATCGGCGGCTTCGAGTTCGGCGATCAGTTCGTCGCCGATGGCTGCCAGTTCGTGCTGTTCGGTGCTGCGTTCGGCGTGGGGCGTGAGATTGGCCGCGAAACGCGCCTCATCGATGAAGGGAAGCTCGTTGGTGGCGAGGTCGCGGCTGGTGACTCGGGCGCCGGTCCTGGCGACGAGGCCTTCGACCAGCCTGTTGCTGAGGCTGCGCGAGACCGACTGGTCGTCATTACGGATGCTGGCGGTGATATGGAGGATATTGGTCATGGGAAATCTCCTTGGGTGAGGGTGGCCCTGCCCCCGCGAGAGGGAGGGGGAGGAGGGGCAGGGCCGGGGGGACAACTCAGGCTGCGTCGACGAGCACCAGCTCGCTGTCTTCGAGCGCGGTGATGGTGACGCTGGCCTGCTGGGTGATGGCGATGCCGTCGCGAGCCTTGGCTTCGACGCCTTCGACCTTCACCTTTCCGGTGGCGGGCACGAGGTAGAGGTGCCGCGAAGGGTCGCGGGGAGTGTAGGTCACGCTTTCGCCTGCCTTCACCGTCGCGCCGAGCACGCGGGCGTCGGTGCGGATCTGCAGGGCATCATCGTCGTTCGCCGCACCGCTTGCGAGGGGCACGAACCGTCCGGCGCGATCGTCCTTGGGGAAGGGACGGGCGCCCCAACCCGGCTCGCCGCCACGCTGGCTCGGGATGATCCAGATCTGGAAGATCTGCGTATCCTCGTCCTCGAGATTGTATTCCGAGTGGCGGATACCGCTGCCGGCACTCATCACCTGGACGTCGCCCGCTTCGGTGCGGCCTTCATTGCCCATGCTGTCGCGGTGCGTGATCGCGCCTTTGCGGACGTAGGTGATGATCTCCATGTCATTGTGCGGGTGGGTCGGGAAGCCGGTGTGCGGCGCGATGGTATCGTCGTTCCACACGCGCAGGCTGCCCCAGTTCACCCGCGCCGGATCGTGGTAGCCGGCGAAGGAGAAATGATGGTGGGCATCGAGCCAACCGTGGTTGGCCGCGCCGAGGCTTTCAAAGGGTCGAAGTTCGATCATGGCGTTTCTCCTGTGGGAGTGACTGTGTGATGCGGAGATAAGCCTTGCTCGCCCACCAGATAAGTGAGATAAAATCTGGCAAGATGTTCAGGAAATTCGAACAATGAAGATTGGCGAACCGAGCCTCGACCAGTTGCGTATCTTCCTCGCGGTGGAGGAGGAGGGCAGCTTTGGCGGTGCCGCGCGGCGCATGGGGCGGGCGGTTTCGGCGATCAGCTATGGTATCGCGCAGATGGAACAGATGCTCGGCGTGACTTTGTTCGAGCGCGAGGGGTCGCGCAGGCCGGTGCTCACCGATGCGGGGCGCGGCCTGCTCCCTGAAGCGCGCGCGGTGACCGATCGCGCGGATGCCTTGCTGGCTAAGACCCGCAGCTTCCATGCCGGGCTGGAGAGCGAAGTCGGGCTGGTGGTCGACGTCATGGTCCCAGGCGAGGCAACGGCGCAGGTCTTGCGCGAATTCCGCACGATGTTCCCCACCGTCGCACTCCACTTGCGGGCGGAGGGACTGGGGGCGGTCGCAGCTTGCCTGCTGAGCGGGGAGACCGCGCTTGGCATCGGGGGTCCCGTGATCGACAACCATCCGGAGCTGGAACGGCAGGTCATCGGGCAGGTGGAGCTCGTTCCGGTCGCGGCCCCGGATCATCCGCTGGCTCGCGCCGACGTACGCCCGGGCGAAAGCCGCGAGCACCTGCAACTCGTGCTGACCGACCGGTCGAGCCTGACCGTCGGCCGCGAATTCTCCGTGTTCAGCCCACTAAGCTGGCGCCTGGGCGATCTCGGTGCCAAGCATGCCTTGCTCAAAGAAGGTATCGGCTGGGGCAATATGCCGCGTCCGATGGTCGCTTCGGACCTTGCCAGCGGGGCGCTGGTCGAACTCGACCTGCCCGAAAGGCCGGGGGGCAATTATGACCTCAGCGCGCTATGGCGTCGTGACGCCCGGCCGGGTCCCGCGACCAGCTGGCTGATCGACGCCTTTAGGGACACGCTGGCGAGCTGCGGGACCTGAGCTTAGCTAAGCGAACCGCTGGCGAGGAACTGTTCCAGCCGGTCCTGCGGCTCTGCGATCGCCACGCCGCGATCGGCCAGCCAATCGTCATCGAACAGGGTGTCGGCGTAGCGCGTGCCTTCGTCGCACAGGATCGAGACGATTGAGCCGCATTCGCCGCGCCGCGCCATTTCATCGGCCAGCATCGCGCAAACCCACATGTTCGTGCCGGTCGAACCGCCCACGCGGCGCCCGAGCAGGCGACTGATGACGCGAGTGGCGGCTATGCTTTGGGCGTCGCTAACCGCTTCGACGCGGTCGACCACTTCGGGCAGGAAGCTCGCTTCCATCCGTGGCCGGCCGATCCCTTCGATCAGGCTCGATGGGCCTTCGACGCGAAGGACCGCGCGGTCGGCCCAGTGCCGGTGGAACACCGAAGCCTGGGGATCGGCAACACAGACCTGCGTCGCATGACGATTGTAGCGCACATAGCGTCCGATCGTCGCCGAGGTGCCTCCGGTGCCTGCGCCACAGACGATCCAGCGAGGGACAGGGCAGGGCTCGCGCGCCATCTGCGCAAAGATGGACTCGGCGATATTGTTGTTGCCGCGCCAGTCGGTGGCGCGCTCGGCATAGGTGAACTGGTCCATGTAATGCCCGCCCAGCTCCGCCGCGAGCGCGGGGGCGGCGTCGTACGTATCGGCAGCGCAATCGACGAAATGGCAGTGTCCGCCGTAAAATTCGATCGCCTCGATCTTCGCCAGAGCCGTGCTCTTGGGCATGACGGCATGGAAATCGAGCCCTAGCATGCGCGCGAAATAGGCCTCCGACACGGCGGTCGACCCGCTCGAAGCCTCGATCACCGGCGTGCCCTTGTCGATCCACCCGTTGCACAGGGCATAGAGGAACAGCGAGCGCGCCAGACGGTGTTTGAGGCTGCCCGTGGGATGGCTCGACTCGTCCTTGAGGTAGAGCGCGATGTTGGGGAGCGCGGGAACGGGGACGGGGATCAGGTGCGAGTCCGCGGACCGGTTGTAGTCGGCTTCGATCCGCCCCACGGCCCAATTGGCCCATTCGCGATTGGTTGGTAGCGGGCAATTGCTGGGATTGGCAGGCGGCATTCGAGAGTGGTTCCTTCCACTGGAACTATGCTGGCGACCTTCATCGCCGCATTGGCCGATCACGGCAACTGCCGGTCCGATTGGGCCTGGCCGTTGGATTGGTCAAGCAGCGCGCCGATCGCCCTGGCCGTATCGAGCATGATCGCCTCGGCATCCTGCCCGCTTTCGTCGAACACCATCTCGATAGCGGCGTAGCCGAGCTCGACCACGAGCCGGGATCGACGTTCCAGAGCAGTTCGATCAAGGGAAGGATCCAGCGCAAGGGCCTGCTCCACCAACTGCGCTGCCAGTGCACGGTGAGAGGCCAGGCGAACCTTCGCCAGTTGCGGGACCGCGCGCAGCATCCGCATCACCCAGGGGCCTCCGGGATGAGCCAGCGTCACTTCGATATGGGCCAGCAGCGCTGCGGCAATGGCTCGTTCGTCCACACCCGGATCGAGCGGGACCAGCGCATTCTGTCGCTCCATCAGCCGCTCGCCCAGTGCTGCCAGCAGGTCGTACTTGTCCGAAAAGTAGTTGTAGAGGGTGGGGGGACTGACCCCGGCGCGCTTGGCGACGAGGTTGGTCGAGATCCGCTCCACGCCGAGCTCTTCCAGCAGCTCGCCGGCCGCATCGAGCAGCTTTTCATAGGTCGCGATCGCGCGTTTCTGGACCGGTTTGCGTGCCATGGATTCACCGTTGACTCGAAATATAGCGATAACTATAAAAATGCAAGGAGCTGGGAGGGCACCTATGCGAAGTTATGTGATTTTGGGGATGGCTTTGGCCCTCGCGGCATGCGGGGCGGCCGAAGCTCCGCCCAAGCCGCTCACCGAAGCGCAGAGCGCCGCACTAACCCCCGCGGACTTGCGCCTTGCCGCACTCTACGAGCGCTCCTGCAAGGCTTGTCACACCGTCACGGACGCACAGGCTCCGCTGACCGGGGACCGGACGCAGTGGGACCCGCGCTGGGCCAAGGGCGAGGACGTTCTTCTCGCCAGCGCGATCGGCGGCATCAACGGCATGCCCGCGGGGGGACAGTGCTTCGAGTGCTCGCCTGCCGATCTCAAGGCACTGATCCGTTTCATGGCTGGGAGAGGGCAATGACGACGCGCCGCAAGATCCTGCTCGGTTCGGCCGCAGCAGTCGCCGCGGGAGCCGCTGGACTGGGGGGCAGGGTGGCCTTGCGCAACCGCGACCCCGTGGGGCCGCCTCCGATCGATGCAGAGGGTCGGGCCCTTTGGAGCAACTGGTCGGGTATCGCCCATTCCTATCCCGCCCGCCGCGCCGCGCCCGCCGATGAGGCGGAACTGGCCCGCTTGCTGCCCGATACGCCCGTGCCGATCCGGCCAGTCGGTGCCGGGCACAGCTTCAACGCCATCGTTCCGACCGAGGGAACCCTGCTTTCGCTCGACCGGCTGAGCGGGATCGTGGCGAGCGACGATAAGGCCATGACCGCTACCGTGGGTGCGGGCACAAAGCTCTCTGCGCTTGGGCCTACACTGGCGGAGATCGGGCAGGAAATGATCAACCTGCCCGATATCGACAAGCAAACGCTTGGCGGGGCGCTGGCGACCGGGACGCATGGCACGGGCAAAGGCGTGCCCGCTCTCCACGGCCGGGTCACCGGCATGCGTATCGTTGCGCCAGACGGAACGGTGATCGAATGCAATCGCGACCAACGGCCCGAGGTATTCGATGCCGCCCGTGTCGGGCTGGGCGCCTTCGGCGTGGTCAGCCAGGTGACGCTGCACAACTGGCCGTTAAGCCGGGTCAAGAAGGTCGTTCGCGTGGTCGATACCGATACGCTGCTCGACCAGTGGCCGGCCTTGGCCGAACAGCATCGCAATGCCGAATTCCTCGTCCTGCCATTCACCGGCAAGTCGGCGCTGGTCACGCATGACGTGACCGACGAGCCTGTCCTTCCACGCGGGCCCGATGTCGACACCGATGCGCTGATGGAACTCAAGACGCTGCGCGACCTGTTCGAGTTCACCCCCGCGCTGCGTCGCCGCTTCGCTGCCCACTTCCTCGACGGCGCACCGCCGGAGATCGCGGTGGACGAGGGATGGAAGCTCCTCGCCAATGCGCGTCCGGTGCGATTCAAGGAGATGGAATACCACCTGCCGATCGAACAGCAGGTCGCGGCGCTGCGCGAAATCATCGCGCGGATAGAGCGGGAGGCCAAGGATGTGTTCTTCCCGATCGAGGCGCGTATCGTGGCCCCCGACGACGCCTGGCTTTCCCCCTTCAACGGACGCGAGTCGGGATCGATCGCCGTCCATGCCTATTACAAGGAAGCCAACGACTGGATGTTCGACCTTGTTGAACCCGTGCTGCGCGAGGCCAGTGGGCGGCCGCATTGGGGCAAGCTCCATTCGCTCGCTGCGCCCGATTTGAAGGCACTCTATCCGATGTTTGCAGAGGCGATGGCGGTGCGCAGGTCGCTAGATCCACAGGGCCGCCTGCTCAATCCGTTCCTGTCCAGGCTGTTCGCCGATGGCTAGGGTCAGCCGACGGGGCCTGTTGATCGGCGGCGGTGCGCTCGCCGCTGCGGGGATCGGAACACTGGTCGCGCGCCCGGCCGTGGGAGGTGGCATGCATAGTCCCTATTTCGCGAAACTTTCGCAGGCGCTGCGCCAGGCAGATCTGATGCGGCCGACGCTGGTGATCGATCGCGCCCGGCTCGATGCCAATGCTGCGGCGATCCGCAGGAGCACCCAGGCTGCAAAGCTGCCGTTGCGGGTCGTCGCGAAATCGCTGCCGTCGCCAGCACTGCTCGCCCGCGTCATGCAGGGCATGGGGGATCAGCGGCTGATGGTCTTCAGCGCCGAGATGCTGCTGCAGCTTTTCCTGCTTCACCCGCAGGCCAGCTATCTGATGGGCAAGCCGCTGCCGGTTAGCGAGTTCGTGCGCTTCACCGAGCGAGCCGGCGCGGAAGCCGCGGGCGCGATCGAATGGCTTATCGACACGCCGCAGCGGCTCGAGGAGTATTCGGCCGCGGCGAAAGCGCGCGACGTACCGCTGCGCGCCAACTTCGAGATCGACGTCGGCTTGCACCGGGGCGGCTTTGCTGACGCGCAGAGCCTGGCCGAGGCAGCGCGGAAGGCACAGGCGGTTGGGGTCGGGGTTGCAGGCTTGATGGGCTATGATCCGCATGTCCCCAAAATGCCCTCGCCAGACAGCGCCTATGCGGACGCGCAGGAGGCTTACGCAGAGGCCATCGCCGCATTGGGTGCGGCCGGGATACCCGATGTTCGTGGGCTGACGCTCAATGGGGCGGGCAGCCCCACCTTCCGCCGTCACTGCGCCGGGACTGTCGCCAACGAGGTCTCGGTGGGGTCGGCCTTCGTGAAGCCGGGCGATTTCGACTACGACGATCTGGCGGACCTGATGCCCGCCGCCTTCATCGCGACGCCCGTGCTCAAGCGCGAAGGCGACCTGAAGCTACCGGGGGTCGAAGCCTTCTCCGGCGCCATGCACTGGTTCGATCGCAATACGGAGCGCGGCTTCTTCGTCCACGGCGGCCATTGGCTGGCCAAGCCGCACTCGCCCCCGGGTCTGCAATATTCGAAGCTGTTTGGGCGGTCTTCCAACCAGGAGCTGCTCACTGGCTCGCACAAGGTTGACCTGCGGCCCGGCGATACGGTCTTCTATCATCCGGACCAGAGCGAGGCCTTGTTCCTCCAGTTCGGGGACATCGCGGTCTATGACCAGGGCGCGATCGTGGAGACCTGGCCGACGCTGCCGATCAGCGCCTGAATAGGGCAAAGATCGCACCTTGCCACGCAGCGACGCGGCGGACGGTATCGGCCGCCTGTTGAGGAAAAACCTCTCGACTTCGATACCCTTGGATACCATCTTGGAATCACGTTCGGCCGTGGGGGCAATTGCTTGGTGGTCTGCCGCCTGTAGCGCGACAGCAACCAAGGCGTGAAAGGAAGTCAATGAAGAAACTGGTGAAATTCCTGGGCGTCGCTGTGCCGGTCGCACTGCTCGGTGCCTGCGGCGGTGGTGGCGAGCCCACCGAAACACCTGCCGATACGGCCGCCGACTCCGCGGTACCAACTGCGACTGCGGAGCCCGAGGCACCTGCACCGACGGCTGAGGACACGACGACCCTCGATGGCACCACGCTGGCTTCGCTGACCGGCGATGCCGCGCATGGCGAGCAGGTTTTTGCCCAATGCAGGGCCTGTCACTCGGTCGAACCCGGCAAGAATGGACTCGGTCCCTCGCTGGCCGGGGTCGTCGGGCGCACGGCAGGTGCAGTTGAGGGCTTTCAGTACACTGAAGCCAACCGCAGCAGCGGGATCACCTGGACACCCGAGAAGTTGTATCAGTATTTGGAGAAGCCGAAGCGGGTAGTGCCCGGGACCAAGATGATCTTCGCCGGCATGGCCAAGGGCCAGGACCGCGCGGACGTGATCGCCTACCTGCAGGCGACCGGGCAGTAATCCATGCATCGACGGCAAGGGGCGCGGACCATCAGCGATCCGCGCCCCTTGTGTTTGCCAGCGATAGGCAGCCGATCAGGCAAAGTGGCGGAGGAGGCAGTCGGGCTTTAACTGTTCTCCATCTGGCGGAGTGGTCCACGCGCTTGCCGAATCTCATTCATGAGCGGACCATCTCAAGATCGGCTCGTTCCCGGCCTTCCTTGCGCGCCCGTGCCGGCCCTAGTTCCTCCACTGGACCTGTGCCAAGAGCGGACTGGCGACTCTGCAGGCGGCCAGCGGCCCAAGCTGACATCGAAGTGCGCGCTGCGAAAACCACGACACCAGCAGAGCGGCAGCATGCTGTGTAATTGGACATTCAGACAGCGAAGGCCAAGACCGGTTAGACGGAAGAGGGGGGTATCGAACCGCATGCGAACAAACCATTTTGCAATCGTCTCCGCGCTGAGTCTGCTTTGCGCCGCTTGTGGCGGCTCGGAATCACCCTCATCAACCGGCAACGTGCCAACCGTCTCGACGACTCCCTCACCAACCCCGACACCTTCACCAACCCCGACGTCGTCTCCGACTGCGAAAGGCGAAGTCTTCGCGTTGGCCGATCCGGGCGATACTGGCACAGTTATCGGAGGCTATCTTGCCAGGCCTGAAGTGGACGGGGTGGCGTGGCGCGCGGCCTGGAGTTTGGTGGAACCTGGCGACGGCACCTACGACTGGTCGCGGCTCGACGCAGCTCTGAGCGCGGCAGCCGCCGCCAACAAGCTCGTCACTATCCATATCGGTGTCAGTGGCGGGGCATGGCCGGCCTGGCTGACCACGGCGGGCGCGCAAACTTACTCAGGCACCAGTATTCTGGGCGGGACGATCACCGATCCGGTGCCTTGGGACAACGTGTTCCTCGCTCGCTATGACCGACTGGTTCAACAGCTCGCCAGCCACATTTCGGCGCGCGGACAGACCGGGATTGTCCGCGCAGTGTCGGTCGGCGCGCCGGTGTCCGAAATGTCGCTCGTCGCCTGTGATACGGGCATGCTCGGCTCGGGCGAGAGCTCCGTGGTCTACAGCCGCAGCAACTACCTGTCCGCCTGGAAAAGCGCGGCCGATGCAACGCTCGCCGCCTTTCCCGGAACCCCAGTGGCGATCTCGGCACCGGTCTCGCAAATCTGCCGGCCCGACAACGATGGCAGCGCATTCTACACCGACCTGATGACGCAAGTCCCCAATGCCGTGATCTTCGCTGCCGACCTCAATGCACTGGGTAGCCAGCGCTATGCCCAGGTAGCTGACCCCTTGCGCAATCGTGCACTGCTGTTCCAGACCATCTGGTCCAAGACCGGCGACACAACCGACCGCATGGCTGGCACGCTTTCGAGCGCGGTCTGTACGGGCCGGGAGGCGGGCTCACGCTATTTCGAGATTTACAAGGCCGATCTCGACAGCAGCGATTCCGCTATCCAGACTGCGATAAGCCAGGCGCGGGGAACGGCTGCCTGTTAGGCGCCGCGTTAGGCATTTGATGGGTGCTGTCAGTCTAATCACCACTTTTCTCCGGCCGACGCAGCTGTCCCTTGTACGCTAAGCACTCAGGCCATGAGCGGTTGCCCCTCGACCAGGCCGGCCGAGCGGCGGGTCTTGCAGGTCTGTCTGTCGATGAGGTGGCGTTCGAGGTTGAAGTGGTTGTGGAGGTGTTGCCAGAGCAACCGCATTTGACTGATTCACGGTGAGCTTAATCGACATCGGAAGCCCAAATTTTGGCCAAACGCCTCCAATCGTGGGGGCTAGGCCGGAAACAATGCGAGACTGACAACTCCTCTCAGCTAGAGCCGAGAGGTGAAGGTGCGGTTGCTCTGGTAATGCCTTATCAATCGATCCTTGATCGGGTCGTTGTGACCTTGAACAGCTTTCGCTTGTCCCATTCTAAAAGTGCGGTATGCCTTGGTTCAAGGGGATACAAGCGCTGCAAATGGGAGATTGCACGATGGCGTGGGATTTCGAGACCGATCCTGAATTCCAGCAGAAGCTCGATTGGATGGAAGAGTTCGTCCGAGAGAAGGTCGAACCACTCGGCTTGCTCGGGATCCATCCCTACGACGTCAAGAACGCTCGACGAAATGAACTCGTCCGCCCTTTGCAGGAAGAGGTTAAGCGCAAAGGCTTATGGGCCTGCCACCTTGGACCGGAACTGGGAGGGCAAGGCTACGGTCAGGTCAAACTAGGCTTGATGAACGAGATCCTGGGTGGAGCAAGTTTTGCACCGATCGTATTCGGTTGCCAGGCTCCGGACACGGGTAACGCAGAGATCATCGCCCACTATGGTACGCCAGAACAGAAAAAGCGGTATCTCGAACCATTGCTTGAGAATGAGATCGTTTCGGCCTTTTCGATGACCGAACCGCAAGGCGGCTCCGACCCTACCAATTTCGTGACTCATGCCGAAATCGACGGGAACCACTGGAAGATCAACGGAGAGAAGTGGTTCTCGACCAACGGCAAGTGGGCCGACTTCCTGATTGTGATGGCGGTGACCGACCCTGAAGCGCCACGGCATGAGCGGATGAGCATGTTCATCGTCCCGGTTGACACACCAGGAGTAGAGATCGTCCGCAACGTTGGTGTCTACGGGCAGGAGGACGGTTCCGAAAGTTACGTGCGCTACACGGATGTTCGCGTCCCAGCGGATCATTTGCTCGGCAAGCAAGGTGGCGCCTTCGCGATTTCACAAACAAGGCTTGGAGGCGGGCGCGTGCACCATGCCATGCGGACCGTCGGCACCTGTCGTCGTCTGCTTGACGCGATGAGCCGCCGTGCGGTTAGTCGCAAGACACGGACCGGCACCATCGCCGACTACCAATCCGTCCAGATGCAGATTGCCGACAGCTATATCGAGCTCGAACAGTTCAAGTTGTTTGTCCTGAAGACTGCCTGGATGATCGACAAGTACCAGGACTATCGGAGGGTCCGAAAGGACATCGCTGCGATCAAGGCTCTGATGCCAAAGGTTTACCACGACATCGCGCACCGCTGCATTCACATACACGGATCGCTTGGGGTATCGAACGAAATGCCCTTTGTTGGCAGCCTGATCGGGTCGATGGTCATGGGCATCGCTGACGGGCCGACCGAGGTCCACAAGGTCACCGTCGCCAAGCAACATTTGCGAAATTATCGCGATATCGATGATCCGATGTTCCCGGACTACTCGCTGATCGAGCGGCGGAAGCGGGCCCGGGCGCTCTATGCGCTTGCTGACGAAATCGTCGAGTTGGCGGAGTAGGGCGATGCACATGTCGATACCTACGATGACCCGCCCGCAGCGCCTTAGCTATGGCTTTGGCGCGGTTGCCAATGGCGTGAAGAATGCGGCGTTCTCCACCTATCTCCTGTTGTACTACAATCAGGTTCTTGGGGTCCCGGCGGCGATAGTCTCGGGAGCCATTGCGCTCACCTTGCTCGTGGATGCAGTAGCAGACCCATTCATTGGTCGCTGGTCGGACGTGACTCGCTCGAGGATTGGGCGGCGGCACCCCTTCATACTCGGCTCGGCGCTACCAACGGCTGTGTTCTTTGTCCTGGCCTGGTTTCCTCCCGCTGGACTTGATGATTTGCAGATGGGGGTCTGGATTTTTGTCATTGCGTCGCTGACGCGCATGTCAATCAGTGCGTTCGAAATTCCCTCTAGCGCGATGACTCCCGAGCTGACCGATAGCTATTCCGAACGCACGAAACTCTTCGGGCTGCGCTATTGGTTTGGTTATGTCGGGACATTCGGCTTCACGGCCTTTTCGCTCGCGGTCTTCTTCGTGGCTACGCCAGAGTTCGAGCGCGGGCAGCTAAATCCGGAAGGATATGTGAAGTTTGCATGGCTTGGAGGGGGATTGATCTTCCTTGCTATCCTGACCTGCGGCTTCGGCACCCTCAAGCGTGTTCCCTTCTTGCGCCAGCGGGATGAGTTGGGGGAAGGTGCAACACCTCCATCGCATCTAAAGGAAATGTTCAGTGCGTTCCGCAACCGCGGTTTTCTGGCGATCTTTGCCTTCGGTGTATTCAAGTACACCGCGATAGGCCTTTACTCGGCAACGACCCTCTATTTCGGGACATATGTCTTCAAGCTGCAATCCGGTCAGCTGGCACTGCTGACCTTCGATAGCCTGGTCGCGGCCACCCTGGCGGCACCATTGGCGCCGTATTTCTCTCGCTGGTTTGGCAAGCGCAACACTTCGATGTGCATGGCAATCGGCGGAATAGTCCTCGGGTTGTCGCCGCTGGTCCTGACCTATTTCGATCTCTTCTTCCGCCCGGGACATCCCTATCTCGTCCCAACGCTGTTCGTGATCGGTGCGGTATACGGTTCGATGATCGCCATCTCGTTGATCAACACCTCTTCCATGCTGGCAGACGTGGTGGAAGACCATGCCGTGCGCACCGGACAGCATACGGCCGGAGTTTTCTTCGCTGCATCGAGTTTCATGCAGCAATGCTCGGCAGGGCTCGGAATCCTCGCAGCGGGGATCGTGCTCGAACTGTCCCAGTTCCCTGCACGGGTCGAATTGTCGCAGGTCACGGTGGCAATGGAGAAGAGCCTGCTCGTGCATTACATACCGGCGTCGTTTGGGTTGTGGTCCGTCGGGGCGCTCTTCCTGCTGTTGTACCCAATCACGGAGAACAGCCATCGCGAGAATGTGGAACGGCTGCGCGCGCGCGAAGCCGAGGCTCGCGAGCAGGCAATCCGCGATGGTTCATTCGGTTCACCGGTGAGATAGCTGAGCCGGACAATTGGACACCGACCTGAGATCCACCGTCGTGGACGACCCGCGTCGCCATGCCCTCGAGCGACACGAGCAGTTTGTCGAGGAGAACCTGTCGCGAAACTACCGGGCCAATTTCATCCATGGTGTGCTGGGGATGACGGGGTTTCGCCTGATCTACGCGCCCACCATTATCCCTGCCTACCTCTTGCTGCTCACCGGCAGCACGGCGGCGGTAGGGCTTGGATCGGCAATGCTGCAACTTGGGGCGACAGTCAGTCCTATCCTAACCGGATCCCGGATCGAGCACCGTAGCTACATCCTGCCGTTCGCCGTCCGCGTCGGCTCGATGATGCGGGTCATGATTCTCTGCCTGGCCTTGGCCGGGTGGTTTCTGACGGGCCACGCCCTGATGTTGGTGACCTTCGCCTGTTTCCTTTTCCTCGGATTCTTCACCGGGGCCCAGCGGGTCGCTTTCCAGATGTTGATGAGCAAGCTCATCCCCATCCGGAAACGCGGGCGCCTTCAGGGATACCGCAATTTCGCCGGCGGACTCATTGCCGCGGTGCTTGCATGGGCAGCCGGAAACTACCTGATCGCGGACAACTGGCTGGGCAACGGATATGCGACCACTTTCCTGTTCGCGTTTCTCCTCACCAGCGCAGGGCTGGTCGCGCTGAAATACCTGATCCGCGAACCGGTCGCACCGATCTCGCGGCCACAAGTCTCGATCCGGGAGCGCTTCCGGCAATTTCCGGAGCTGGTGCGGGACAAGGATTTTGGGGCGTTCCTGGTTGTACAGGCCTTTTCGACCATGGCTCGCGTCGGGGCCCCATTCTGGATCGTCTATGCTGGCAGCAGACTGGGACTTGATGGCGCCCTGATCGGCGGATTGAGCTTTGCGTTCCTTGGTTCGGACACGGTTTCCAATGTGATCTGGGGCCCGCTGGGCGACAGGTTTGGCTTCAAGCTGGTCTATCTGATTGCCCTGTGCTGTTCAGCGGCAGGCGTCGTGCTGATGATTGTTGGAAGCAGCCTCATCCCGTTCTATGCCGCATTCACATTGCTGGGAATTGGCGGATCCGGCTGGATGCTGGCTTCAACCACCATGGTGCTCGAGTTCGGCAAGATGGAGGATACGCCCATGCGGCTTGCTTTGGTGACAACGGTCGAGGGCGCGATTGCGGCCAGCGGACCGATCCTCGCGGGAATACTGGTAGCAGCCCAAGGCTTCGTACCGCTATTTGCAATGGTTCTGTTCGCTCAGGTCTTTGCTTTGTCGCTCCTGCTCACAAAGGTGCGAGAGCCGCGCCACCACCATTGAAGCCGCGGCTAGTCTGGTTCGGCGAGCATTCCATGCGAGAGTACGGACAGATAAGTCGAGATTGCTTCCTGTCTTGTATCGAAGCGCGAAGCCCAACGTCTGGCCTCATAGGCGCCGTTTAGCGTCGACATTAGCACCTGGCTCGCCACCAACGGATCGATCGCGCGCACCGAGCCATCCTCGAAACCGTCGATGAGGAAACCGGCAAAGCGCCGCGCCAGCCGGTTGGATCGCATCACCACATCGGTCTTCTGCGCGCTGTCCAGAGCCTGGAGCGCGGTTGTCCTCAGCAGGGGCATCGCGTCGAAGAACTGCAGCTCCATAAGCTCGTTCAGGACGCTCGAAAGGCGATGCCAATGCGAGCCTTCCATCCTGGTGCCTGCCATTTGCACCTTGGAAAGGCGGTCGTAACTGCGCTGAAAACAATCCAGAACGAGTTCGTCCTTGGCATTGTTGTGATGATAGAAACTGCCCTTGGTCACATTGAGCGCTTCGGCGATGCGGTTAACCGAGGCACCGTGATAGCCGCGCTCGTTTATCATGATGGTCGCTGCGCGCAGGAACTCGTCGGTCTGACTTGCGGTTTTAGACGCCTGACTGCGCCATCCCCCGTCTTCGAGCGGGGCCGGCTGCCAATCGCCCCGCTGCGCAGGAATGCCGAAGCAGAACAGGTCGATTATCCGCCGTTCCACGCGAGGGAAATCAAGAACAGAGTAGCGCAGCGACCACACTGGCCACCAGAGCATGGCCTCGATCAGGATATGAGCCCTGGCGGAGAACAACGCGCGCTCTCGTTCGTCGGCTGGCGGTCCGAAGAAGGAGCGGACATCATTGACGACCTCACGGTAGCCGTTGAGCAACAGGTCCTGATGCTCGGGTTCAAGCGACCTAATCTCCGACAGTGCGGTTATCAAGCCGCGTTCGCCTCGGCGGATCCTGTCTCGCATTGCCACGTGAAGTGAGATGAACTTTGCGATGCGGGCCTGAACCGTGTTCTGGGCAAGCGCTTCTGCGGACACGTCCTTCATCAGGGAGATCGTCTGGCCATAGGTTGCGACCAGCATCTGTTCCTTGCGAGGAAAATAGTAGGTCACGCTCGTCGCGTTGAGGCCGATTGCCTTTGCAACCTTGGTGAGAGTAGTCGCCTGCACACCCGTTTCATTAATCAGGACAGACGCTGCTTGCACAATCGCATCGCGCTTCTTGCCGAACTTGCTGGTCACGTCGGACTCTCTTGCCATCGGTTACCCCAATTCGTCCGGCATTACGCCACCGACCCAGCACCTGCCAACAATGACCAACCGGCAATCCTCAAAAGAAGCTGAACAGGTCCTTCTTCAATATCTTGCCATTGGCGTTGCGCGGGAGGGTTTCTTTGGAGAATGCGATCCTTGCCGGCACCTTGAACCTAGCTAATCTAACGGCAACCCAGTCGCGCAGCTCGTCTTCGCTTACGTGGGCGCCATGAGCGAGGTGGACCACAGCTGCCGGCTCTTCGCCCAGTTGCTGGTGGGGAAGCCCGATCAGTGCGGCGTCGGTAACTGCCGGATGATCGTAGAGAACATTCTCGACTTCCGATGAGTAGATGTTCTCGCCGCCACGAATGATCATGTCTTTGGCGCGGTCGGCAATGTAGCACCAACCTTCCTCATCCAGTCGCGCAAGGTCGCCGGTGCGGACCCAACCATCGATGAAGGTTTCGGCCGTCGCGTCGGGATTGTTCCAATAACCTTTGACGACCATTGGTCCGCGGGCCCACAACTCGCCGATCTCGCCCACCGGCAATTCGCGGGTTCCGTCGTCACTCATAATCTTGAGATCGGCCACAGCCACAGGCGGGCCACAGCTGTCGGGCCGATTGAGGTAATCCTCGGACGAATGTCCGGTCACCGTCGCCATCGTTTCGGTCATGCCCCAGCCATTGCCGGGGAGGGCACCGAAGACCTCGTGTATCTTGCGTACGAGTTCGGGTGCGGCAGGGGCGCCGCCATAGCCGATGGCTTCGATACTCGACAGGTTGTAGTTCTTGCGTTCCGGATGTTCGAGCAACTGCCATGCGATCGTTGGCACACCACCAGTCGAAGATACCTTCTCCCGCTCGATGATCTTGAAGGCCTGAACCGCGTCCCACTTGTACATGAAGATCATCGTATTGCCGGCGGCAATATTGCTCATAAGGCCTGCCGAACAGGCCGTGACGTGGAACAGCGGAATAACTGTAAGCCCCGTCCTTGGTTTGGGCTCGGGCAATGCCTCCCCGCGGCGCAAGACCGCGCATGCGGCATTGTAACCGCCCGAAAGGATATTGGTGCACAGGTTGCGATGCGTGCCGAGCGCACCTTTCGGTTTGCCGGTGGTGCCGCTCGTATAGAAAATCGTGGCGTCGTCTTCCGGCGCGATCTCAACGGCTGGCAATTCACGAAGTGGAAGGGACGCATATTCGCGGGGAGTGCCAATGACCCCTTCAAGCCGCTCTGCAGCGCTCGGCTCGCCCTCATGGCGAGTGACAAGGACCGTCTCAAGACCTGGAAATTCTCCGCGGTGCGGGGCAATACGTTCCCAGCGCTCGCTATCGCAGATCAGCGCCTTCGCACCCGAATCCGAGAGGCCGAATGACAGCTCTGCCCCCGTCCACCATGCGTTGAGCGGGACGCATACTGCGCCGATCGTTGTCGCAGCGAAGAAGGCGACCGGCCATTCCGGCAAGTTGCGCATGGCCAGGGCTACGCGATCCCCCTTTCCGATCCCTCGCGCGCGCAAGTCGTGAGCCAGATTTGCGACCGCCCGAAACCACGAATCGTAGCTGACCCGCTCGTCCTCGTAGATGACGAACTCACGGTCGGCATGCGACTGGCCCAGCAGAGCGATGGCACGTAGGTTGGGTGGCGCGTTCTTCCAGGTCCGCAGCCTGATCCCGCGGATCTCGATTTCCTCCATTTCGAAGCGCTGTCCCGGGGCGGTCAGGATGGCCCTGCATTCCGCGCGGCTGCGAGCCGGCCAGTTCTCGGGCGGAGACCACTCGATGGTTGAGCTCAGGGGCTGTGCAACATCAACAGTAGCCATCACAGCACCTCGAAGAGTCCGGCTGCGCCCATTCCCCCTCCCACGCACATCGTCACGACGACATATTTGACCCCGCGTCGCCGCCCTTCGATCAGGGCGTGGCCAACACAGCGCGCACCGGTCATTCCAAAGGGATGGCCAATCGCGATCGATCCTCCGTTCACGTTGAGCCGGTCATCGGGGATTCCAAGCTTGTCACGACAATAGAGGACTTGCACTGCGAACGCTTCGTTGAGCTCCCACAGCCCAATGTCGTCCACGGTCAAGTCAAAGCGCTTAAGCAGCTTGGGGATCGCAAATACCGGCCCGATACCCATTTCATCAGGCTTGGTTCCTGCGACTGCAATCCCAAGATACCGGCCCAGCGGTGCAACGCCGCGTGCCTTTGCGATCTTGGCTTCCATCAGCACGCTGGCCGCCGATCCATCGGCGAGCTGGCTGGCGTTGCCGGCCGTGATCGCATAGCCGTCGCCCATCACGGGTTGGAGCTTGGCCAGGCCTTCGATCGTCGTGTCGGGACGGTTGCAATCGTCCATCGAGATCGAGACATCCTGACGGGAAGTTTCCCCGGTGGCCTTGTCCTTGACTTCCATCACGGTCGAGACAGTTATGATTTCATCGTCGAAACGGCCACTGGCCTGAGCCGCCGCCGTGCGCTGCTGCGACTGGAGCGAGTAGGCGTCCTGATCGGCGCGAGAAATGCCATAACGCTTGGCCACGACTTCCGCCGTACCGATCATCGGCATGAAGATGTCAGGATGCATCTTGAGCAGCACTTCGTCCCGCATCGGCTTGCCGACATTGTTGCGGATTGCAGTGATCGATTCGACCCCGCCTGCGACGCAGATATCCATCCGATCGACGATGATCTGCTTTGCCGCTGTAGCTATCGCCATCAGGCCACTCGAACACTGACGGTCGATGGTCATGCCCGCAACGTCGACCGACATTCCGGCGCGCAAGGCGATCTGGCGCCCCATGTTGAAGCCTTGTGCGCCACCTTGGCTGGCCGCGCCCACAATCACGTCTTCCACCTCTTTGCTCGATACCCCTGCGCGCTCGACCGCCGCCTCGACGGACCACGCGCCGAGTTGCACCGGGTGGGTGGCGTTGAATGCTCCGCGGAGCGACTTTGCAAGCGGCGTGCGCGCGGTGGACACGATAACGGCATCACGCATGTCAGACTCTCCTCGTTCAACTGCCGGCTTCTACCGGCTTTGGCTTGATGTAGTCGGTGGAAGGTCGAAGAGGCAAGGGCGCTTCCCCTAATTTCGAATATCGGGTATGATAATTATCATTCTTATAGAGTGGCTATATCTGACATCGCAGAAAACTAGGTACGCATATGGCAACTTGCCCTGCACTCTCGAAGCAGGGCAATCGGTCAGATGCGCTTGCGCCCGCGGGTCGGCATGCTCCGACCAAAAAGCAGTAGCAGGCACACCTATCGTCCGATCGTGCGAATGGTCCCCTCGGGATCGTCGACCAGGCGTGGCTTGACGTCTAGTTCCATGACCAGTCGATGGTCTGGCCGATAGGGCTTCCAATCGGGCAACAGCCTGCTCTTGGGGGTTCCGGTCTTCGCAAAGGCTAGCCAGGCATCGCTCATCATCTCGGCCATGACTTGCGGCTCGGGACCGCTTCCCACTAGGGCAGCACTCTCCTCAGCGTTGTCGAACATGAACGGGATATCGAGCGTATGAGGTGTCTTGAACACACCATTCCCCACTGGGGTTTCCCAGGTCAGCCGGTAGACGTAGACCGGCGCCTCCGCAGTGCTACTTTGCTGGTCGGCTAGCAGATAGGTGCCACGAACGAAGCGAGCGCCCATCGCGGCAGAAGCGATGTAGGTTGGTGAGTAATCGGGGTACATTTTGCGATAGGCCGCAATTGTAGCGACCGCATCTTCGCCCATACCCTTGGCCATCATATCCAGCGCCGCGTCGTCGATCCGTCCGAACCAGGGTTGGGCAGCAAGGAACAGGGTCATCTCGTCCTTGTTGTAGCCGATCATGAGCGGGATGTTGCGAGATTGCGGCGGCGCTGCGGGTATGAACGGATCGCGCGGGACGATCGTGCCGTCGGCAATCGGCCCGAACGATGGGCCGCGTCCGAATCCCGCATCGGCGGGGCTCGCCTTGCGAACCGCCGCCAGGAGCGCCTCGGGGTGTATCGAGCGAAGCTCCGCAGCTGTCGAAACTCCAGCTGCGGCAAGAATTTCGTCGGCGTAGCGTGCGGCATCCGCGGGCTTGCCGCTGATGACGCCAGGGCCCGATTGCACGATCGCCTTGTGAAACAGACCGGCTGCTGCGGGCATCGCCATAAGGTGGCTGACCTTGGATCCGCCACCGGATTCGCCCATGATCGTGACATTGCCCGGATCACCGCCGAAGGCAGCGATGTTGTCGCGCACCCATTCGAGTGACCTGACCAAGTCCAGATTGCCCACATTCCCCGACGCGGCAAAATCTGACCCGAACTTCTCGGCAAGGTTTAGGTAGCCGAATGCGTTGAGCCGGTGATTGACCGTGACGATCACCACATCGCCCTTGGCGGCAAGGTTGCGACCATTGTAGGCGGGCCAGCCACCCGAACCATAGTTGTACCCGCCTCCGTGGAACCAGATCAGCACTGGCCTGGTGCCGTGGGATGCGTCGGGGGTCCAAACATTGAGGAACAGGCAATCCTCATTGTCGGTCTTGGCTTCTGTGCCGGTGGGAAAAATTCCCTGGATCTGCCGGGTAAGATCGGAGGAGTTCGGGCCGCTGGGGGTGTAGAACTGCATGCAGGGCGCGCCCATTCCCGTGGCGTCGGCCACTTCGCTCCATGCGTCTGGCTTTTGGGGCGGCTGGAACCGCAACCTGCCGATTGGCGGGGCGGCATATCGAATGCCGAGAAAGGTATCGACGCCACCCTGCGCGAGACCCTGAACGCGACCGCTATCGGTCGCGACTATGGGCGTTGCATCCTGGGCCGCCACCTCCAGCGGCCCCGCAAGGAGAAGGGCAGTTGCGGTGAGCCAGAAGCTTGGTTTCATCATCTCGTGTCCCATTCGGTAGGTCTACAAACAAAAAGAGGGTCGGCCTGAGAGTTCGACCGACCCTCCGTTGGGATGCGGCAGGAATCGCAGGCCGCACCCCGCGCCTTCGCTCCTGAGAGGAGTCAGAAGCGAACCTTGGTTGCGATCTTAAACGTACGCCCGATGGAAGTGCCGATGAACGGGTCATAGCCGTATTCAAGGCGGGCTCCCGCAGGATCGCGGTCAAAGATATTCTCAACCCCGCCAGTCAGTGTGACATCGACGCCTGCCAGTTCAAGATCGACCGAAGCGAGCAGGTCGTGCTGCATATAGCTGCCGACATGACGACCGAAATTCGTGCCACCGAACTCAGTCACCGCACACGGATCGATCACGGCGCCTGTGGTCTGGTTGTAGCAGCGATTGTCGTCCACTCCGCTGATATAGAGAGCGTTGTAGGTAACTGTGGCCCGCCCGAATCCGAGTGAGGCGAACGCGCTGCCACGCCACTTCGAGACCGTTCCGGGTGCACGCCCGAAGTTTGACCAGCCAGCTGCCTCATATCCTTCGCTGAAGAGCAGGCCGTTGTACTCGAAATCTCCGAACTTGTAGGTCAGAACGGTGGTCGCATTGATGCCGACATTTACGTCCACGCTACCGAATGTGTCGTTGTAGTTGAGGGTCAGATCGAGGCCGCGGGTGGTGACGTCCGGCCCGTTGACGGTTTGCGTGCGGATGCGGGCAATGTCGCGCGCAATGGTCGTCCCCTGTGTGCACGCGCCACCCTGGAAGGTGACGAACTGCGTGAACGGGCTGGAACAATCCACCAACTGGTTGCCCGAGGTGCCCGGGGCGACGAGATTAGCGATCGCCTGGAACGGCAAGTCGGTAAACCGGCCCTCAAACTCGTAGGTCCAGAAATCCGCGCTGAATGTGAATCCGCCGAAGGTCAGTACCGCGCCCACGTTGTAGGTCAGGGCCGTTTCGGGATCGAGATCGGGGTTCCCGCCCGAGTCCGTCGCACGATATTCGTTGTTGATGGCGCTGATACCCGCGACTGCACTGGCGCCTGCCGGGGTCAGATCTCCCGGCAGTGGACCACGGAAGGTCGTGCCTATTGAACCTCTGAGTGCGAGGAAGTCAGTTGCCTGGACTCTGGCAGAGAATTTGGGGTTGATGGTCGATCCGACCGGGTCGCCGTAATCCTCAAATCGTACCGCACCGATCAGTTCGATTGAGTCAATCGGATTGAGTTTGACCTCGGCAAACAGGGCATTGATGGACTGACTCAGGTTGGCGGCCGGATACTGGCCAAGGAAGGTAAAGGCGCCGACGGGCACAAGATTGTCGGTTGGATCATCGAGACAGGTGCGGTCGCCATCGATTGCACAGGGATAGGCATCGGGATCGCTAAACCTGTTGACCGGTCGGGTGACGAAATGGCTGTCGCGGTGTTGGGCGCCAAAGGCATAGCCAAGCTCCATCCCTCCGATTTGCGTTTCGCCACTGAAAACCAGATCGGCGGTCCACAATTCCTCATAGGCCGAAGTACCATTCTGCTGGCGCGCCCATGTTATGAGTTCCTCGCTGTTCTCTGTTCCCGGAACATATGCGGGGTTGGTCAGCCCAAGCGCTGCGTTGCCGGGCGATTGGCTGATGAAGGGATTCCGGTACTGGCACCCATTGGCGCCTGGCGTTGTTCCGGTACAGGCAGGTCCACCCAAGCCGTTGAGCGCGCGCTGCAGCCTGTCACTGACGAAATCGTACGAGAATGCCTTGCGGTGGCTGCGCAAAAACAGCCCGTCGAGATTGACGCGGAAACTGTCCGAGAACTCCTTTTCGAATCCACCGGTTATGCGCCAGGCATTGTTGAACGCCCCGCCTTCACCCGCGCCGCGGGGATCCAGAGGGTTGCTCGAGGAACCGAATGGTCGCCACAACACGATCACCGAATAGGCCGAGAAGCGATCGGGCACGGATCCGGGTCCAAAGGTCGTATCGATGTAATTCTGATAGAAGGGGTTGCTACGCGGCACGATGAATCGCGAACTCGTGCCTGGCCCCCGCACGCTTTGCGTGGGAGGGTAGCTCGGAGAGTACCCTAGTTCGGGGACCTCGGTATGCGAGTAGAGCGCGTCCGCATGGAAAGACAGTGTATCCGACAGATCGACTGTGACCTGGCCATAGACCTGATAGCGATCCTCCTTCTCGATCAAATTGACGAAGGGGACATAGGAATAACGGCAGGTGGTAAAGGTCGAAATCGGTACTTCGATACCGCCCACTGCATCGCATGCATCAAGCAACCGTCCATCTATCCCGATGCCCAGTGTGGTACCTGTCGCGGTCTGCGGCAGATAGACCCCAGGGTTGTTTAGGGGCGACCAGCCCGAAGGGTTAACCTCATAGGGGCGCTGGGTGAATGCACGCTCCGTAGCAGGCAGCTCCGAGCGATGCTGGAAGCCGGCACCCACAAGAATGTTGGCCGCTCCAAAATTCTTCCCGGCCAGGATACTGGCTTGATAGTTGTCATCCGACCCATTGACGAATTGCCAGTTGCCGGCGACTTCTATCCCCTCGAAGTTCTTGCGGGTAATGAAATTGGCAACACCCGCGATGGCGTCGGAACCGTAGGTCGATGCCGCACCATCCTTGAGCACTTCGACCCTTTGTAGCGCGAACAAGGGGATCAGGTTTGTATCCGCCGCACCGTCTCCGGGTTCGGGGAAGAACCTTTGCCCGTTCATGAGCACCAGCGTGCGCTCTCTTCCCAGGCTGCGCAGGTTGATCGACCCGACCCCCTGACTACCGCCGGCGGCGTACTGATTGGAATCCCCCAGAACCGGGCCAACCGAGGGCAGGGTCTTGATGAACTCCAGAGGACTGTCGATGCCCCGTTCATTGAGTTCGTCCAATCCGAACACGTCGACCGGCAGCACGCCCTCTTCCGAAGTGCCACGAATGTAGGAACCGGTAACAATGATTGTGGTGCTCGGGTCAGGGGAAGCAGTTTGGCTCGCCTCCGCGTCATCACTTGCAGGCGCAGATTGCGCACTTGCAGGGCTGGCGGCCAAGGTGATCAGCGGAAGGGACAGTATTGTTCCCCAAAGATAACGCGATTTCCGGTTCATATCTCTCTCCCTGAGAATTCATTTCCTGTTATTTCGTCGTCACATGCGCCGCAGACGCTCCATCGGCGTTGGCTTAGTTCTCTGCGTCGGGCCCGTCTGGCAGACCGTCTGCGGGGGCCATCACGGGGCCACCGGTCTGGAACCGCGCGGCATCGCCGCCTTCGCCGTAGGGTCTGAATTCGAAGCCGTTGCCGCACTTGAACGAACGCTCGCCGGGCGACATTTTCATGAACGCAATCCAGCAGCTGTTTACGGTTCTGGCGATTGCACGATCTGTCGCATCGGCGTGTTCTCCGCCCCAGCTTGAACGATCGATCGAGTCGAAGCTGAACATGAGTTCGGCCGAGTGGATTGGGCCCTTGGTCCATTCTCCCGTACGAAATGCCGGTACATGTTCGAAGCGGTAGAGGAAGGCGGGGGTGCCCTCATCACCCGCCAATCGGGCAAAGGTTCTGGCCGCACTGAAGCCGCGTTCTCCGGCGTTCGAGCCTACGAGCAGCGGCACGTCGACTTCCTTGCCCGCCCGTAGGGCTGCGATCGTCGACATCGGCTTGTACTTCGCATCGCTGGTGAAGAAGAATCCGGTGCGGAGGTCTGGTGACGCGGCGAAGGTCTGGGCGGAAATTGCGCGAAGCCCGGATGCATCAATGTCGGGAGCAACACCTATCTTGGTGAGCGCCCCTACAGCCAGCTTGCTCGCGTCGTGCGGATCGCGATCAGGCAGAAGCAGGCTTCCGGATTGGACTATGGCTTTGCCGAACAGGCCCTTCGCAGCAGGGAGCGATAGCAGGGCAGTGACGATGCCCCCGCCTGCCGACTGCCCCGCGATGATTACATTCTGCGGGTCGCCGCCGAAAGCTGCGATATTTTCCCGAACCCATTCGAGCGCCGCCACGCTGTCCTGCAAGGCATAGTTGCCCTTGGCTTCCTCGGGAAACTCCGCTGCGAGCGCCGGATGGACGAAATTGGCCAGCGCGCCGAGACGATAGTTGACCCCTACGGTGATGACACCATCGCGAGCGTTCGCGGTCCCATCGTAGGATCCAAGATGACCCGCACCGAGGAAGAACGCGCCACCATGAAACCACACAAGGACCGGTGCCTTCCTGGTTTTCGGAGGCGCATAGATAGTGAGGTAGAGACAGTCTTCGGACTGAGCGCCGCTGACGCCGCCGAAGTTCGCTACGGTCGCATCGAGATCTACCGGCTGTGGGCAAGGCGCATCGTGCGCGCTGGCCGCCCTCTCTCCTGGCCAATGTGCCACTGGCTGCGGCGGGCGCCAGCGAAGATTGCCGACGGGCGGGGCCGCGTAGGGGACTCCTCGAAAAACAAGTATGCCATCTTCATCAGAACCCACCAGGCTGCCAGCCTCGACTTGCACTACCGCGGGAGTAATCTCCTTTGGCATCTGCGCGAAGCTAGCTTGCGAGAATGACGCTACAAGAATGGCGCCGACAGTCGCCCTCCGAAGACGATTCACCCGATTCCTCCCTTTCTCTTTGGATGAGGGATATCGCGATATTTACAATCTAACAATAAGGGATTTTGAAAATGCGGTATGAGTCGTGACTGACGGACGCTTTTGCGCGCACTGAAGGCGTGAATGGACAGCAATCGAACGCTGGGCTATTGGCTTTGCGATGCAGCTCACGCGTGCCGAACTGTTCAGCCAGATCTGGCGGGAACCAATGGGCAAGGTGGCTGCAAGGTATGGCCTGACAGGCAATGGTCTCGCCAAGATTTGCGATCGCCTCAACATTCCCCGGCCCAGTCGCGCGCATTGGATGCGCAATGAAGATGCGCGGGACGAACGGCCGGACCTGCCCCCGCCGCCGGTCGGATTGAGCGAGGCGGTGGCCCTTGGCGCTCGTCAGCCGCGTCAATCACCGGGCACGCGGCGGCGAATGGACAGTGGCAGTCGTCGAGACCAGATTCTTGATGCGAGCGCAGCGATCGCGCTCGAAGAAGGGCTCAGCGCGGTCAACGTTCGACGCATCG